>JANOAF010000518.1:0-10091 GCA_031411015.1 Opitutaceae bacterium | reverse complement strand
TTCCAAGCCCGGCGGGGTTCGGCGACCCCGCCCTACAACTCAAAACGACGGAGGAACGGTTTGAATCCGGCTCAGCTGTCGCGCCCGAGGTGCTCCAGCGCCATCGCCGCCGCCGTCGTGCGGTTCTCGACGCCGAGCTTCGCATACGTGCTCTCGAGGTGTTTTTTCACCGTCGTGAGGCCAATGCCGAGCACCGTTGCGATTTCGTCGTTGGTCTTTCCCCGGGCGACCCAAAAGAGCACTTCCGCCTCGCGCGGCGTGAGACCCAAACCAGCCAGTTGCTCCGGTGTCGCCGGACCGGCGGGCCGACGCACCGAACCGGCGGGAGCGGCCGCCTCGGCCCGACGCAACCGAGAGCGAATCGCGGCGATGAGATCGTCGGCCACGACCGGTTTCGTGAGGTAGTCGTCGGCCCCCAAGTTCATCCCGGTGCGGATATCTTCGCGTTCATTCCAACCGGTCAGAAAAACAAACGGCAGGTGCGCGGTGCGCGGCTCGCCGCGCAGCGTCTCCAGCACGCGGTGGCCATTCATCTCGGGCATCGTGATGTCGCAGAGCACCAAATCCGGCGGCTCGCGCCGGGCGTGCTCCACGCCCTCGCGCCCGTTGCGCGCCTCGGTGACCGCATAACCCTCGCTTTTGAGCAGCTCGGCATACGTTTGCCGCAGCTTCGCGTCGTCGTCGATGACCAGAATACGTTTCACTGCTCCGATCGTGCGCGGCCGGAGAATCGAAGTAAAGCCGCCACGAAGCGGCAGGTATTCCAAGGGCGTAACAGCAAGTGAGGGCAACGTATGAAGTGGCACGGGCATGGTCGTCCCGCCCATGTCCTCAAGCCAGCCGGTCGCTCAAAACCTGATTTCCGCCCCTATCCCAACGCACACTTCCCTCGCCGCGCGGCATTTTGGGTCAAGTGGCCCATTACCGTCCGGCCCATGGTGCGAGCCGGCGCTTCGTGGCATCATGTCGGCCACTTCGACCTCTCTCTCCGTATGAAATCTTTCGCCTTTCCATTGCCTGCGATCGTGGCGGCCCTCGCCGCCGCGGCTACTTTTCCGTTCAGCTTACCCGCCGCTGGCACCCTGGCTTTCACTGCCGCGCTCGGCTGCATCATTCACGCCGACTACTGCGGACGCTGCCGGCGGGTCCGGTTGCCGCGTCTCGCCATCGCGCCAGCCGCTGCAGCGACGCCCGCCCTGCATTCGCCAGAGCGCGAACGCCACCCCTTCGCCGCCTAAGATCTCACTCTCTCGCGTCCCGACCGCCGCCCGCCATTCATCATGACTCCCATCGAAATCAGTCTCGTGCAGGACTCGTTTCGCAAGATCGCCCGGATCGCACCTCAAGCTGCCGCGCTGTTCTTTGCCCGGCTGTTTGAACTGGATCCGAAGCTGCGAGAGCGCTTCTCGGGCGACATGCACGAGCAGGGTTCCAAACTCAGGGCCACGATGGCGGCGGCGGTCGGCTCGCTCGATCATATCGAAGCGGTGGTGCCCGCGATCCGCCGTGCCGGGATGCGCCCGGCCGGATTTGGCCTCGGGAGCGAACACAGCTCCACCGCCGCCACCGCGTTGCTGTGGACGCTGGAGAAGGGCCTTGGCGGCGATTTCACGCCCGCCGTCCACGACGCCTGGGCCCGCACTTACGCGCTCCTTGCGGACACGCTGATCGAATCGCGGCACGATCTGCCGCCAGCCTGAATCGAATCGCCCGCCCCCCGGCCCCCCGGGTCGCCCCACGAAACGCTCGCCTCGCCGAACGCATCATTGCGCTGCGCGGCACCGTTTGTTTCCCTGCCGTCCTGTGCCGCCCGCGCCACTCGACCCCGCTGCCACCAATCCGCCCGCGCCCACCGCCGCTGCCATCGGGACAGCCCAGCGCGAGGCACAGTCGTATTTTGAGAAAAGTTTCCACGCGAGTCCGGCCCTGATGGGCATCAGCCGGCTCTCCGATCGTAAAATCACCGCGGCCAACGCCTCGTTTTGCCGCGCTTCCGGTTACTCGCACGAGGAAGTCATCGGCCGCACCACCGACGAACTCAACCTCTGGGCGTTTACCGACCAACGCGACGTCTTCCTCTCCCAGCTCAAGGAGCGCGGCATGGTGCGGGATTTCGAGGGCGCCCTCCGCGTCAAATCCGGCGAGATCGGTCATTTCCTCATTCACGCCGACATCCTCACGCACGACGGCGAGCCCTCGCTCCTCACGGTCGCGACCGATATCACCGAACTGCGGCGGCGCGAACAAGTCCAGTCCGCCACCTACGCGATCTCGCAGGCGGTGCTGGCGGGTGGCGAATTACCCGCGCTCTTCGCCGTCATGCACCGCATCGTCGGCAGCCTGATCTCCGCCAAGAATTTCTACGTCGCGCTGCTCAGCCCGGACAGCGAGGTCCTGTCCTTTCCCTACTTCGTCGACGAAACCACCTCGCCCCCCGCGCCCCGCAAACGCGGTGCCGGACTCACGGAATACGTCATCCACACCGCCAAACCCCTCCGCACCACCGCCGATCAAATCACGGTCATGCTTCGCGGCGACGACCGCTACCGACCCACCGGCCGGCCCTCCGCCCTCTGGCTGGGCGCGCCGCTCATCATCGACGGCCGCGCGATTGGCGTCATCGCGGCGCAGGATTACCACAATCCCAACGCCTACACCGACGCCGATCTGAAGCTCCTGATGTTCGTCGCCGATCAGGCGGCGGCCGCCGTGCATCGCCGGCAAATCGAGGCCGCCCAGCGCGACGCCCACGCTTCCTTCGAGAAGAGTTTCAACTCCAGCCCCGCGTTCATGTTGATCGCCAGCGCCGTGGATGGCCGCCTCATCACGGTCAATCCCGCCTTCGAGCGCAGCTCCGGCTACACCAAGGCCGAGGCCATCGGCCGCAACACGCTCGATCTCGGGCTCTGGTTCGACCCGGCGCAACGCGACTCGTTTTTCCAACGCATCCGCACGCACCGCGTCATCCGCGACCACGAGGCGGATTTCCGCTGCAAGGACGGCACCATCCTCACCCTGCTCCTCAACGCCGAGTTAATCGAGCTCAGCGGCGCGCCGTGCATGCTCACTGTCGGGGTCGATGTGACCGAGCGCCACCGGCGCGATCGCGTGCAAGCGGCGACCTATCAGATCTCCCGGGCGGCCCTGGCGGAGGAAAAACTCACCACGCTGTTTGCCGAGGTGCACAAGATCATCGGCGGCTTGATGCCCGCAAAAAACCTCTACGTCGCGCTGCTCAACGCCGACGGCACCGAGCTTTCGTTTCCCTATTTTACCGACGAGCGCGTCGCGCCCCCGCCCCCGCGCGCGCCCGGCAACGGGTTCACCGAATATATCCTCCACACCCAGCGCCCCGCGATCATGAGTGCGGCCGAGCTCCCCGGGTTGCTTGCCGCCCGCGGTCCCTACCTGCCGCTCGAACACCCCGCCGCCCAGCGGCTCGCCGCCCCGCTGATCGTCGGCGGCCGCGCCCTCGGGGTGATTGCGCTGCAGGACTACGCTCGCTCCGACGCCTACCGCGAGGAGGATTTGCGGCTGCTCAACTTCGTTGCCGAGCAAACGGCCGTCGCCGTGCAACGCCGCCAGGCAGACGAGGCGCTGGCACTCGCGGAACGAAAATACCGGAGCATTTTCGAAAACGCCCTCGAGGGCCTCTACCTCAGCTCGCCGGATGGCCGCTTCATGAGCGCGAATCCCGCGCTCGCGCGCATGCTCGGCTACGGCTCGCCCGCCGAGCTGCTCACCGCCGTGAATGACATCCAGCACCAAATCTACGTGCGCCCCAACCGGCGTGAGGAATTTTTCGCCCTCATTCAGCGGAGCGACGAAGTCTCTGGTTTCGAGTCCGAGGTTTACCGGCGCGATGGCACGACCTGCTGGGTCTCGGAGTCGGTGCGTGCGGTGCGCAACGCCGCCGGAGAAATCGATCATTTCGAGGGCGTCGCCAACGACACGACCCAGCGCCACGAAGCTGCGCGCGCGCTCAACGCCGCCAAGGAGGCCGCCGATACGGCAAGCCGCGCGAAGAGTTATTTCCTGGCGAGCGTGAGCCACGAGCTGCGCACGCCGCTCAACGGCATCCTCGGCTACACCCAGATTCTCCGCCGGGACGCCGCCCTCGGCGACAAGCAGCGCGGCGGCATCGATGTCATCCACGAATCCGCCGAACACTTGCTCGCGCTGATCAACGACGTGCTCGATCTCTCCAAGATCGAGGCGGGGCGGATCGATCTGCACCCGGCCGATTTTGACCTGCCGGAATTTACCGCGGGCGTTGAGCGGGTGTTCGCCCCGCGCGCCCGTGAAAAAGGCATTCTGTTTGAGACGGCCTTCGCCACCGATCTGCCGCGCTGGGTGCGCGGCGACGAACAGCGGCTGCGGCAAGTGGTGTTCAATCTCGTGGCCAATGCCGTGAAATTCACAGCGCAGGGCGGCGCCGTGTTTTCCGTGCAGCGCGTCGTCACCGACGGCGGCGGCGCGATTCGCTTTTCCGTCAGCGACACCGGCCCGGGCATCGCGGCGGCGGACATCACCAAACTCTTCGAACCGTTTACCCAGGTGGGCCACAACGCCGGCGCCGCCGCTTCCGGCACCGGCCTCGGGCTCGCGATCAGCCGCAGCCTGGTCGAACGCATGGGCGGCCAGCTCAGCGTGGAGAGCAAGCCCGGCTGGGGCAGCCGCTTTTGGTTCGACGTCTTGCTGCCCGACAGCGCCGTCGCTCCCGTCGCCAGTCGCACCCGCCACGCGGTCCTCGGCTACGAAGGACCGCGCCGCCGCGTGCTCGTCGTCGATGACAACACCGCCAATCGCGCCGTGCTCGTCGATATGCTGACGCCGCTGGGCTTCGAGGTCACCGCCGTCGCCGACGGCGAGACCGCGGTGAGCGAGGCGGCCAAATTCCGTCCCGATCTCGTGTTGATGGATCTTCGGCTGCCCGGCGGCATCGACGGCCTTGAAGCCACGCGCCGCATCCGGCGCTCCGATCTCGGGCCGGCTCTGCGGATCATCGCCATCTCCGCCAGCGCCTACGATCTGGATCGGCGCGAGTGCTTCACGGCGGGGTGCGATGCGTTTCTCGCCAAACCTTTTCGCGAAGAGGATCTGTGGGCGCAGATTGGCACTTTGCTCAGCCTCACGTGGCAGCAGGCCGAGCCCGTGGATTCACGCGAGCCGTTCGCCGCGGTCGTCGCTCCCCCGCCGCCGGGCGAGGCGACTGCGCTGCACGACCTCGCCGCCAAGGGCGATGTGCTCGGCCTCCGCCAACGCGCCGAGACGCTCCTCGCCCTCGACCCGAAATACGCCCCTTTCGCCCAACACGTGCTTGAACTCGCGGCCCGGTTTAAGATGAAGGCCGTCCGCCAGTTCGTCGCCCCTTACCTACCCTGACCATGCCCGAGACGATTCTCATCGTGGATGACACGCCGGCCAACCTCGGCGTGCTCGTCGAAACGCTCAGCGCCGCCGGCTATCAACTCATGGTGGCGGAAGATGGTGAAGAGGCGCTCGCGCAGACCACGCAGACCCAGCCCGACTTGATCCTCCTCGATGTGATGATGCCCGGACTCGACGGGTTCGAGACCTGCCGGCGCTTCCAGGCCCGCGAAAGCACGGCCGACGTGCCCGTGATTTTCATGACGGCGCTCAACGAAACCGCGGACAAGGTGAAGGCCTTCACCGCCGGCGGCGTCGATTACATCACCAAGCCGATCGAGCACGAGGAAGCGCTCGCGCGCGTGCGCACTCATCTCACTTTGCGCCGGCTGCGCCGCGAGCTGGAGCAACAGCTGGCGCGGCAGGAAAACTTCATCCGGATCGCCGGCCACGATCTGCGCAACCCGCTTTGCCTGATTCTGATCGCGGGCGAGATGGCGCGCCGCCAGCCCGCCGCGCGCGGCTCCGCCGACCTGGCGCGTCACCTTGGAAGTATTTCCGAATCCGCCACGCACATGCGCCGGATCATCGACACGTTTCTGGGGCTGCGCTCCCCACCGGCGAGCGACGCCGGCCCCGCCGCCCGCGTCGACCTCAATCTGCTCGCGGATGCCGTCGTGCGCCAGCACGCCCCAGCCGCCGAGCGCAAACAGATCGCCCTCACCGCGGAGCCCGGTGAATCGCTGCCGCCCGCGCGCTGCGATGCCACGCTGATCTATCAAGCCTTCACGAATCTCCCGAGCAACGCGCTCAAGTTTACGCCGCTCGGCGGCCGGGTGACGATTCGCGCGCGGATCGCCGGTCCGCGCGTGCGCGTCGAACTGCACGACAACGGCCCGGGCGTGCCCGAGGCCGAGCGCGCGCAATTGTTTCGCGAGCACGCGCGCATCTCCGTCCGCCCCACGGGCGGCGAGGAAAGCAACGGCCTCGGCCTCGCGATCGTGAAGCACCTTGTCGAATCGCAGTCGGGCACGGTCGGCGCGGATTTTCCGGCCAGGGGCGGAAGTGTTTTTTGGTTCGAGCTGCCCGCGCATTGATGCGCGCGGATGCTGGTGGAAATGCGCGCGCTGCTTGCCAAGCCGCCGGGACGGAAACGGCAGGTCGTTATCGAAGCCAGTAGCCGCTCGTCAGCGCGCGAGGTGTTTGAGTTGCGCGGCCGCATCCCAACCCACGGGCGCGGGCCGGGCTTTACTCGACCACGGCGCGCCGGCCGTCACCCACGTTTTCCGCCAGCCGGCAAACGTGTGTCCGCGATCATCGTCGGAGACGCCAAACTGAAATCCACACGACGGGCAGATCTCGAAGGAGCCGCCGCCGGCCTTGGGGCGCGGCGTTTCTTTCAATTCGGGCCAGGCGCAGACGGGGCAGAGGTGAGTCTTCACGATTTCAGGTTCAAGGAGTGATCGCTTTCACGGGTTTGCCAGGCTGCCGCTCAAAATAGCCCCGACTGTCGGGCTTGAAAAAAGTCTTCGTCGTCCCGTCGCGATTGTAGGCCGCGAACAACCCGCTCTTCGGATCGAAGACGCGCTGCACGCCATCGTCATCTACCTTCGCGAGCAGCTCGCCCTTCCGCGCGCGCTGCCGAAATTCCCACGCCTTGCGCGCGTAGTCGTCGGCGTTCTTCGCGGCGACATCCGCGCCGTGCCGCTGAAAATGATCTTCGAGCGATGAAAGATTGCCCCACGTCTGGCGCGGCGGCGGTGCGGCGGCGGGCGGTGGCGACGGCGGAGATTTTGCGGCGGGGGGCGACGAACGATTCGTGGCGATGGGCGCCGAGGGCGCGGCGGGCGCGACGGATTCAGCCTGCCCGGCCGCCGGTGCCGTCGTGAATTCGCCCTTCGCGAGCTGCCGTCGCGCCGTGCCCACCGCGAAAAAATATTTCGTGCCGGGCGCGAGGCCGGTAAGCGTGACGACATGCGCGTCCGCGATCGCACCGCCCTCCGCCTTCTGCGCGAGCTTTTCCGGCGCCATGCCGTAATCGACGCGCGAACCCGTCGGCACATCCGTCCGCCAGCGCATCGTCGCTCCCGTCGCCGTGACCTCGGCGACCTCGACGCGACCCACGACTTCTGCGGCGTGCACGCCCATCGCGAGCATCAGGCTCGCGGCGATGAGGCCGAGTCGGCGGAAAAAATGTGCGGTGATCCGGGAATGCATGACGGCGGAGCGGATTAGATTTTCACCCACGGAATGCACAAGCGCGGAAACAACGGTGCCAGTCCGAGCGCGTAAATCAGGTTTTGAGCGACCGCCGGTTTGCAGCCATGGACGGGACGCCCATGCCACGTGGCACGGGCGTCCCGCCCGTGTTGGGTCGGAAAACGCGGTCAGCCGCCTGACCGCGCTACGCCCGGTGCCGACCGCGGCAAGAAACCTGAGATGCGCCCTGACTCGATCATCTTCGCCCCGTTTTTTGATTCGAGTCGCGCGCGGTTGAGCCACAATTCCTTTCCTCGCATGAATCTTCCCGACTACCTCGCCAGCTATCAAGCCACCCTCGCCCACCTCACGGCGCTGCACGGCGAAGAGGTCGCGATGGATCTCATCGTCGGCGGGCAGTCGGATGCCATCGGCATTTTGGAGTTGAGCACGCTGCGCACGCTCGGGCTGCAGCCGGAGCACACGGTGATCGACATCGGGTGCGGCAGCGGGCGGCTCGCCGTGAAGCTCGCGCCCTTTCTTCGCGCGGGGGGGGGGGGGACGAGTTACTACGGCACCGATATTCTACCTGAGCTGACGGCCTATGCCCGGAAAATTTGCCCGCGTGACGATTGGGAATTCCACACGGCGCAAGGCTTCGTGATTCCGGCGCCGGATGCATGCGCCGACTTCGTGTGTTTCTTCAGCGTGTTCACCCACCTGCTGCACGAAGACATCTACAAATATCTCGCCGAAGCGAAACGCGTGCTCCGGCCCGGGGGAAAAATCGTTTTCAGTTACCTCGATTTCGCCGTGCCCTCACACTGGACGCTCTTCGAACTCACGGTGGCGGACACTAATCCCAACCGCGTCCTCAATATGTTTGTGAGCAAGGATGGGATTGCAGCGTGGAGCCAACACCTCGGACTGGAAGTGACGGCGCTGCACGACGGTTATCAACCGTGGATCGAACTCGTGAAGAGTTTTCGTTACGCGGATGGCCGTGAGGCTGCGGGCGTCGTGGAGTTCGGGCAGTCGATCGCCGTGCTCACGCGGCCTTTGTAATAACAACACCCGTTGCTTTTGGACTTCCGCGGCCAGTCGTGCTGGATGGGCGGGCACGTTCCTGTGCCCGCATTCGTTCGCAATCGAGCATTCCCCTGCGCGCACCGCGGGGTTGCGTCGCCCCGGAGCGCACCCAAACGTTCGCCCATGGCCGATCCCGGCACTCGTAATCCGCTGCCGACGCAGCGCAAGCCCAGCTTCCCGATCAGTCCGGACCTGCGCGGCTACCTGCATCGCTACAAGCGCGAGCGTGAGCTGCCGGTCACCTACGCGCGGCTGCGCGCGTTTCAGGAAGTCATCCCGCTCACCGACGAGACCGGGAAGCCCACGCTCTGGGACACCGTCATCTACCCTGCTTCCGAAATGAGCGCGCTCAACGAAGCGCTGAAGGAGGTTTATGCGTGGCTGAAGGTCGACGGCGATCTCTCAGTGGTGAACCACCTCTACGTCGACCGCGTGGACTTTTGCACGTTTGGGAACTCGACGCCGTTTCGCGTGCGAATCGTCAACGCCTACAACGACAATCAGGATTATTTCTACGTGAAGAAGGCGGACGCCTCACGCATCTACGGCATCGAGCTCGAGCACCTGCTCTCGCCCAACCGCCTCAACTTTCTCTCGCAGGGGGAAACGCTGATCGAGGAGCACGTCGCGGGCGTGCCGGGTGACATTTTTATTTCCGACTGGCTCGGCCGGCGCCCCGAGCTGAAACCGATCCGCGTGGCCAAGGAGCTGGTGAAATTTAACGAACGCTGTTTCGTGCGGCTGCTCGGCGACATGCGCTCCTATAATTTTGTCGTCGTGGTCACGCCTGACTTCGAGGAGGCGCAGGTGCGGATTCGCGCGATGGATTTCGACCAGCAGAGCTACGACGGGCGGAAAAATTTCTACCTGCCGCAGTTTTTTAAGGACAACCTGCCACTCGTCCGCTTCTGCCAGCGGCACCTGCGCCTCGAGACCGCGCACCAATACCGCCGCGAGGAGCAGACGCTCATGCTCCAGCGCGCCTCGCTCGCCTCCGAGCGGCTCGGCCTCCTGCTCCACAGCATGGGCCGCGACACCCTCGCGCCGCAGGAGAAAATCCACTCGCTGCGCGCCGAACTCGCCGAGCACTACCAGCGCAAGGATTACCTCCGCTGCGAATCGATGGGCGCCCTCATCCGCGAAAACCTCGAATCAATCCGCCGCGACATCGGCAAACCGATCGTGCCGGAGCTGGTGCCCGAATAAAAATGCGCGACGGTTCCCGTATTTGGGGACTCGATTTTTCCGGGACGATGGTTTGCCTCTTTGCGACGCGCCGTCTGCGCCGCCGTTCACCCCACCCCATCCCGCATGTCTCCCTTCCTCGCCGAACTCGTCGGCACCATGATCCTCATCACGCTCGGCGACGGTGTCGTCGCCAACGTCGTTCTCCAGAAAACCAAGGGCAACAACAGCGGCTGGATCGTCATCAC
>JANOAF010000517.1:0-4251 GCA_031411015.1 Opitutaceae bacterium | reverse complement strand
AGCCGGTGTTCGTGCCGCTCGCCGACGAGATTCTCTGGCTGAACAAGAACGGCAAGGGCGAGCTGTGGCTCAATGCCAAGGCCTCGAAGTTCGCGAGCGAGGACGAGGAATCCGAGGAAGCCGGCGAAGAAGCCGGCGCCGCCTCCGCGTCCGACAAGCCGCGCCGCTCCCGCCTCATCCGCGGCGGCCGCCGCCCTGCCGGCTCGCCGCCGCCGGGCAGCGACCGCCATGAGTGAGAAAAAATTCATGGTCACGCAGCTCGACACGGTGCCCGCCGTGCCGTGCCCGTGCGGCCATTCGCGCCGCGGCTTCGCGACGCCCGACAACAAGCTCGCGACCATCCACCTCGTCGACATCTCGATCGACGCGAAGACCCACTATCACAAAACGATGACCGAGATCTATCTCGTGCTCGAGGGCTCGGGTTTCATGGAGCTCGACGGCGAGCGCATCCCCGCGAAACCGATGATGTCGATCTTCATCAAACCCGGCTGCCGGCACCGGCTCGTGGGAAAATTCAAAATCGTCAACGTGGCGATTCCGGCCTTCGACCCGCACGACGAATGGTTCGATTGAAAGTAGGGGGAGCGGGTTGACCTCAACCCGCTGGTTCGGGGGCTACAGGGCGATTCGGGCCAAGCGCGTTGAGGTCAATGCGCTCCACCTCGAAACAAAACCAAAAGGTGCGGCGGAGCGCCGCGTTATTTTTTCTCCCCGAACGTCGCCGGGATGTAGGTAAGAGTCTCCGGCCGCCGCGGTGGGGTGCCTCGCCGAGTTTCCGGGCCTCGACAATCACGCGGGGCAGCCGATGATTTTCCCTGAGTGAAAAAAACGACACAGGCCATGCCGGACACGTGGCCGGCGATCGGCGACGCCCTGCTGGTGACGCGCACGTTTCTTTTTTCCGACATCGAGGGCTCCACGGGGATGTGGGAGCAGGAGGCGGAACCGATGCGCAAGGCGCTGCACCAGCACGACGACCTCTTGGCCGCGGCCGTCCTGCGATATCACGGTCGGGTATTCAAAACCGCGGGTGACGCGTTTTGCGCGGCCTTTGAACGCGCTTCGGATGGCGTCTGCGCCGCCTACGAGATTCAGCAGGGGATTACGGGTGAAATCTGGCCGACGAACACGCCGCTGCGCCTGCGCCTGGCCCTGCACACGGGCCCGGCCTACGTGCGGAAAGGCGACTATTTCGGCACGACTCTCAACCGTTGCGGCCGTCTGCTGTCCCTGGCGCGCGGCGGACAAACGTTGCTGAGTTCCGCGACCGAGCGTCCGCTGGGAACGTCGCTGCCGGAGGGCGTGACGCTGCGCGATCTCGGGCTGCACCGCTTGCGCGACCTGCCCCGCCCGATTCACGTTTTTCAGCTGATCCACCCCGGCCTCGCTCCGGGGCTGGGGGATACCGCGGGATTCACCGGCGGCGGCAAACCCGCGCCGCATTCGTTGTCGCGCTTTGCCCCGATCGAACTGTTCGACGTCCCGACGCTGCCCGGCGTGGTGATGCACGCCTTGGAGGTGTTGCAGGATCCCAAGAGCGACGCCGAAACGGTGCAGGAAGTGATCAACCGCGATCCGGCCATCTCGGCGAAAATTCTCCGGGTGGCCAACTCCGCGTTCTTCGGCTTCACGCGCCGCGTGAGCACGATCGCCGATGCGGTGGGCATCCTCGGGTTTTCCAACGTGCAGGGAATGATCATCGGCTTGGGCGCCTTCGATGCTTTCCGCACCGAGCGCCTTAAACTGGGGGACTTTTGGCGCCACTCAATCGCCACCGCCACGGCGGCGCGCCTGCTGGCGCAACGCCTGAAAAGCGGGGAGGAGGAGGCCTTCACGGCCGGCCTGTTGCACGACATCGGGAAGCTCATCTTTGCCGTCCAAGCCGGCGCCGGATACCAGCATGTCCTGAACATGGAGCGGGAGGCGGGTGTTAGTCCCATTGAGGCGGAACGCACCTTGCTCGAGTTCACCCACGCGGAGGTCGGCGAGGCCGTGGCCCTGCGCTGGAATCTCCCGCCCCGCTACGTGGCCGCCATCGCGCATCACCACGATCCGCACGCCGCGGGCGACGAAAAAGTTTTCTGTGCCCTGATCGGGCTGGCGAATCTGGCCGCCCACGCGGTCGCGCACGCTCCGCTCCCGCTTTCGCCCGCCCGGGAGGTGGAGCGAATCACGGACCTCGCTATCCTGGGGCTCGGCCCGGCCGATTGGGACGAATGTTCGACTGCGCTCGCCGGCTCGAATTCCGAGATCGAGGCATTCGTGAGCGCCATCCAGTAAGCGGCTCAGTGCCGGCGCGGCGGTGTCGCACGCCCGCCGGCAGGGGTTACTTTTTCTCCCCGAAAGTAGCGCGCAGGTAAGCGAGCACGGCGCGGCGTTGCGGCACGGACAACATGGCCTCGAAGGGCGGCATACCCTTCGTGTCCAGACCGCCGGCGATGATCGTGAGCAGCTCAGCGTCGGACTTCGCGAGGCGCGTTTTGTCGTCACGGAAATTTGCCGCGCCACCGGGCACGCCGCGGCCGTCGGGTTGGTGGCACGCAACGCAGTAGAGGCGGTAGGTTTTTTCGCCCGACGCGATGAGGGCCTCGGGCGTGGCGCCGGCTTTGGCGTCGGCTTCCTTGGCGCCGAGCGACGATTCGCCGGGCAGCGGCAGGCGAGTGGTGTCGCCGATGGCGCGCTCGCCGTTGAGGAGGCGGTTGGCGGTGTAGTAGGCGAGGGGATTGGCGAGGGGCTGATGATCGGTCGTGCGCAGCGCGGCGACGGACAACTCGTAAACAAAACCGGGCTTCAGGTCGGCGAGCACGAGTTCGGCCGAGAGGCCGTCGGCCGCGGGGCGCACGGCGCTGATCGCGACGGGCGCCTCGTCGACGCGCGGCGAGCCGTATTTGTGCTGGTAGTAGAAACGGAAGCGGTTGATTTCGAAATTGGCCGCGGCGGCGAGCGTGGCGGCGCTCATCGGGCGCGTGAAATTGAGGCGGAAGCCGCGCTCCGTGATTTTGATCTCGCGCATTTCGGGGGGCACCTGGCCGTCCCACACGACGCATTGGATGCCGTCGGCGCCGGCGCCCCAGCCGGCGGTGGCGCCGAGGTAGAGCGAGCCGTCGGGCGCGAAGACAGCGCGCGTCACGCCGGCGAGAAGTTTTTCGCCGGTGGCGAAGGGTGCGTTTTCGTTGCGGCCGAGAAATGGGAAACACGCGCCCTGCCACGCGCCCGCGACTTTTTCCAATGCCGAGCGCACGACGAGCCGCGTGTAGTCGCCCGCGAAGACCTGTCCCGCAAATGGCCCGAACTTGCCGGCCGTCGTGTCCCACACCGGCTCGCCGCCGGAGACGCCCATTGGCCCGTGCGGAAACACCACCGCCGGTCCCGAATAGCGTTTCCACGCCTGCTCGGTCGTGAACGTTTTTGGATCGAAGCCGGGCTCCCACTTGAGACCGGCGACGTGGCCGTAAAATCCGCCGGCTTCGACGTGAATCAGACCGCACGACGGTTTGTATTCGCCCTGATTGTCGTTGGCGAAGAGTTCGCCGTCCGGGCTGAGACCGACGCCGTTGGTCTGCCGAAATCCCGTCGCGATCGGCGTGAACGTGCCGTCGGGCGCGATCTTCACGGCCCAGCCGCGATAGGGGAGGTCGGCGATGTGGCCCGCGGTTTCGAGGATCGGCCTCGTGTCGAGCGGGCCGCGCACGTCGGCTTGCGCGAGCGTGAGTTTGTCGCCGAGCGACGTGAGGCCGATGACGCCGTAGAAATTCCCCGCCGGATCGCGGCGGAGGCCGAAGAAAAATTCGTGGTAGTTGTTCGAGACGCCCCACTGCGCGCCGAGCGCGTCAAAGGTATCGGCGCGGCCGTCGCCGTCGGTGTCGGTGCACTTGAGCAACTCGGGGCGGTGCGCGACCCACACGACGCGGTCGGACTCGACGACGAGGCCGAGCGGTTCGTTGAGCCCGCGGGCGAAGCAGCGCCATGCGCCGGCAGGCGGGCGCATCCACACTTCGCCGTAGCGCGTGGTGACAACGAGCGTGCCGGTGGGAGAAAACCCGATGCCCACGATGCCGCCGCGCATCTCGGCGGGACGCGCGATATTTTCGATACGGTAGCCGGCGCGCGCCGCGAGTGCGCCAGCCAGAAACGTCAGGATGAACAGAAGGGGCCGCTTCATCATAGTCATGGCGCGGGGGACGAGAAAACGTGCTCGATCACAAACGCACCCGACGCGTCGCGCGTGAGCGCGGTGGCCGGGCGGCC
>JANOAF010000516.1:0-14239 GCA_031411015.1 Opitutaceae bacterium | reverse complement strand
GTCGAGACGTAGAGCATCCCGTCGGGTCCGAACGCGATCTCGCCACCGTTGTGACCGTCGCTCGGCCAGCGCAAAAGATTCAGTTCCGTCGTTGAATCGATCGTGGGCGGGCGGTTGGGTGCGAGCGAAACGGTGAAACGCGCGAGGAAATTTTCCGCGGGCTTCGGCTGCATGAGATTGTAGAGCACGAAAGCGTGCGGCACGGCCGGGAAGCGCGGATGCAGCGCAATCGAGTAGGCCTGCATGGGCCGCTGATCGTAGCGCGCGCGGAGATCGAGCACCGGCGTGGGCGCGGAGGCATCGGGCCGGTTCGGAAACGTCCACACCACGCCATCGACCTCGAGCAGTAGCAGCCGCTCGGGCTCGGCGGCGCGCGTCGTGGGCACGGGGAGGACGGAACTAAGCCGGCCAAATTTGAAACTGGGAAACAAGCGTTCGTTGGTGAACGGCAGGCCGGGTCCGCCGGTCCCGCGCAATTTCTGATCGGACCAGCGCGGGAGCGCGGAATCGGCGGCGGCGGCGACCGGTGCGGGCGGAATCGCGTCGGCTTTGAGCGCGAGCGTGGCGGCCGTGAAGACGTAGCCGCGGCGGGCCGTCGGCTCGCGCCACGCGCCACCGGCAATCACGAGTTGATCATCGACGACTCCGGCTGCGCCCCACGCGAGGGCGTTCGGTAGCGAGGGTCCGGTGCGCCACGTGCGTTGCGCGGGATGGTAGATGCGGGTTGCACTGCGGTCGGCGACATCGACGCCACCCATGATCCAGAGTTCGCCGCGCCATGCCGCGACTTGTGCGGAGCGCGCTTGGGTGGGGCCGGCGATCACGGACCAAGCGTGCGTCGCGGGATCGAACACGACGAGGCCGGTGTCGGGCACGCACACATAGAGTTTTTCAGCGACGGTCGCACCGGCGAGCGCCCACATTTTCGGCAGTGCCTCGGGTTCGACGCGCCATGCTTTCTCGCCCGGACCGATGCTGGTGAACTGGCCGCGCTCGGTGCGGTTGCGCGCGCCGACGACCCAGAGGCGACCGGCCGCGGCGAGCGCGATGGGATTGGGCAACGCGACCGGTAGATCGGGCGCGCGCGAGAGTGCGCCGGTGGCGGGATCGAAGATCTCGACGAGCGCGGAGGGACGGCGCTGGTTGTCCTCGTGGAGGATGTCGCCGCCGACGACCCAGATGCGGCCTTCGAACGCGGCAGTCGCGCAGTAGATGCGCGGGCGCGTGAACTTCGCGACCGCACGCCACGACCACGGACGCGGATTCAATTCCCAGATTTCGTCGAAGGCGTGAAATTCACCCGTGCCTTTGAAGTCGTTGGTCGCCCCGCCGGCCACGTAGAATTTTCCGCCCACGACCGCGCCGGTGAGATCGTGATTATCGGCGGGCATCGGCGCGACGGTGCGCCAGGGATTATCGGCCGCGCGCGCCGAGGAAAGGGCGACCGCGCCGAGTAGGGTGGCGAGGGCGGTGAGACGGAAATTCATGGGGTCAGGGAGGCGGCCGCACCACGCCGAAGCCAACGATAGGCGACGTGGGAGTTGCGCCAGAAATATTTCTCGGCGTTCGTGCGGCCCTTGGTAGCGAAATACGCGGCGACGACGCGATGCACCGTCGAGTAGGGACCGGCACGATTGCTCACGGGCCAGTTGCTGCCGTAGACGATGCGGTTCGGACCGAAGAGATTGAAGAGTTCGTCGAGCGCGGGCCGGTAGTGTGCAGGATCGTCGATGGTGTTGCCGTCCACGCGGCGGACGACGTTGGAGATTTTCGCGAAGACGTTGGGCTGGCGCGCGAGTTCGGCGAAGGCGGGCCGCATATCGGCGGGATTGGCGTCCCACTGCTGGAACGGCACGTGGTCGATTACGATGCGCAGGCTCGGCAGTTGGCGGGACAGCGCGAGGGTCGGCGCGAGAATCGAAGCGTTCCCCACCACATCGATCGAGAGATCAAGATCGGCGACGCGCTTGAGATCGGCGGCGACGGCAGGGTCGGTGAGATTGGCGAGGTAGCTCGCGCGCAGGCGGAGTCCACGGAAAAGCGGATCAGTGGCGAGGCGACGGAGGTTTTCGGCGAACTCGGGTTTGCCGGGCACGAGGTGGCCGACGAAACCGACAATCTCGGGATTGGTTTTCGCGAGATTGAGGATCCAGTCGTTATCACCGACCCATTCGCTCGCCTCGACGATGACGGTGCCGACGACATTCAAGTTGGCCGTGACGCCGCGGAAATCTGCCGGCAAGTGAGGCTTGAACAGCACGTCGTCGTTCTTCGGGGGCCACGGCACCCCCTGACCGCGCGTCGGATCATAGAAGTGCGTGTGCGTGTCGATCGCGGGAATCGGCGCCGACGTGGCGGTGGCGGCAAGCGCAGCGGAGCGCGCGGCGAGTGCAGCGGCGGCGGATGAGAGGAGGAAGTCGCGGCGATTCATGAGTTGAAGCGAGAAAACAGGGTGGAACCGCTAATCTGCGCTAATTTTCGGACGAGCGGAGAGCGGTCGATGTGTGCGGACTTCGCCTAATCGGCGAAGGCAGGGGTGGAAGGGATTAGCGAAGATTAGTGGTTCCTGCTTCGGGGCTCTGAGGCGATGAGGATTTCGCAGCGGCTCATCGCTGAGAGGTGGGAGGAGTGGAAGTTTCGGTGCGTTCGGCGGTGTTGAAATCGAGCACGAGCGTGTTGCCCGCGTGTTTGATCTCGTAGCGGCCCGAGCCGTAGGGCGATTGGCAATAGGGATTGTCGAAACGCGCGTAGTCGCCGAGCGGCTCGCTGCGGCCCGCGATCCGCAGCGGTCCTTCCCAGGCAAATGAAACATGACCGACGCCGGGCGCTTGGTAGTCGACGATTAAGGTCTCGGCATCGGACTCGATCGGCGCGGCGGCGATGGCGTCGATCCAGGCGGGGAACGAACCATCGACGGCTTCGCGGCCGAGTTGGCAGAGCCAGATGTTTTGCCGGCCCTCGGCGATGAGGCCTTCGCCGCCGAGCACGCCCTTCGCGGACCACGCGATGGCGGCGTGCGACCAGAGGGCGAGGTAGGCGGTGCCTTTCCGCGCGAACGTCCAGTTGCCGCGTTGCGTGACTTCGTCGAAGAGCGCGCGGCGCAACACCGCGAACGTGCGCGGCACGAGCGTGTCCTCGCTCGGGCTCGGCGAGGGCATCGCGTTGCCCGCCGCATCGGACGGCACGATCGTTTTAGGGCCGGGCGGCTGCTCGGGGGGGATATTGTAGAGCGCGACGAGCACGTTTTTGAACTGAGCGTTGCGGGGGAAACGGCCCTGCCAGTATTTCGACGTCGGGCCGGGATTGAAGGTGAAGACCGGCGTGTCGGGCCCGAACGTCGCCTGCCAGATGTGCTGCTGATAGCCTGGCGCGCCTTGGCGATAATCCTGCGCCGTGGAGAGCTGGTAGTCCGGCGTGCGGTAGGTGTATTTGTCCACGCGCTGGAGACTCGTGCGATCGAGGTCGGGGAGCGGTTCGCCACGGCGCGCGAGTTCGCGGTAGGTGCCGAGCACGGCGTCGGCGTAGGGTTTGATTACGACGCCGTAGCGGTGAAGCGTCTCGCGCCAGCGATCGGTCACGCCGTAGCCCGCCTCGATGTGCTCGATGCGGCGAAACTTGCCGCCCTCGTTGAGCAGCCAGAAATCGTCGGGGTTGGTGTAGTCGAGACCGAATTTCTTCGCGTCCTCAATCAGCAGGCTCTGGCGCTCGCGGTTGATAAATTCCTCCGGCCGGTCGTGCCCGAGCAGCTCGATGGTGCGCGGAAGGCGGTAGCGTTTGCCGGCTGCGAGGGCGACGGCGGCATCGCCGCCGCCGGGCGCGCCGACGCCCCACGCGAGAAATTGCAGCGCGGCGGTGCCTTCGCTCCGCCCGCCGCCCGTGAGCGTGCCGGTATAGGTGCGGCCGTGCGAGGTGCCGTAGCTGCCGCGAAAGGAATCGACGACGATGTCGAAGAACATCACGTCGAGCAGCATCGCGGCGCGCTGCGCGACCTCGCGGTCCGCGGCGAACTCGGCCAACGCGAGGAGCGCGGCCATCGTGACGGGATAGTAGCTGTTGGAGTCCCATTCGCTGAAGCCGACTTTCGCCTTAATCGCGATCCAGCGGAGGATGCGGGTGCGGGCGATGTCGCGATGCCACGCGCCGGGTTTACCATTGTTGGTGAACGTCGTGCTCGGGAAAAACTGGCCCGCGAGATATTCCGCCGTGTGGTAACCGATCTGGTGGTTCTCGCTCCACATCGAGAGGAGATCGGTGCCGGGCTCATCGACCCAGTATTTGAACCGGACGAGCGTGTCGCGGATCGCGCGGCGCAGCTCGGAGGAGAGCAGGGGAGACTCGGTGCGGTAGAGGCGCAGCAGCGCGACAGCATCGAAGTCCGCGGTGTCGTCGCGGCGCTTGATCTTATCGAGCGCCGCGCGAATCGCGGCTTCGTCGAGCGGGCCTCGGCCGAGCGCGATTTTCGCAAGCTGCGCACTGACATCGCCGCGGGCTTTGCTGGCGGCGGCTTCGAGCACTTCGGTCTGGCGCGACTCAAACGTGCCGCGCGGCTCGGTGGCGAACGGCATCGAAGCGGGTGCGGCGTTCGCCGACGAGAGGAGGCACCACGATGACAGCGCGACGATCAGGATGCAGCGGTGGAGGCGGGCCGTGGGCATGGGGCGCTCGGAGGATTTGGCCTCGTCGCCGCGGGTGCAATCCGGCAATCGCGCGGACGCATCTCAGTTTCTTGCCCACCACAGTAAAGGAAACACGGCTGTGCCGTAGCACGGGCAGCCTGCCCGTGTTGGGGCGGAGAACGAGGTCAGGCTGACC
The DNA here is from genome assembly GCA_031411015.1 of Opitutaceae bacterium. Lineage (GTDB taxonomy): Bacteria > Verrucomicrobiota > Verrucomicrobiia > Opitutales > Opitutaceae > ER46. Next base: position 9,427 of record JANOAF010000516.1, on the reverse strand, counting down.
GCGCTAAGCCCGGTGCCGGCCGCGGCAAGAAATTGAGATGCGCCTCAATCGCGTGCCCCTACGGGAGGGAGATTGACGCCGCGATGCGGTCGGCGTGGCATAGGTGGCGTTCCGTCTTTTTCCCCTCTTTTCCCCATGACCCGTCTCTCCTCCGTCTTCCGCCTCACGGCCATTTTTGCAGCGCTGGTCTCAGCCACCTTCGCCGCGTCGGATAAAATCAAAGTCCTGATCGTCGATGGTCAGAACAACCACCAGTGGGCCACGACCACGCCGATGCTGAAACGCATCTTGGAGGACACCGGCCGCTTTGCGGTTGATGTCTCAACGTCGCCCGCGGCGAAACCCACGGCACCGAAGATGGCCAAGGAACCCACGCCGGCACAGAAGGCGACGCATGGGGAGAACCTGAAAAAATTCGCGGCCGCCGAGGTCGCGCACAAGGCCGCCGCGCCCGCGCAATGGGCGCAATGGCGACCGAAATTTTCGAACTACGCCGTCGTCGTCTCCAACTACAACGGCGAGAGCTGGCCGGCCGAGGTGCGCGATGCTTTTACGGCCTTCGTCAAAAACGGTGGGGGCTTTGTCTCTTATCACGCCGCGAACAATTCCTTCCCCGACTGGCCCGACTACAACGCGATGATCGGCCTCGGCGGCTGGGGCGGGCGCAACGAAAAGTCCGGCCCTTACCTGCGCCTCCGCGATGGGGCGTGGACAAAGGATCTCACGGCCGGCCCCGGCGGCGGTCACGGCCCGCAGCATGAATTCCTCGTCGAGGCGCGCGCCGATCATCCCATCGTGCGGGGCCTGCCCGCGAAGTGGATGCACGCGAAGGACGAACTCTACCACGGCCTCCGCGGCCCCGCCGACAACGTCACCGTCCTCGCCTCTGCGCTCTCCGATCGAACCAAGGAAAACGAGCCGATGCTGATGGTGATTCCCTTTGGCAAAGGCCGCGTCTTCCACACCGCGCTCGGGCATTTCTCCGATGCGGTGAACGGCCTCGGCTTCCAAGTCACGTTCGCCCGCGGCACCGAATGGGCCGCGACCGGTAAGGTCACGCTCCCCGCGCCGAAGGCCGACGCCCTTACCGCGGACCACGCGGCGGTGCGTCCGGTGCTGGGGCAATGATCAACAGTGGTTCACGCTTCGCCGTGGTCCGCTCAACCCGTCGTTGTTCGCTCGTTGTTTTCCCGCTGCGGTGCCTGTTGTCCGTAGGGTGGGCTTTGGCGCTTCAAATGTCGGCTGTTGCGGAGACTTTAGCGTCGGACGTTCGCCATCGCGTGCTCGTCTCGACTGATATCGGCGGGACCGACCCGGATGATTTTCAGTCGATGGTGCATCTGCTCGTTTACGCGGATCGCTTCGATCTTGAGGGGCTGGTGTCGTCGCCCTACGGGCCGGGGCGGAAGGAGCACGTTCTCCAGGTGATCGATCACTATGAGCACGACTATGAGAATCTGAAAACATACTCGCCGCGCTACCCGACGCCGACGGCGTTGCGGGCGATGACGAAGCAGGGCGCGCTCGACAGCCCCGGCTATGCGGGCGTCGCGGCGGCGACTGAAGGCTCCAACTGGATCGTGAGCTGTGCGCGGCGCGCCGATTCGCTTCCGCTGCACGTGCTCGTGTGGGGCGGCATCGAAGATCTCGCGCAGGCGTTGCACGACGCGCCGGATATTTTGCCGAAGCTTCGCGTGTATTTCATCGGTGGCCCGAACAAAATGTGGAGCGTCGATGCCTACGACTATGTCGAGCGGCAGCACCCGACGCTGTGGATGATTGAGGCCAACGCCACTTATCGCGGCTGGTTCACCGGCGGCAACCAAGCGGGCGAGTGGGGCAACTCGGCGTTTTTCGCCGCGCACCACGCCGGCCGGGGCGCGCTCGGCGATTTCTTCGGCACACAGCTCCGCGGCACGATCAAGATGGGCGACAGTCCGTCCGTCGGCTGGCTGCTCCACGGCAATTCAACCGATCCGGCGCAGCCGGGCTGGGGCGGAAAATTCGCGCGCATCTGGGACGGTCGCAAAACAATCTTCGACCGGCTCACCACGGAGGCGGATCGCGTGGAGGCTTTCGGAGTCGTCGAATTTGCGCTGCCGCTGCCGGCGGGGATGACGCGGGCGCATTCTGCGAAGGTCACCTTTGACAATCGCATCGTCGTCCCCTCCACGCACGACGGCCGCGTGCTGCGCTTCCGCTTCTCGCCGCGCGACGCGAAGGTCTGGCCCTACGCGATTCGCAGCGATTTCCCCGCGCTCGACGGCGCGGCGGGCAAGTTCACCGCCGTGCCGCCGCCGGCCGAGCGCACGAGTGGCATCTCCATAGTGCATCCGAACTGGTGGATCGACGATCCTGATCCCGCGGCTGCCGAGGGAGTGCATCCCGGCGCGAAAAGCGTGAACCGCTGGCGCGAAGATTTTCTCCGCGACTTCGCGGTGCGGATGGAGCGGTGCCGGTTGCCGGCGGCGACCGCAACGAAGTGAACAACGAAGTGAGGCGGATGACGCCCCTTCGGTTTCCGGCTACTTCTCGTTTAAGATAATCTGCCCGGTGAAATACGGTCCGGGCGGCGTCCGGAGATGGCGTTCGCACAGTTCGCGATAGAGGGCGCTGAGTTTCTTTTCCCCCAGTTCCTGCTCCGATCGATTCGCGAAATCGAGGCAGCCTTTGAAATCGGACCGGACGTAGCAGTCCACCAGCTTGCGATGAATGTCCGCGGTGAGTCGTTGCAGGTCGGTCGCGTTGGTCACATGGGCGAGCGGTTCATAGACCATCACGGCGCGCGTCAGGCCCACGACTTGAATGCGCCCGATGGGTCGCAACAGGAATAGATCCGCGGGAAGCAATTGCACCGTGCGCTCGCTCAGGAGGATGCGGGTGCCGAGCTGTTTGTTGGCGGACTCAAGGCGGGCGCCGAGATTTACGGTGTCGCCCAGCACGGTATAGTCGCTGGCCTCCTCTGGCCCGGCATCACCCACGATCATTTGGCCGGAACTCACCCCGGTCCGCATCGTCAAGAGTGGCAGATCGTCCCCCAGATTTTTGCGGCGATCGGCGATGAGCTCGTTGAACCGGACCATCGTTTCCTGCATCTTCAGCACGGTGGCGACGGCGTGAATCGCGTGGTCGGGATTCTGTTCCGGCGCGCCGTAGAAGAACATCATGCCGTCGCCGAGAAACTTGTTGCGGTAGCCGTTGTGCGTGCGGATCAGTGGCACCATCAGCTTGAGATATTCGTTGAGCAACGTGACCGCGCCTTCGCGCAGGCGTTCGGACAACGCGGTGAACCCCTCCAAGTCGGTGAAAACGACGGTGAGTTCGCGCACCTCGCCGTCGATGTGCGTGGTCTGCGGATGCTCGATCACGTATTTGACGAGCGCGGGGTCGACGTAGCTTTCGAAACGGCGGGTGACGTGCTTCCGCTCCTTTTCGGAGCGATGGTAATCCTCGGCCAGCCCGATCGCTAGAACGACCATCGCGAGGGCGGTGATGATCACGCCGGGATCGACGCCCGCGTAGCCGGTGGCGCCGAGAATCATCGAGACCAGTCCGGCCAAACCCCACATCGTGATGCCGAGCCACACGAAATTTCGCTGATCGAAAAGGCGTCTGTGGTTCGACGCGCGGAGGTGTCGCCACATCAGCACCTGGACGAAAATGTTAACTCCCAGCCACAGCACGATGAAAACCGCGATCCACGGTCCCGGCTCTGGTTGCCACGGCACGGCGCAGGACCAGCTGCTCGTCTCCGCCTGCGGCGCGGTCCGCGGGGCGAGGAAGCCCCGGGTGAAAACGAGCGGACTGAGGAGGAGTGCTCCCGCGTAGAGCCAGGCGATGCGCCAGCCGGGGAGACGGCGGCTCTCCGTATAGCGCAGGGCGAAATGAGTGATGACCGGCAGCACGATGATCCCGAGGAGATACATCAGCCGATACCACCGCAGCGTGAGGGCAGCGGCGTGCGGGACGGATGCCGCCGTGACCCCGGCGGGGACGACGTTGTCGCTCATCAGAATGAGCCCTGCGCCAATACAAAATAGCGCCACGAGCACGGTGAAAAGTAGATCGATCCGCCGCCGGCTGACCCGCGCGGTGCGGTAGCAAAACCCCAGCAGCACATGCGTGCTTATGATCGCCGCCAAGAGATCGATCGCGGAGAAGGCGTTGATGGCGATCATCGGAGCGGCATTCGAGGAAGTCGTGAAACCGGGGCCAGACGCTAGAAAACAAAACCAAGCGAAACGACGAAGGTGTGCGACCTGCCGAATTCCTCCCGAACTTCGGGAAAATTGTTCCGTTGGAACGCGAGATCCAGACTGCACGATTTTCCCAGGGTGAGACCGAACCCACTGGTGAAAGCAACGCTGCCGCGGGAATCGACGGTGGTGCCGACCCGGCCCCAGAAAATATCCCGCACGAACATGTGTTCGATCCCGATCGGAAGGCGATGCACCCAGAGCGTGCCATCGCGATTCCGAAAAAATCCGCCGTGGTAGTCGAGGTAGAGGTCGCTGCCCTTGGCGTAGTCCCAAGTCAGGCCGGTTCGCAGCAGGAGTTGTTGGGTCGTGTCGGTCGATCGAATCGCCATGAACGAAGCAGTCGCGGGAACGAACGCCAGCGCACGGCTCCTTGCCGGCGACCGGGCATATTCGAGGGTGATGCCGACCTTTAAGTTTGGCAGCGCGCGCGCGACCGCGCCAATTCGCCCCGTGTAAGCTTCCCCGCGGCTGTTTGCGACCTCCAGGCCCGTGCTGTCGAAGCGGGTTTCCGAACGCGTCACGCCGAACAAGGCACCGAGCGCCCAATCCTTACCCGCGACCTTGCTCCATTGGAGCTGAAACAAATCCGCCTCGAATTCAAAACCGAGACCCTGCTGGGTCGGCGCATGATTGGAGCGCACTTGGGCCGCCGCGGGCAGGAGAATTCCCCAGGCTCCCGCATCAACGGTCAACGCCTCCGCGACGATATCGAGGCGAGCGCCTTCGGCAAAACGCACCGTGCTGAATTGGGTCGAAAACCCGCTGATCGAGGTGCGTTCCGGATGCGGCCACGCGGCGGAGGCGGGGTTGAGCGATGACGACCACGCGCTGGCGGCCTGCGCGCCCCCCATTGCCGCGACATCAGCATAGGAAGCGAAGCTGCTATTGGCAGCGGGGAAACGCAGCGAAAAGCTGTAGTCGCTCAACGGGCGCTTGGCGTGAGCCACACTTCCCGCCCCTGCGACCACGCAGAATGAAAGCACTCGTGCACACCATCTGCTGTGAAAAGCGAGTCGAGGGGGGACGAGCATGGTTTCGGCATTCCAGAATGCATTGGAACGCGCAAGATTTTAGCAGGAGAACTGGCACCTGATCGCTCGATGGGGTTGGTCACGCACCGACGAGAACCATGTTAGCTTTTGAGCGACTGGAGTGAGGCAAAATGTCGACCACGCGCGATGGGTCGCAGGCGTTTCTGGCAAAACATTCGATCGGGTTGGCTGGGAAACAAAAAACCCGCCGCGCATTGCTGCACGACGGGTTCTAAGTGGTGGCTCGGACCGGAATCGAACCAGTGACACAAGGATTTTCAGTCCTCTGCTCTACCAACTGAGCTACCGAGCCTCTAACGGAAGGGCGAACAAACGCACCCCCGGAAGGTGCGTCAACGGGAATTTCGGGCGAATATTGCCCACCGTTGCAGCTGGAAGTGACCTCAGAACTGTCGGACGGGGAGCACCGAATCGCGCGCCGAGCGCGCGGAAGGCGTGAAGTGACGACATCGGACTGGAGTTTTTGCCCGGGCCCGCAAAGACCTCGCGTTTCTTCGGATCGGAGTTTTGGCGCGAGCCGCACTTTCAGTGCGAGTGTGAGTGACGGACACGTGAAATCTTGCTCTCGGTGTTGAACGGGCGAACGGCGGGCTTGTCTCACCGCGGCCACGGCCTTGGGCTCTCCCCTATGCTTCGAGGACTACCTTGCGGTTTGCTTTTGATTTCGCTCCTGCCCGTAGCGCGGGCGGCCGACGCCGGGCCGCCGAAGCTCGCGGTGGTGATCGCGGTTGATCAAATGCGGGCGGACTACCTCGTGCGCTTCCGGCCGTATTTTGTGGAAGGTGGATTCAAGCGCCTGCTCGAGGGCGGCGCGGATTTTCGCAACGCTCACTACCGCCACGCGCTCACCAAAACCGGCCCCGGTCACGCGCTGATGCTCAGCGGCGTGCACGCCAACGTGCATGGGATCATCGACAACGACTGGGTTGACCGCGAGACGTGGGAGTCGGTCAACTGCGTTGAGGATCGTGGCTCGCCGCTTGTGGGCATCAACCCGGCGGAACTCGGGCCGACGCAGGCGAAAGCTCCGGAAAAGACCGGCCGCTCGCCGAAAAACCTTCTCGCGACGACGGTGGGCGATCAGCTGAAGCAGCGCTTTGGCGAACAATCGAAAGTATTCACGGCCGCCGGCAAGGACCGCGCCGCGATTCTTCTCGGGGGCAAACAGGCCGACGCGGCGTATTGGGACGAGAATGGGAAATTCGTGACGTCGCGGCACTACCGGGCGGAACTGCCGGCCTGGGTCGCCGCCCTCAACGGTGAAAAGCACTGGGAAGCCGTCTACGGAAAATCGTGGGAGCGCCTCCTCGCGCCGGAGATCTACGAAAAAGTGCAGGGACCGGACGATGCGCCGGGAGAGTTCGAGGGCACGGGTTTCACGCGCGTGTTTCCAAAAAAGATCACGGGCGGAGGCGCCCCGAACTCGAAGGCGTTTTTCACGATGGAAGAAAACTCCCCGTTCGCGACCGAGGCGCTGGGCGAGTTTGTGCAGCGCGCATTGGTCCAGGAAAAACTCGGCCGGCATGCGGCGACGGATTTGCTGGGGATTAGTTTTTCGCAGATCGACGCCATCGGGCACAACTACGGTCCCGACAGCCACGAGGTGATGGACTCGATGCTCCGCCTCGACCGCGTGCTCGCGGCCGTGCTCGACAAGATCGACCGCGAGATCGGTCTGCAGCATTGTGTGATCGTGCTTACTGGGGATCACGGCGTGACGCCGCTGCCTGAGCGCAATTCCGGCCTGCCGTCGGGGCGTGTGAAAGTCGCCGACCTCGACGCGGTGGTGCAGCAAGCCCTCAATGCCGCGTATGGAGCCCTCGCGAAAGGTGAGACGTGGTTTTTGCGCGACAGCACATCCTACCACCTGCGTCCGGCGACGTTGACGGCGAAGAAAATCAGCGCCGGCGAGGCCGCGGCCGTGGTGAAAAAAGCGCTGCTGACCGTGCCCGAAATGGGCCACGCATTTACGCGGGATGAGTTGCTCGCCGCGCAGCCGGAGGGCGAAGCGGTGCTGGCGATGGCGCGTCGGAGTTATAGCGCCGCGCGTGGACGCGATGTGCTGTTTTTTCTCAAACCTAATTTTATCACCAGGGCTTTCCCCGGCACAACCCACGGGGCACCCGAGGAAGCCGATACGCACGTGCCGCTCGTGTTTTTTGGCAAAGGCGTGCCGAAGGGAGTGCACGACGAGGCGGTGGGCATCGATGACCTCGCGCCGACGTTCGCGGGTTTGATCGGGGTCGCCGCGCCGCCGCTGGCGAAGGGAAAGAAGTTGCTGTTTTTGAAGTAGCGCTGGTCTCTGACCTGCCCCTGAGCGAGGCGGTGCCGGCGCACTGCGTGGCGCGTGAGCCCGCAACGCTCGACCGCGTGCTACGGCTTCGCTTTTTCCAGAACCGCAATCGCCGCGGCGTTCTTGAATTCGCGCGCGAGATCGAGGGCGGTGACACCGGGTTTCGAACGGATGGTCGAATCCGTGCCGCGGTCGAGGAGGAGCTGCACCATCGCGGCACTCGCGCCGGCAGCGGCTTCGTGCAGCGCCGTGCCACCGAGTTCGCTGAGGAAATTGGGGTTGGCGCCTCCATCGAGGAGCACGCGCGCGATTTCAATTTTGTCCTTTGCCGCGGCGTGATGGAGCGGCGTCCAGCCGATGCGGTCACGGGCCGTGGTGCCGGCTTGGCGTGCGAGGAGGGTTTTCACGAGCGCGGCGTCGCTGCGCTCGACGGCGAGGTGAAGCGGAGTGCGTTGGGAAGGATCGGGGGCGTTTACGTCGGCGCCGTTTTCGATGAGGAGCGCGACGATCTCGGACTTCTTGCGGAGAATGGCCTGATGGAGCGGCAACATTTTCCCGGCACCGGGCGTGCGGATGAGGTCCGGCTGCGCCGCGAGATGGCGCTTCACCTCAGGGACGTCACCCTTCGCGATGGCTTCGTCGATGGTGGCCGTGGGCTCCGCGGCGGCGACGCGGAGGAAGGCGAACAGGGCGAGGAGGAAGAAAGATCTCATGGCGATGCCGTGATCAAGCTTTGGGCGCACGGATTGGCCACAAAAAGGCGCAAGAATCGGAGGGCGATCAAAGCTTACACGACGTTCATCGGCGCGCGGAATATTTCCGCCAGCCGGACGGAACGCTTTTTGCGCCTCTCGGCGGCCAGAAAGGCCCGTTTCGAGGCGATTGTTTTTCAATCGCGTTACCGAGTTTGAGCCACTGCGCGGTCCCCGGTTGCGGGGGGATCAGCGGCCGAGGCGTTTCACGATTTCGTCGACGTCGTAGACGCAGCCGCCCCAGGGGCCGCCGCTGGCGTTTTGGAGGGCGGCCCAGAGACGGGTGTCGGCGGGGACGCGCGGGTCCATCGTGAGGTCGGGGTTGATCGGGCGTGCGGCTAGTTCGGATGCGGAGAGGTTTAGGACATCGACGGAGCCGGTGAGCGTGCGCGTATCGATACGGACGCGGATGAGGTCGCCGTTGCGGACTTTGCCGATGGGGCCGCCGGCCCAGGCTTCGGGGGAGACGTGGCCGATGCAGGCTCCAGTGGAGACGCCGGAGAAACGGCCGTCCGTCACGAGCGCGATGCGTTTGCCCTCGGGGACATATTTGAGGGCGGAGGTGACTTGGTAGGTCTCGGGCATCCCGATACCGGGTCCGAGGCCGATGAGGACCATTGTGTCGCCGGCTTTGACGCTGCCGGATTTGAGCGCGGCGATGGCGCGGGCCTCGGTCGTGAAGACGCGCGCAGGGCCCTCATGAAGGTAGACACCGTCGGCGCCGATCACGTCGGGCGCGATGGCAGTGCTCTTCACCAGCGCGCCTTCGGGCGCGAGGTTGCCGCGGAGAAACGTGATGGTGCTGGTGAGGCCGCGTTCGCGCGCGCGCGTCGGCGACATGATGACGTCGTCGGGGTTGATGCCGTCGAGCGTGGTGAGTTTCTCGCGGAGGCGACGACGGCGCTCGGAGGTTTCCCACCACGCGAGGTTTTCGCCGAGGGTGCGGCCGGTGACGGTGCGGGCGTCGAGCTTGAGGAGACCGGCGTCGCGCAGGTGGAGCATCACCTCGGGCACGCCGCCGGCGAGGAAGACCTGCACGGTGGCGTAGTGCTTCGGGCCATTCGGGAGGAC
>JANOAF010000515.1:0-11952 GCA_031411015.1 Opitutaceae bacterium | reverse complement strand
ATAAACAGAGTCGAAGCGGCCAGCATCGGCCACCTCCGACGCGCTACCCACATAGGTAAGCGGTTCAGGCGGTTGCCAAGTGTCGAGGCCAAGGGCGTGGAGCAGGGCTTGTTCGACGGCGGCGAATTGGACGGCGGCTCGTTCAAATTCCGATTTCGCAGCATGGACCAATTTTGAAGTGCCATGCTCGATAGTTTCCGAAAAACGCGGCACGAAAATCTGATCGGCATCTTCCAGCAAGAGCCCCATCTGGACCGCGCCACGAGTCATGCGGTGATTTTGGCTGCGTCCGAATTCCGAACGTAGAAACGCGGCCAAGTATTCCGCCGAAATAGCCTTGGGGCGTAGGATCGCCAGTTTACAGCTACACGTCGCGGGTTCCGCCGAAGAAACCAGACTCGCCTCACCGATGGAGCCGATGATCGAAAGCAGCACATCCCCTCGTCGCAGGTGAGAGCGCACCATGGTTGGTTCATTGTAGGCTTCGCGAGTGATTTTCAGAGCGTCGCTTTGTTCGACGAAGAAATGCCCGACCACGTCTTGGCCACGATAGTAAGGCATGCCATCGTCGCAGAATTCCTCAGATATGCCGAAGTGGTTGCCGTCAGAAATACTCGCGACAACCCGGAGTGATTCGAGGCGCTGTTTTGCCAAAAGTTGGGCAGCGCGACGGTGTTCCCGGGCGAAAAACTCGGCATCAAGACGAGCGGTCCGCTCCAAGTCGCTGAGCTTTATTTCGCTCACATCCAGCCCCTCCAGCAGCGCCTTGTAGCGGGCGCCGTTGAAGGGGCTTAGCGAAAAAAAGGCAGCTTCTCCTTCTTGGCGAATTCCTCAAAGGCCTCGGCGATGCCATCCGGCGTGCGGGTGCGGTCCTTTAACTCCACGCTGAAAAAATCGTGCTGCACGAGGGTGTGTCCGTGAGTGTCTCTCACGGGCAGGCCGTCGACGCCTTTCACGATGACTTTGTCGCCACTATTGTCTTTCGAGGGCAGGCGCTGGGTGGCGAAGAAGATGGGGTAGTCGTCCACCTTCGGGCAGAGCGGACCGGCCTTGGGATCGTCGTTCCACTTTTGCACGAAAAGAACGGATGTCTTGGTGCCGGTGTGGGGCTTGAACGTGTTGCCATGCAGGCCGACTACGGCGAGCATGCGGCATCGTTCCGCAATCCAGCGACGCACGCGTTCATCGGAGGAGTTGTTGAAACGGCCTTGGGGCAGGACGACGGCCATGCGGCCTCCGGGTTTGAGAAAATCGAGGTTGCGCTCGATGAAGAGGAGATCGCGGCCGACGGCGCTTTCGAGTTTTCCCTGGCCGCCGTCCTTGGCGACTTTGTGGGCGAGCTCATAGGGTGAGAGCATGTCCGTCTGCTTGATGTCGCCGGCGAAGGGTGGGTTCGCGAGGAGGACGTCGAAGTTGAAGGCGCGGTTGTCGCCCTTGGCGGCGCGGAGGGCGCGGAGTTTTTTCCAACCGGGGCCGTAGGTCTCGCGCCAAGTGTGGTCACCGGGCATCTTGTCCTTCTCGTCGCCGGTGAGATCTTCCCAGCGGCGGTAGTCGAGGGTGTTGAGATGAAGGACGTTGGTCTGGCCGTCGCCAGCGATGAGGTTGAGGCAGCGGGCGACGCGCACGGAGCGTTCGTCAAAGTCGATGGCGAAGACTTTGTCCTGAACGTATTTTTCGCAGCGGCGCGGCTTTTTCTGGAGGGTGAAGAGATGGGAGGCGTTGAAACCTTCCTCGCGCAGGATCCGTTCCCACACGTGGAAGATGGCGTGCATGGTGAAGCCGGCGGAGCCGCACGCGGTGTCGATGAGCGTCTCGGTCTCGCCGGGGTTGAGCATGCGCACGCACAGGTCGATGACGTGGCGCGGGGTGAAGTATTGGCCCTTCTCGCCCTTGGAGGATTTGTTGACGAGGTATTCGAAAGCCTCGTCCACAACGTCGAGATTGCTGTTGAAGAGCTTGTATTCTTCGAGCGAGCCGACGCAGACGGCAAGGTGGTCGGCGGTGAGCTTGATCTTCTCGTCGGGGGCAAAGACGCCTTCCCACCTGAGGCGGGCTTCGTCGAAGAGTTCTTGGATGCGAACTTTGAGCTGCGAGGCGGTGTTGGTGTTGCGGAAGCGGATGTGCGTGTGCTCCTGACGGTAGCAGGAGAGCTCGTCGTAGAGCTTGGTGAAAACGAGTTTGAAGACCTCCTCGAAGACATCGACGCCGGCATTAGCGAGGACTTCGTTTTCCATTTCGAGGATGCGATCTTTCAGCGAGCGGGATTCACTACTGGCTTCCCGTTCCTTCTCCTTTTCAACGAGCGTATCGATGGTCCACGGCTGGTCGGCGACATCGGCGATGTCCTGCGAGGCGGTGGGCAGGGTGGGGATTTCGACGAAGTAGTTGGGATTTTTTCGGTGCCAGAAAGTTTTGTCGCGACCGTTGCTCCAGACGGCGAGCGGCGCGCCGGTGGCGTGGCAGTAGGATTTGAGCTGTTCCTTGCCGTCTTTCTGTCTCGGCTCCTTTACCTCGATGATGACGTAGGGGATGGTGACGCGGTCGGCGTCAAAGATGACGATGTCGGCGCGCTTGGAGGAATCGCGGCCGAAGGTGATGGGGTATTCGACGGCGAGGCGGGCAAGCGGATATTTGAAATGAGTCAGGAGACGATAAAGCCAGAGTTGGCGGACGATTTCCTCGGATTTGGCAGGCACATCTTTGCCGCGAACTTGGCAGCGGATGACGGGCTTGCCGTTTTTGTCGGAGATCAGCTTTTCGACGGCCTTGCGTTCAGGCGTGCCAAAAAGGGCGAGAGTGCCGGCAGCTTCAACCGCGAGAATCTGAAGCTGCGCTGATGTGGACGACGGAGTTTCCGTTGAAGGGGAATGCTTTGATGTGGCCATGGGCGTAAACGGTCGCGCGACGTTCAGCTCAATCAAAGACCGCTCCCTTCAGGGGTGATCTGGGAGGCAATGAATGCGGCACGCATGACCGCGCCCACTTCGCACCACCATTAGTGGGGTGTAAAGCTCGCGCTATCAATGCTCGGGTGTTTGGCGACGCGGGCTCCCGCTACCTTCCGTAGTGGCAAACGACACGGCGACGAAGCTGCTGGCGCGGGTAAAGGAACTCAGGGAAGCGCGCGGACTCAGCCAGGAGGCGTTCGCCGAAAAAGCCGGCATCGGCTACAAATATTACCAGCACGTCGAATCCGGCCGCCGGCGCGACATCCGCCTCTCCACCCTCGAAAAACTGGCCAAGGCCTGCGGGCTGGAACTCTCGGACTTACTAGATTTCGAAAGCACGGTGTTCGCAGTGGGCGAGGATCCGCCAGAGGAACAGAAGGCCAAATCCGTCACCCCACGTAAGACCCGGCGCAAGACTTAGACCCTATCCGAACAATCTAGGGTTCGAGCATCGCCCCATTGGGTAGGCCGAGGCGTCCCTCCGAATCGCACACGCGACACGGCTCACCCGGACGGTTCGCCCTACCACGCCCAGCCATTATTCGGATAGGTTCTTAGGCCCGGGGCTTGCACAGCCTTGCCCTCACGATCGGCCCCGCTGTGCCGGGCGGTTCGTTGAAAGCCTGCGCAGCCGCGCCCCCCCCGGCTTGCGTGATGGCTAAGCCGCGCAAAGTTGAAAAGGCTGCGACACCGAAAGCGGTGGCCGCTCCTTCGGCTTTGCCCCAGTGGATTTTCCGAAGGTGCGTTACGCCAAGTTGGAAGACGTGAGAAAAGCCACGGAAAAAAATTTCAAGAGGCACGCGGACCTGTTTCGGCGTCTGGCGGAATACGAGCGCGCCCACCCGCCGGGTTGACTCACGAGCGATGGAGCACCCGGCCGGCGGCCGGGCCCACCTCACACCAGCCACACCTTGATCGTCGTGATCCGCGGGAAACTCGCCGGCAGCTTCTCCCACGTGTCTCCGTCGTTTTTCGAGTAGAACAACTCGCCGCCGGTCGTCCCGAGATAGATCCCAGCTGGCGTGAATGGGTCGCTCGTCATCGCGTCGCGCAGCACACCGACGAAGTGGTCCTTCTGCGGCAGGCCGTTCGTCATCGCACGCCACGTGCGGCCAGCGCCACGGTTGCGCCAGACTTTCAGTGCACCGTCGGGCACCACCCGGTTGTTGTCGGCGAGCAGCGGCACGACGAAGAGGTCGCGGCGCGGCGTCACCGCCATCGGAAATCCGAAATCGTGCGGCAGTCCCGCCGAGATGCGCGTCCACGAATCGCCCGCGTTTTCCGAGGTGAACACACCGCCGTGATATTGCAGGTGCAGCACGCCCGGCCGCACCGGATCGAGCACGAGCTTGTGGACGCAGCGGCCCATGTCGGAGTCCTTGATAAAATCGGGAGCGATGTTGGGCAGCCCCTCGTTGCAGAGTTTCCATGACTTGCCGGTATCGTCGCTGCGAAACACGCCGACCGCCGAGATGCCGACCCACAGGCGCTGCGCGTTCGTCGGATCGACGACCACCGAATGGAGGCACAAACCGCCGAAGCCCGGCATCCAGCGCGGTCGCGTGGGATGATTCGTGAGCCCTTTCAGCTCGCTCCACGTGTCGCCGTCGTCGCGGCTCACGAACAGCGCCGCGTCGTCCACCCCCGCATACCACGTCCCAGGCTCCGACGGATGCCCCGGCACGATTTGCCAGATATGTTTCAGCTCCGCCTTCGCGCCCTTCGGAAATTTCGGGTCGCGCTTCACGCCCTCCCACGTCTCACCGAAATCGCGCGAGGTTTGAATCGTCGAGCCGTGCTCGAAACTCACCGTGCCGGCGAAAATGCGGCCGTTGCGCGCGTCGCCGCACAGGCTGAATATTTCCCACCCGCTCAGGTGCGGACCAGTGAGTTTCCATTTCGTGCGCCGCTCGTCGCTGTGATAAAGAAACACGCCCTTTACCGTGCCGATCAGGAGCACGATCTTTCGGGCAGGGAATTTGCCGGAAGTCATGCGCCAAGGTGGCCCGCGCCGCGCGGGCCAGCGAGTGGAAATTTCGGCCTCGTGCCGGCATTGGCGTCGTCGCCGCCGAAGAAAAAGTAAGGTCGCGCTCACCCTCCGATTCTCGCAACGTCTCCCCTTCGCCGTTGCCTCAAGTCTTCCCCCTTCGCGCATGAATCGCACTTTCTCCGCCGCCTTCCTGACGTGTTGCTTGCTCGCCGGTGTTTCCGCCGCCGCAGCCGAAAAGCTCAACGTCCTCCTTATCGTCTCCGACGATCTTCGCGACACCGTCGGCTGCTACGGCAACGTCGCGGTCCGCACGCCGCACCTCGACCGCCTCGCCGCGCGCGGCGTCCGCTTCGACCGCGCCTATGCGCAATACCCCGTCTGCAATCCGAGCCGCACGTCATTTCTCACCGGCCTGCGCTGCGAGCAGACGGGTGTCACCAACAACACCACGCAGTTCCGCACGCCCCTGCCCGACATCGTCACGCTCCCGCAGCTCCTCCGCTCGCAGGGCTGGCACGCGTCGTCGTTCGGAAAAATTTACCACGCCAGCGGCGCGAACCCCGACGACCGCAACCGCTGGATGGACCTCGGCAAATCATGGGACGAGGCGCAGATGTTCACCGCCACGCCGGCCGGCCGAGAGATCCTCGAGGGCCGTAACCTCACCGGCGGCGCGCTTAAGTGGTGCGAGTGGGGCGCCACCGCCGGCACCGACGACGATCAGCCCGACGGCCAGAACGCGCTCCACGCCATCCGCGCCATCGAGACGCGCGCCGCCACCGGCTCGCCCTGGATCGTCGCCGCCGGCTTCCACCGCCCGCACGATCCGTTTCTCGTCCCGAAAAAATATTTTGATCTCTACCCGCCCGGCTCGATGAAAATCTACCACGACCCGGCCGGTGCCACGCCGCTCCGCGCGCTGTCGCTCCCGCAGGGCGGCACGCTCGATGCGTTCAACGCCTTCACGGACCGCGAGCGCGGCGAGTTTCAGCGCGCCTACTACGCCGGGGTTTCGTTCATGGATGCGCAGGTCGGACGCGTGCTCGCCACGCTCGATCGCCTGAAACTCTGGGAGAGCACGCTCGTGATTTTCATCGGCGACAACGGCTACCATCACAACGAGCGCAACTGGTGGAACAAGGTCACGCTGTTCGAGCGCAGTTGCCGCGTTCCCTGCATCGTCGTCGCTCCCGGCGCGAAGTCTGGCCAGACCTGCACCGGCCTCGTCGAACTCGTCGATCTCTACCCCACGGTCGCGGACTACCTCGGCGTGAAACCGCCGCACGTGCTCGCCGGCCAGAGCCTCCGCCCGCTCCTTGAGAATCCCGCCGCGCCCGCGCGCGACGCCGCGTTCACGCTCGTCACGCGCGGCGGCACCGCCCACGGGCAGGCCGTCCGCACCGACCGCTGGCGCTACATCCAGTGGAGCGACGGCACGGCCGAACTCTACGACCACGCCAACGATCCCGAAGAAACGCACGACGTCTCCGCCCTTCCCGCGAATGCAAAATTTATCGTCGAATTGAAAACCCTCATCGCCCAGAAGGTCGGCGCATACCACCCCGCCGCCGCGTCCTCCGTCGACTCCAGCACGAAGAAGAAAAAGAAAAAGTCCTAGGCCCGCTTCCTTCAACTTCCATCCCACCTCCCCCTTCTCTCATTTCTCCCATGCGCCCCATCCTTTCCCTCCTCGCCGTTCTCCTCGCCGCCACCGCCGCCCTCCACGCCGCCGACCGCAAGCCGAACTTTCTCTTCGTCTACACCGACGACCAGCGCCACGACGCCATGGGTCTCGTGCAGCGCGAACAGGGCGAGCGCGCGCGCTGGCCGTGGTTCAAGTCGCCCAACATGGACCGGCTCGCCGCCGAGGGCGTGCGTTTCCGCAATGCCTTCGTCACGCTCTCACTCTGCGCGCCAAGCCGCGCCGCGTTTCTCACCGGCCGCTACAACCACCTCAACGGCGTCGCAAACAACCACACGTTTTTCCCGGAGAATTCCGTCACGCACGCCTCGCTGCTCCGCGCCGCCGGCTACAAGACGGCCTACATCGGCAAGTGGCATATGGGCGGCCAGAGCGGCCAGCGCCCCGGCTTCGACTACTCGGTAAGCTTCGTCGGTCAGGGCCGCTACAACGACTGCCCCGTCGAGATCAACGGCGTCTCCACCCCCACCAAAGGCTGGATCGACGACGTCGACACCGCCTACGCGATCGAGTGGATGAAACAAAATCGCGCGGTGCCCTTCTCGATGGTCGTCGGTTTCAAAACCCCGCACGGCCCGCGCGGCGGCGAAAATCTCCCGCCCCGCCTGCGCACGCTCTACACCGGCGAGACGAGCCGCTCCGTGCCGAATCTCGCCGCCCGCGCCATCTATCTTGCGCCCGGCGACGGCGCGCAGAAAGGCGACGCCGGTGCCGTGGTGGGCGTGACTCCCGCCGCGCAGGCCGCGCACCTCGACTACTTCCGCCACATCACCGGCGCCGACGAAAATCTCGGCAAACTCCTCGCGGCCCTCGACGACCTCGGCCTCACGGACGACACCGTCGTCGTTTACTCCAGCGACAACGGATACTACCTCGGCGAGCATGGCCTCGGCGACAAACGCTCGCTCTACGAGGAATCGCTGCGCGTTCCGATGCTCGTGCGTTACCCGCGCCTCTTCGGCAAGGGTAAGGTCGTCGACGAAATGGTCCTCAACATCGACCTCGCGCCCACCTGGCTCGACCTCGCCGGCGTGTCCGTCCCGCGCGAGATGCAGGGCGCGAGCTGGCGTCCCCTCGCCGCCGGCCAGAAGCCCGCGAACTGGCGCACTTCCTTCCTCGCCGAGTATTTCTACGAGGGAAATTTCGCCACCCCCACCATCGTCGGGGTGCGCACCGCGAACGCCAAACTCGTAAAATACCCCGGCCACGCCGAGTGGACCGAGGTCTTCGACCTCGCCGTCGATCCCTACGAATTGAAAAACCTCGCCGCCGATTCCGCCGCGATCGCCAAGCTCGCCGCCGAATTCGACGCGCAGGTAAAGGCCACGAATTACGCCGAGCCCCCCGGCATGGACAAACCCGGCGACGCCGCCGCGAAAGCCGCGAAGAAAAAGAACAAGGCGAAGTAGAGGGAGTAGAGTGGCCTCACGCACGCCGCCGCCTTTCGCCGCGGCTTCATCCACGTTTCCTTCTTTCCACTTTCACCCTCAACTTTCAACTTCCCTCTCCCTCATGCGCATCATCCGCCACCTCACCCCCAGCGGCCCGGCCTACGCCGCCCTCCAATCCGACGGCTCCGCGCGCGAAATCGCCGGCGACATCTACGGCGACTTCCGCGTCACCGATCGCGCCGTGAAACCCGGCAAGCTCCTCGCGCCCGTCGTCCCCGTTTACCTCCCCTGCATCGGCCTCAACTACAAGCGCCACGCCGCCGAGAGTAACAGCGCGCCGCCGCCGCACCCCGTGCTCTTTGTGAAGAATCCCGCGAGCGCCCAGAATCCCGGCGACCCGATCGAGTTGCCCGTGAAGTTGCCCAGCACCTCCGTCGACTACGAGTGCGAGCTCGCCGTCGTCATCGGCAAGCGCTGCAAAAACGCCACCCGCGCCAACGCCCTCGACTTCGTGCTCGGCTACACTTGTGCCAACGACGTCTCACCCGCGACTGGCAGCGCAACGGCGGCGGTGGCCAGTGGTGCCGCGGCAAGACCTTCGATACTTTCGCTCCGCTCGGCCCCGTGCTCGTCACCAAGGACGAAATCCCCGATCCCAACAAGCTCCGCATCCGCACCATTCTCAACGGCGAAACGATGCAGGACTGGAACACCGACGACATGATCTTCGACGTGCCCACGCTCATCGAATTCCTGAGCGGCAGCACGACCCTGCTCCCCGGCACCGTGATTCTCACCGGCACGCCCCACGGCGTCGGCTTCGCCCGCACTCCGCCCGTCTGGCTTAAAGCCGGTGACACCGTGACGATCGACATCGAGAAGATCGGCGCGCTGACGAATCCGGTAGTGAACGAAAAGGTGTAGCGTCCATTCCCGTGCGGCGCTGCGCGGACGGCCGTTGCCGCGCGCTTGCCGAAATGCCACGGTGGCCGCTCGATGGTGGCATGCAGCACGTCCACCTCGACTCGCTCCCGTGGGACGAGCAGCGCTCGCCCACGAAGAAATTCCACTCGTTCGGCCGGAATATTTCGATCGCGCTCGGCGGCGTGCGCAACACCGGCACTTGGGGCGGCGGCCATCCTTTCGATCTTCAGGTGCGCCGCATTCCGCCGGGCGCCGCAGTGTGCCCGTATCACCTGCACCTCGCCCAGTGGGAAATGTTCCTCGTCCGCCGCGGCAGCGGCACCGTGCGCACGCCCGAGGGCCACACCGCCGTGAAAACGGGTGACGTATTTTTTCACCCGCCCGGCGTGCCACACCAGTTAATCAACTCGGGCACCGCCGACCTTGAAGTCTTGATCGTCGCCGACAATCCGCCGGTCGACGGCTGCCATTATCCCGACTCCAACAAATGGAGCCTGCGCCCACCGGGAAAACTCTTCCGGATGACGGAGACCGATTACTTCGACGGCGAAGACACGCCCGTGGCCGGCGTGACTCCCTACCAGATCGCACCGCCACCCGCCACCCGGCCGATCGCTTCTTTCGCCCAGCGCAAACTCAACCTCGCTGACATCGCGTGGGAGCACTGGGAATCGCCGAATAAAAAATTCCGCTCCTCCTATCAGGAAATCTCGCTCGCCCTCGGCGCGAAGCGCAATATGCCCACCGGTCTCGGCGGCCATCCCTTCGATTTGGAGTTGGACCGGCTCGCCGCGGGCGAGTGCGGTTGCCCGTTTCACTGCCACGCGGCGCAGTGGGAATTGTTTTTCATTACGGAAGGTCAAGGCACCGTGCGAGTCGGCACTGAATCCCACGCCGTCGCTGCCGGAGATATCGTGCTGCATCCTCCGGGCGAAGCGCACCAAATCACGGCAAGCCCCGGCACCGATCTCGCTTTCCTCCTCATCGCCGACAATCCGCCCGTCGACCTCTGGCACTACCCGGATTCTAACAAGTGGGGCCACAGCACGACGCGGGATTTTTTCCGCATGACGGCGGCCGACTACTGGGACGGCGAGGAGTAATCTCAACGTCCGTATATTTTGGAATTTTCCACCCATGGGCGAGACGCCCATGCCACGTGGCCCGGGCGTCTCGCCCTTGAGTAGAGTCTAAAAGCGAGGGGTGCGTTGGTATGATTTGCGTCGTCCGGCGCGGCCCGGAGTTTCACCTGATGGACTGTCGCCCCGGTTGCGGTGCGTGCTGCATCGCGCCCTCAATCTCATCGCCGATTCCCGGCATGCCCCGCGGCAAACGCGCGGGCGAACGCTGCGTGCAACTGCTGCCCGACGACCGCTGCGCGATCTTTGGCCGGCCGGAACGGCCGGCGGTCTGCGCGAGTCTCCGCCCGTGCGCGGAAATGTGCGGCGCGAATCGTGACGAAGCGATGGGCTTCCTCAATCGACTCGAGGCGGCGACGAAGAGTTCTTGAGACTCACCCCACGATGAGACGCGGTCCGAGAGTAGATGCCATGAGGCGGACAAGCGGGCGAAAAAGGCCCAACTTGTCCGCCGAATGAATGCAAAAACTAACGTCAAGAAACTGCTGGAACGCCTGGTGGAAACCAAGGCCGAAACGATCAAGCTCGGGATGGACCTGCATGCGCGCGACGTCGTCGTGTGCGTGCAACTCGACGGCGCGCTCCCGCAGCGGCCGCAGAAGATGACCACCGCCGAGCTGCTCACGCTGGTGCGTGGGCTGCGCGCGGCCGGGCGCAGAGTCTACGGCTGCTACGAGGCTGGGCCCTGCGGCTACGGGCTGCACCGCGAACTGCTCGCCGCCGGGGCGACCAACTACGTTGTCGTCGCGGAAGCGCTCGGCGGGGCGCGCCAGCAAAAGACCGACGCGCTCGATGCGATCGCCCTCGCCGACCGGCTCGACCGCTATGTGCGCGGCAACACCAAGGCGTTTTCCGTGGTCACGGTGCCGACGCCCGCGGAGGAGCAGGCGCGCGCCGAAGGCCGCCTGCGCGGTCAGCTCAAACGCACCCGCCACGAATGGGAGGCGCGCGGCCGCAGCCTGCTCCTCGTCCACGGCCACCACGTCACCGGCCCGTGGTGGACCGAGCGGCGGTGGACCGAACTCAAGGCCACGCTGTCGGTCTGGCTCGTGCAGGAACTGGAGATCATGCGCACCGTGTTGGCGACCGTGGATACGCAGGAAAAGGCCCGGCGCAAAACGCTGGAGGCCGCCGCGCCCAAAGTTCTGCCCAAAGCCGTCGGCGCACTGACCTGGGTGCTCCTCGCCCGCGAGATCTGTGATTGGGCGCGGTTCAAGAACCGCCGCCAGGTCTCCAGCTACACCGGGCTGTGTCCGGGCGTGCACCAAAGCGGCGGCAGCAAACGCGACGGCTGCATCAACCGCCACGGCAACCCGCGCGTGCGCGCGCTGCTGATCGAACTGGTCTGGCGGCTCGTGCGCTGGCAGCCGGACTATCCGCCCGTCAAAGGCCTGGTCGCCGGCATCGCCCGCGGCGCGGCCCGGCGCAAACTCGCGGTGGCCGCCGCGCGCCGGCTCGCGGTCGACCTCTGGCGCCTGGCGACCGCCCAGACCACGCCCGAGAAACTCCAGCTGCTGGTGCCCACGGAGGTGACCGCCTGAGTTAACCTCCTCCTCCTTTTTCGGAAGCTCGCCGCGCCGACTGCGCGGACCGACTTTCGGAGTGCAAGCGCGCACGTTCCCGCCCTTGGGCACAAACCCGTTCTGTAGATGGTGCCGCTGCACTCCGTCCCTTTCGCTCTCCACTTTGCATAAAGCATCATGCGCTGGCACCACCACGCGCGGATAGCAGGTTAACTTGGACGACCGACTCGTTCAGGTCCGGGACGGAGACACTTCGACGATCGGCTCACCCCGTCCGCCCCGCGCGCGCGGCGCTCCCACCATAAAAATCCACCCGCTTTCCCTTCCCCCACTCC
>JANOAF010000514.1:0-6802 GCA_031411015.1 Opitutaceae bacterium | reverse complement strand
GAGATGATTCGCGCCGCGCTGCGCCTCGGGGAGCGACTCGGTCTCGCAGGCTTCGATCTGGTAAGCGATGCCCGTCATCGTCTGGAGCACGGTGTCGTGAAGATTGGCCGCGAGTCGCGAGCGTTCGCGCAGTGCCGCTTGAAACTCCACGGCGGCATCGCGACGCCCACGCATTTCCTGAGCGAGCTGCTGCGTTTGCTTTGCTACGGTGCGACGCAGGGCCATCGCCCACGTCAGCGCGGCGAGGGCGACGAGGAGCACACCGAGGAGCGCAGCGGACGTGCGCTGCGGCGTCCACCACGAGGCCGCGCGCAACACCGCGATGTCCCCGGCACCGCGCAAGAGCAGATCGAGGCGCGTGGGCTGCGCGAAATTTGCCGTCTGTCCGGCGGGTGCATATTGCACGGCGGCGATGCCGGTGGCGCGCAGTTCACTGCCGGGGATCAAATTCTTCAGTGGCCCGCGGTGAAAGGCCGTGGTGATGGAATCCCCGCAGTCCAGTTCGAGCCGGTGCAGGCCATCGGCGGACGGTCCCTGCACGCTGAGCAGACGGCCGGCGACGCTTACAAGCAGACCATCGCAGCCGGGAAGCCGCGCGTTCTCTCCTCGTTTCATCAGCACGAAATCTTCCGCGATCTCCGCCATGCTGATCGCGATCGGCGCCGGCGGCGGACCCGTATGCAGCTTGCGCACGAGTGCCCCGCTCATTCCGGCGACCTCGCGGCTGGTGTCGATAAAGCCCGCCGCTTCCACGCGATCTCCGATCGCGAAACTCTCCGCACCGCCTGCCTCCACGCGCACCGCGCACGTGCTCTCCTGGATGAAAAGTAAGTCGCCCAGCTCTTGGAAAGTCACCGTGCCTTCCACCCGACGTCGATGCAGCGGCCGGCCTTCGGGGGAGAAGGCGTCGAGCTCATTCAGTGGGACCATTTGCGCGGCAAAGGGATCGTGAGGCGCCGCCTTCAAGATGACCACGTCCTCCTCCCGGCTGATGACTAGTCGCGGACAAATGAACTCCGAGCGCCTGTTCCGCGACACCGCCGCGAGGCCGGTCATCTGCACCTCCGCATCCAGCAGCCGCGTCGGTGCGAAAGCGGGCGTCTTCGGCAGACGCGCGAGGAAATGCCCCAGCCCGGTTTCCACCTTCAGCAGCCAGCGTCGGCCCGCCTCATCCGCGATGCTTTGCACCACACCGGACACCTGCACGCGCCGCACATCCGCCGCGCCATTCATGAGTTGCGCCAGCGGAATGACGCGCGCAGGCGGCAGCACTTTCTCGCCCAGCACGCGCAGACGGCGCGGCACGATGACCGGCGCAAAGGCCCCTTCATCCAACACCCCGTCGATCTCGATCTCCGAACCCTCATGCAGCGCGAGCAGCGTCTCTTTCGCCCCCGTCCAAACCTCATCCCGCAGCGCCTGCGAAACCGCCACGTAAATCCCCGCCGACTCATCCTCCATGCAAAAGGACGACAGCACCTGCTCCTTCCGTTTCTCAGTCCCCGCGAGTCCGTCACCGACCAGGGAGACGATCCCGCGCACGCGCACCGCCGGTTGCTTCGCCGCCTGTGAGCGAGAGGTGGCCATCAGGTCCGCGATCCGCGCGAGCGGAGCCTCTTGTGCGAGCAGTCCAGGAGCCGCGATCCACGCGCTGACGAGCCAGCTCAAAATGAGCGACGTTCGGTTGCTTTGCGGCGGCATGGAGAAGACCTGCACTTCTCGCAAAGGAACAGGAGCGTGGACGGCACGTTAAGACATTTCGCGCGACGGTGGGAAATCAGGCGCGACTCCGGCGCTCGGTCTCGCCGAATCACCGCGTGATCGCGCAGCGCGGGGCCGCGGAAATTCCCAAGGGGCTGGGTGCTCGGCCTTGTGCAGGAAAAAACTTCTTAAATCTCAACGACCTGACTGACCTCGTAAACGCGGTCGGGTGGGAGTTGGAAGAAGTCGGCGGCGTTTTCGGAGTGTTTGCTGAGGAAGACGAAGAGATGTTCGCGCCATTCGGCCATGCCCTCTTTGGCAGTCACGACGATGCGCTCTTTGCCGACGAAAAAGGTCGTGCGCTCGCGGTGCAGGAGCAGACCTGCCGCGCTGGTGGCGCGGATGACCTCGTCGATGTGTGGCGTGTCCATGAAGCCGAAGCTGGCGACGACGCGAAAAAATCCGTCGGTGCGGTCGGCGATCGCCACGCGCTCCTCCGGCGGAACGTGCGGGCGGCTGTGATCGGTGACGATGGTGAGCAGGACGTTCCGCTCGTGCAGGATTTGGTTGTGCTTGATGTTCTTCACCAGCGCGTTCGGCGTGCCTTCGGGATTGCCGGCGAGGAAGACCGCGGTGCCGTGGATGCGGTGGAGCTGATTCTGCTCGTCGAGGGTGCCGGCCATGCTGATCGAGGCGATGAAATCGTCGAGCGGCATGCCTGGCGGAAGCCGCTTGCGGAGCAGCGCGCGTCCATCTTTCCAAGTGGACATGACGGTGAAAACGCACGCGCCGAAGACGAGCGGGAACCAGCCACCATGCGGGATCTTCAGGGAATTGGCGGCGAGGAAGACGCACTCCAGCGAGCCGAAGAGCAGGCAGGTCAGCCCGGCACGCAGCACGCTCCAATTCCAGACGCGGCGCGCGGCGAAGTAGAAGATGGTGGTGGTGGCCATCATCGTGAGGGTGACGGCGATGCCGTAGGCATTGGCCAGTCGAGTGCTGCTGCCAAAGCCGATGACGAGCGCCGCACACCCGACGGCGAGCATGCTGTTGATCTTCGGGATGAAGATCTGTCCATGCTCGTCCCGCGAGGTGTGACGGATCTCCATGCGCGGGATGTAGCCCATTTGAATCCCCTGCATGGTGAGGGAAAAAGCGCCTGAGATCAGGGCTTGCGAAGCGATCACCGCGGCCGTCGTCGCCAGCGCGACGAGCGGATAGAGCGCCCAGTCGGGAGCCATGTTGAAGAAGGGATTGCCGTGCGAGGTGGGATCGGAAAGCGCGAGCGCGCCCTGGCCGAGGTAGTTCAGCATGAGCGCGGGACAGACCACGAAGGTCCACGCGCGAGCGATCGCCGGGCGGCCGAAGTGCCCGAGATCCGCGTAGAGCGATTCGCCACCGGTGACCACGAGGAAGACGCCCCCCATCACGAGCAGCGACATCCTTCCATGGTGGGTGAGAAAGTCGAAGCCCTCCACGGGATTGAGCGCTCGCAGCACCGCGGGGTTCTTCGTGATGTGGTAGATCCCGAGTCCAGCCAGCACGCTGAACCAGACGAGCATGACCCGGCCAAACCATTTCCCGAGCGCCGCGGTACCCTTGGATTGCACGGCGAACAGTCCGACCAGAATCCCGAGGGTGAGCGGGATGATGAAGGGCTGGATCAATGGCCTAAGCTTCTCCGCGGTCAGCAACCCTTCCACGGCGGAAATGACGGAGATCGCCGGCGTGATCACCCCGTCTCCGTAGAGCAGCGCCGCACCCGCGATACCCACCGCCAGCATGCCGCCGGCGGCCACGCCCGTGACTTTCTCATCCTTCGGAAAGGCGAGCGAGAGCAAGGCGAGGATCCCGCCTTCGCCCTGGTTGTCGGCCCGCGTGACCACGGCGATGTATTTCACCGTGACGAGAATGATGAGGCTCCAAATGATCAGCGAGAGCACACCGACGATCTCCCGATCCGTGCTGAGGCCGTGGTGCAGGCACTCTTTGAAAGCGTAGAGGACGCTCGTGCCGATGTCTCCGTAGGCGACACCGAGGGCACCGATCGTGAGGCCGAGGGTGGGTTTGCTGCTGCGGGAATCGTGCATGGACGCGGGAGGTTGCGGGATTCGCGAATCCGCCGCAACTCAATCGCATACTGCTCCTGGCGAACGCGCAGCCGCCATGGATTCCGCATTGAGGCAAGGCGCGTCCTAGCTAATGATCTCCTTCACGACTTCGCCATATACATCGGTGAGCCGGAAATCGCGGCCGAGGTGCCGCGCGGTGAGCTTGAGATGGTCGATGCCAAGCTGGTGCAGGATGGTCGCGTGCAGGTCGTGGATGTGGATTTTGCCGTTGATGACGCGGTAGCCCATGTCGTCAGTATCGCCGTAGGTGAGGCCGGGTTTGACACCGCCACCGGCCATCCAGGCGCAGAAGCTCTCGGGCTGGTGCTCGCGGCCGTGTTTGTCGATGGGTGATTTGCCGCTGAGGTCCTGGCTCCACGGGGTGCGGCCAAACTCGCCGCTCCAGAGCACGAGCGTGTCCTCGAGCAGGCCGCGTGATTTGAGATCCTTGAGCAATGCGGCCACGGGTTGATCGGTCTGGGCGCAGAGTTTGGGCAGGTTGCCGCGGATGTCGCCGTGGTGATCCCATCCTCCAGTGCTGACCTGCACGAAGCGCACGCCGGCCTCGCTGAGTCGGCGGGCGAGCAGGCAGGCGCGGCCAAAGGTGTTCGTGTCTTTGCCGCCGACGCCGTAGAGGTCGAGCGTGGCTTTGCTCTCCTTGGAAATGTCCACGATCTCCGGCGTGGTGAGTTGCATGCGGGCGGCGAGTTCCATGTTCTGGATCATGCCTTCCATGTTCGCATCGCCTTGCAGATCGCCGACCAGGCGGTGGTTCATGCGGGCCATGAAATCCATGCGCTGGCGCTGGATGGCGTCGTTTTCGGAGACATTGCGCAGGTTTTCGACAGGCAATGATTTGCTGTCGAGCGGCACGGTGAGCTTCGTGCCCTGATGGATCGCGGGCAAAAAGGCGGAGCCATACTCGCGCACGCCGCCGCCCTGAATGCTGACAAAGCTGGGCAGGTTCGCATTCTCGGTGCCGAGCCCGTAACTGACCCACGCGCCCATCGAGGGACGCACTTCTGCGAAGGTGCCGGTGTGAAATTGCAGCGTCGCGCCTGCGTGCTGCGGATTGTCGGCGTTCATGCCGCGCAGCAGGCAGAGGTCATCTGCCACGGTGGAGAGGTGAGGCATCAAATCAGAGATCATCATGCCGCTCTGACCGCGCGGACGCACCGGAGCCATGGCCTTCAACGCGAGGAACTGATCCGTGCCGACCTGGGTGACTTCCTTTCGCAAGGGCGAGTCGATCTTCTGCCCGTGCATACGGGTGATGAAGTCCTTCGGATCAAAGAGGTCCATCTGCGACGGACCACCGCCCATGAAGAGGAAGATGACGCGCTTGGCCTTCGGCACCATGCCGGGGATGCGGGCCGAGAGCGGATTCGAGGCCGCGCGGGCGATGTCTTGCAATGCGAGCGCGCCGAAGCCGCAGGCGATGCGCTGGAGGAGTTGGCGGCGGGTGAGGAGTGAGTTCATGATGGATGCAGGTGATGGGTGTTAGAGACGGAACACGAATTCATTTGCGGCCAGCAGGCTGTGGCAGAGTTCACGCCACTTGATGGAGTCGAGAGCGGGGCGGCCTTTGACGGTGGTGATGAGCGGCTCCACGCCGCCGAGGAAGGCCGTGGCCTCGTCGCGCTCGGTGTGGGTGATGGGGCGGTTGAAAACGCGGAGCCAGAGTGCTTCGAGGCGCGCTTCGTCGGACTTTTCGTCGGCGATGAGTTTGTCGGCGAGCGTCGTGGCGCGTTTGCGGAGGAGGTCGTTACTGAGCAGGAAGAGCGATTGTGTGGGGACGACCGTTTGGTTTCGCTGACCGGCGGTCATCGCTGGGTCCACGAAGTCAAAGAAGGCGCGCAGACGATCGGGGCCGGCGGTGCCGCCGCGAAAGACGGGCAGGTAAATGGTGCGCTCAAACTCCTGCGTCGGGCGTGGCTTGCGATGGGTGTAGTTCGGCGGGTTGACGCCCTTCAGCGCGAGCGCGCCGCAGTTCTCGGGATTCTCCATCACCAGCGCGGGGCCGCCGCTGTTGCGGGTGAGTTCGCCGCTGATTGCGAGCAAGGAATCGCGCAGGGCCTCGGCATCGAGACGCTGACGGTTCATGCGCCAGAGCAGTTTGTTTTCGGGATCGGCCTTCATCGCCGCCGCTTCGTTCGCGCTGCTGAGGCGATAGGTGCGACTGAGGACGAGCGAGCGGAGGAATTTCTTCTGCGACCAGCCCTCGCGCATGAAGCGGGTGGCGAGATGATCGAGCAGTTCGGGATTCGTCGGCACATCACCACGGATGCCGAAGTAGTCCACGCTGGGCACGATGCCGGTGCCGAAGAGCTTCTGCCAGATGCGGTTCACGGTCACGCGGGCGGTGAGCGGGTTGCGTTTGTCAGCAAGCCAGTCCGCGAGTTGGAGGCGTCCGCTTTGCCCGGCTGGGATTTGCGGGAACTTGTCCCACGATGCCACGCGCACGGCGCCGCGCGGCACGACGGTGCTCGGCGCATACGGATTGCCGCGCACGTAGATCGGCATGTCCGCGGGCTGCGGTCCATCGCCCATGGCGAAGGCGCGCGGGGTCGTGTCCTGGAAAAACTGGGCGTGCTTGATGGTGTCGCCGAGCTTCTTGATCTGCGTGTCGAGTTCGTCGCGGCGCTTGGTGAGAGCGTCTTTGTCCGGAGAGCCGTCCGCAGATGGTTTTTCTACCGGTGGCTTCTCTGAATCTGCGGTAGGCACTGGTTTGGAAACCTCGCGCTCTGCATTCTCGGTGGCGGCGACCTGGGGAGCGGGCGCAGTGGTTTGGCCAAGCGCGGCGAGTTGTTTCGTCACGGCGGCTTTCTCCTCCGTGAGCTTCGTCTGCTCGGCCTTCAGGCTGGCGATGCGCTGCTGGTTCTCGGTTTCGAGCTTCGTCCGCTCGGCGAGCTGCGCGGGGGTTTCCGGCAGCACCGTGCTGTTCAAAGTGCTCCACACGCCCATGTCCGGCATCTTGCGCGAGGAGGGCG
>JANOAF010000513.1:0-1688 GCA_031411015.1 Opitutaceae bacterium | reverse complement strand
GTAGGCAACGGCGGCGGCGGTTTCGGCACCGGCGGCGAAGCCGAGGAGCGCGATGCGTTTCGCGGAGATTTTGAAATCGGCGGCGTGGTCGCGCAGGTGCTGGAGAGCGGAGGAGGTTTCGGCGGCGGTGGCGGTCGGACGCAATGCGAAGGCGGCGAGGCCGCGGTCGTTGAGCCAGCGCGCGAGCGGGAGCGCGTCGGCGGCGGCGCCGGTGCCGGGGACGATGAGCACGGCGCCACCGCTGGCATTTTTCGCCGGGAGATGCGACGTGAACGCGCGCGTATCGGCGGCGAGGGCGGACAGCGTGAGTGAGAGAAAGGCGAGGGCGACGCGATGGGGTTTCATGCAGGAATTTTTTTTGAACCACGGAGACACAGAGGCACGGAGAAGAAGAGCCCGGGAATTTGCTTCATCTGCGAGGCGGTCATCCAAATCAAATGAAGAGGAAAACGGATGCCTTTCTTTGTGCCCTCTGTGCCTCTGGGCTTAACCTTGTCTGAATAATTTTTGCTCACAGCGCCGCGAGCCGGCCGGTGGAATCGCCGAAGCGCTCGACGCGGTTGCCACCGAGGCGATCCATCATGCTCAGGAAGAGGTTGGTGACGGGTTCGTCATTGAATTTCTGGTAGCGGCCGGGGCTGAGCGTGCCGCCACCGCCACCGGCGAGGATCACGGGGAGGTTCGTGTGGGTGTGGCGGTTGCCGTCGGCGTTGCCGCTGCCGTAGACGATCTGGGAATTGTGCAGGAGCGAATGACCGTCGATGTCCTGCGTCGCTGCCATTTTCTCGAGGAAATAGGCGAGCTGGGTCGCATACCAGACGTCGATCTGGGTGACCTTCTCGACGTAGTCGGCCTTGTTGTTGTGGTGCGTGAGAAAGTGGTGGCCGTCGGCGATGTTGAGTTCGGGATACGTGCGGTCACTGCCCTCGCTGCCGAGGAGAAACGTGGCGACGCGCGTGCTGTCCGTCTGGAAGGCGAGGTGGAGCATGTCGAACATGAGCCGCATATACTCGGTGGTGCTCGCGGGGATGCCGCCGGGGGCGTCGGCGGCGGGCTGGGGGCGGGTGGCGCGGGATTTTTCGACCGAGGCGATGCGCTGCTCGATGTCGCGCACGCTGGTGAAATACTCGTCGAGCTTCGCGCGGTCGCGGCCGGAGATTTTGGCTTGGAGCGCGCGACTGTCATCCAGAATAAAATCGAGGATGGAACGCTGCTGCTGCTGGCGGATGATGAGGTTTTGTTGACGTTCGTTCCGCGGCCCGGAGCCGAAGAGGCGCTCAAAGAGCAGGCGGGGGTCGATCTCGGGCGTGAGCGGCACGGTCGGGGAACTCCACGCGAGGTTGTGCTGGTAAATGCAGGAGTAGCCGGTGTCGCAGGTGCCGGCGTTTTGGATCGAGTCGCACGAAAGCTCGAGCGAGCGGAACGGCGTGAGCAGGCCGACCTCCTGCGCCATGATTTGGTCGGCGGAGACACCGGCGCGATAGTCGGAGCCGCCGGACTTCGCGATACGCACGCCCGTGAGAAACGTGGCGTTGGCACGCGCGTGATCGCCGCCGCCATCGCCGCCGCTATTGGCGGAAAGATCGGTGAGACCGCCGAGGATTTGGAGCTTGTCCTTCACCGCGGCGAGCGGCGCGAGCGTGCGGTTCAGCGCGAAATCCTTTTCGCCGCCCGTGGGCCACCACGCG
>JANOAF010000512.1:0-21926 GCA_031411015.1 Opitutaceae bacterium | reverse complement strand
GCACGGTGCAGCAAGCTCCGAGGCGGCGGTCGCGATGGCGACGGGCGCAGCCGAGACGCTCGGCGCGGACTACGCGCTGGCTGTGACGGGATTTTCCGGCGAGACGACAGGCGCCAACGGCAGCCCAGTCGGCACGATCTTCATCGGCCTGCACACCCCGGCCGGTGTGTGGGCGAAGAAACTCAGTTACCCCGGTCCGCGTCCGACGATCAAAGTGCGCGCGACCAATGCCGCGCTCGACTGGCTGCGCCGCGAGTTGTTGCGCGCCGCGGCGGGCGGCGTGACGACGGAGCGGCGCACGACGGCGATGCAGTGATCGTGGCGGCGCTTGCTGCGACTGGCTGACGCGGCTTACGCGCCGAGGAGATTTCGCAGCGCCGCGAGATATTTTTCCTGCGTGCCCGCGATCACATCGGGCGGAAGACGCGGACCGGGCGGAGTCTGGTTCCATTTGATCGCAAGCAGGTGATCGCGGACGAATTGCTTGTCGTAACTTGGCGGCGAGCAGTCGGGGCGGTATTCCGCCGCGGGCCAGTAGCGCGACGAATCAGGCGTGAGCACCTCGTCGATCAGCCAGAGATTGCCGGCGGCGTCGGTGCCGAATTCGAATTTCGTGTCGGCGAGGATCATCCCCGCCTGCTTCGCACGATCGTGACCGAAGCGATAGAGCGCGAGGCTGAGCACCTTGATTTTCTCGTAGAGCTCGGAACCGATGATGGCTGCGCCCTGCGCGTCGTTGATGGGTTCGTCGTGCTGGCCCTTTGGCGCCTTCGTGGTGGGGGTAAAGATAGGCTGGGGCAGTCGATCCGCTTGGCGCAGCCCAGTCGGAAGTTTCAGGCCGCAGACTTCGCCGGTTTTTTGATAGGAACTCCAACCGCTGCCCACCAAGTAGCCGCGGACGACACACTCGATCGGCACGGTTTTTAGTTTCCGCACCACCATGGAGCGTAGTTGCAAATCGCGGTTCACGAGGCCGCGGCGCGCAAATTCCCCCGCCTGATTCGGGAGGAGGTGATTTTGCAGGATGTCCGTTGTCTGTTCGAACCACCAGTTGCTGATTTGCGTCAGGATGGCACCCTTGCCCGGGATGCCGTCGGGCAAAATCACGTCGAAGGCCGAGAGCCGATCACTCGCGACGAGGAGCAGCGCATCCCCAAGATCGAAGATTTCTCGGACCTTGCCCGACGCGACTCGCGGAAACGGCACCTGATCGATCGTGGTGACGGCTTGCTTGGGCAGGGCGGCGGCGATTTCGGCGAACGTCATGGGCCGAGGTTTTGCACGGCACGCAGGCAAACGTCCCGAACAAAGTGCGCCTCGGGTGGGCGCGGGAGGTGCCGCGGGGATTAAGCGGGGGAAAT
The DNA here is from genome assembly GCA_031411015.1 of Opitutaceae bacterium. Taxonomy (GTDB): domain Bacteria; phylum Verrucomicrobiota; class Verrucomicrobiia; order Opitutales; family Opitutaceae; genus ER46. Next base: position 20,565 of record JANOAF010000512.1, on the reverse strand, counting down.
TTGACCTTGCGCGGCCAATCTTGCGTCGTAGCGTGCCCGGCTCCGCGCTAGTCCCCATCGTCTAGCCTGGTCCAGGACACTACCCTTTCACGGTAAGAACCGGGGTTCGAATCCCCGTGGGGACGCCAATTTATAAAGGCCCGTAGCTCAAGCGAGCTACGGGCTTTTTTGGGTCGAAATGGTCAAAGTGACAACGGAAGTGACGATAATTACCGCGCGACTCGAGGGCGTTTGGGGATGGCGCGGAGCCTTTTTTTGAGCCGAGAATTCAGATCGGAAAGAAGGACCGGAAAGGGCCTTTTTCTTTCAGATATCCGACCTACCGAGCGAGCGGAGTCATCGCGCGGGTGCGGATGCAGGCACTAGCCAAGGTCGCGATGACCGCGTTGCTGATGACCTTCGTGCTCGATGTCGCCAGTCACTCGCGCTTCGCCCGCTACCCCGGCGTCTGTGGCGATGCTTACGTGGTGCTGTTTATCCCTTCGCGGCGCCAGTCTCAGGCATGAACGTCAACCCGGCTTCCACGTTCGCCAATCCCATTTTCATGGGCGAGTGGACCACGCTCTGGCTCTGCTTTCTGCCTGGCTGCTCGGTATTTTGACTGCCGCCGCGGTTCAAAGCCGACGTCGGCGCGCTCCGAAAATCGCGTGCGCCGAGCTCGATCATCTGGCTCATGGGCGGTGCATCTGCTGCGAATATCACTCGCGGCGAAATATCGTGCCGACCGCGTAACGCGGTCGGCTCACCCGCCGATTCGCTTCAGCGACGCCAGATCGATTTTCCATACGAGCCACTTCCCACGGCGCACCACGTCACCGGTGGCTGAAACGGGCTCACCGGTCCAGCCCAGCAGCGCGGCGTTGACCGCGTCGCCGTTTGGCCCGGTGACCAGCAAATGGCTCGTTGCCCCCGTGCGATCGCGGGCGACGAACACTGCCGGAACCCCGCCTCGCAGACATTGCACGGCGCAGGCTCGATGCGCGCGACCTTCCGCAGGATTCATCACGCCGAAATAACATTTCGAATCGACGATCTCGCCCGTGAGCGTGAAACGCCCCACCGCCACGTCCTCCGGCGCGTCCGCCGCGACGGGGAGCGTCTCAGCCGGTCCGGCGACCTCGATTAGCTGCTTTCCCTCGCGGCGGATGAGCGTCCCGCGCAGGGCGACCTCGTTCCCGCTCGCGCCGCAGAGTTCGAGTGGCACGCCGCGCTTGCCTTCGCCCACCAAGACATAGTCAGCCTCCGGCGTGACGAGCATGGGCGCGGCCGCGCAACGCAACGTGCCCTTAAACTCCCGCATGGTGCCGAATTCGAATTCGCCTGCGCCGAAATATGGCAGCGTCAAAGCGAGCGCGAATCCGCCAGCCAACGCCACACCCGCCGTCGCTACGACTGCGCGGCGCGAGAATCGGCCCAACTGCGGCGGAGCGTTGGGCAGGTAACCGATGTAGAACTCATCGGTGTCTTTCATGTGATCTTCGCCGGTTCGACGCGGGTTCCGGCGGCCTTCGGGCGCGGATTCAGCCAGACGCGGCCATCGCGCACCGCGACTTCGAACGTCGGCACTTTCTCTGCGAACGGCGCAGGCGAGGCGCCCGTTTCTGGCCGGTATTGATAGCCGTGCCAGGGACAGGTGATGCAGCCGTCGATCACGCGGCCCTCCCCGAGCGGTCCGTTTTGGTGCTGGCACACGCTGGAGACTGCAGAAAGTTTTCCGTCGTAGCGGAAAATAGCCACGCGTTCGCCGGTGCAGCGGACGACCTTGGCGCGATTCTCCGCGATCTCGACCAAGGCGCACGCATCCACCCAGCCGGGTGGCACCGCGGTCGCAGGCAATTCTAGATCGGCCGCGTTTTCTTTTGTCGCGGCGAGCAGGTGCAGCGTGACGAGCGTTACCGCCCCGAGCGCTGTCATCCAGAGAAGAAATCCGCCGTCGCGCGTCTGCCCCGCGCCAAACGCCACGTGCGCCACGAGTAGGCCGTAGGCGACATAGACGAGCATATGCAGCGCTTTCCATGTGGGGGCGGAAAGGTTCGCGAGCCAGAAGTCGTGGCTCGTCGCCGCCATCAGGAAGAACACCCCCAGCGGGGCGAAACCAAAAATTTGGAACGGCATCGTCGCCACTTGGGCAAACGAGCCGTCGCTTACGAGCACGCTCACGAACGGATCGAGCACGCCGAGGGCATGAAATTGGAAAAGGGAAAATCCGCCGTGGACGAGCGCGAGAAAAAACATCGTCACCCCGAGATGCCGCCGGTTGTAGAGCAGCGGCAAAAATCGCGCATCGATCCGGCAGAGCGGCCCGAGGGCGAGAATCACATGCAGCAGCACAAACGCCGCGGTGGCCGTTGCGCGAATGATTACCGTCTCCACCGTCGCCTCAGGATGCAGCCCCGCGCTTACTCCCGCGAACACCGCGAAGTAAGCCCCGACGCCGGTCGCGAGCACCGCGTCGTAAATTCGTTTTTGTCGGCTCCAGCCGACCGCCTGATAGCCGACGCTCATGGGGCGAAATTATTTCGCAGCGCCGCCGGCAGCTGCTCCATTAGCCGCGCGGGACGTCTGGCCGACCACGCGACAACGAAAATGCCGACGAGCACGACTGCGAGCGCGAGCCAGGTGTGCCGATGACGGCGGCGGAGACGGGCGATCATGAAGACGCCTCCTCAGCCGCGACGCGGTGGGCGTTACTCTCCGCGTGCGGACGACCGGTTCCGGCTCGTGAGCGCGCCAGCAGCCACGGCCACAACGCGACAAGCCCCGGCGAGATCAGCACACGAAATCCCCACGGTCCCCTGCTGGCGCTCGCATCGATACGACGCAATCCCCGCAGGTGCCACCACGGGAGCAAAATTATTCCGACGACCGTGTAGGCGTAAGCGGCGCGGACCAGCCACGTGGCGAGCAAAAGGGACATAAGCTGGAGACTTTGTGAGTCACCGCGCCATCGTCGTATTCCCGGCAACGGTCACCAACCGTTCTGCTTCGGCGATGATGACTTCGACCGGCCAGAGCCGGCCGACGCCCTCGTAGCCGCAGGCCTGCAGGCCCGCTTCCGGCCCGATAAAAGCGTGACCGCGCTGCCGCAGCGTCGCGACATTCGCCTGCGTCGCCGCATGGAGCCACATCTTGCCGTTCATTGCCGGTGCCAACAGCACCGGCGCGCGATTCACGAGGTAGAGTGCCGAGAGAAAATCCGGCGCGAGGCCGTGGGCGAATTGCGCGAGGACGTTCGCTGTCGCCGGCGCGACCAGCAAGAGGTCGGCGCGGTCGGCGAGGTTCACATGCGCCACCGTCGCCGGGTCTTCTTCGCTCCATAGCTCATGGGCGACGGGCTGATGCGTGACCGATTGAAACGTGAGCGGAGTGATAAATTTTTTTGCGCCCTCGGTCAGCACCGGGCGCACGACGGCGCCGAGCTGGGTGAGTTTGCTCGCGAGATCGGCCGCTTTGTAGGCGGCGATGGAGCCCGTCACCCCAAGAATGATGGTCTTGCCGGCGAGCGGCGAAGCGGTGGCGGAGGCGAGAGTGTTCACAGGAAGAACGTCATCCGATCGAAGCGGCCAGCGCAACGTGCAGGCGTGTCACACGGTGATGTAGCCGGGCGGCGAGGGCCTTGCGATCCGTGTGGCTCGTTTCGACCGGACCCCACGCGACATGAGCAGTGATGCGCGGTAGCCCCAACAGATGGAGCAAATGCGGTGCGAGCGTCATGTCGCCCCACCAGCATACTTCGGTGGTGACGTCATGCCCATCCGGCACGGAGTAGGAAAGCGCCACGGGCACGACGGTCCATTGCCGCTCAACCGCGGGAGCGAGGAGCGAAGACTTGAAGGGCTTCACCTCGCGGCCGTCACTACTTGTGCCTTCGAGAAACATCACAACGCTCAGGCCTTCCGCGATGACCGGTGCGAACTCCGCCCCCACGCGCGCGACGTCAGCGCGACGTTCGCGATCAATGAAGCGAGTGCCGGCGCAGCGTGCGAACCAACCGAAAACCGGCCACGTGCGCACCTCACGTTTCGCGACAAAGACGCTGGGGCATGTGGCCCCGAGCACGAGGATGTCGAGGTAGCTGACGTGGTTGGCGACGATGAGGTCCCCGGTCCCCGGCCCGTCGACCGGAGCGCAGTGCACCCCGATTGCCCGCAACGCCCGTTGACAGGTCTTTTGCAGCCAACGTGCCCGGGTCGCGAGATTGCGGCGGTGGAAGGGGACGGTCGCGGCGGCCGAAGCGATCACCCAACTGAAGGCGAATGCCCGGCGCGCGGCGCGGAGACTTGAACCAAGCGAAGACATCAGCCGAGAAATTTTTGCAGCGTGCGCACCGGGAGCGATTGCAGATCGATCCACGTGAGAAAATCGACGGTGCTGAATTCCCGGTCGATCGCGGGCTCGCCGCAGATTTTTGCCCCGAGTGCGAGATAGGCGCGGAGTAGTTTGGGCACCGGAAGTGCGACGGGCCGGCCGTTAAACGGAGAGCAGCGCCAGCCGGGGTGCGGCCGCGTTTGCAGCCGACCGTGGACGAGGTGCGACGCCACGAGTTCCCGATAGGTCGCAAGCGCAGCGGCCTCGTCCTGGGTCGTGAGCGAGCTACAGCCCGTGAGGTAGCGCGCGCCGTGGGCTTGGGCATAGCGGGCGATGCCACGCCAAAGGAGATTGAGCACGATGAAATTGCGATGGTCGGCGGCGACGCAGGCGCGGCCGAGCTCGACGAGTTGATCGCGGTGCTGCTCGTAGGGGAAGAAATTGAACTCTCGTGCGCTGTAGTAGCCGCGATGGGCCGCTGCGCTGCGACCGGTTTGCAGGCGATACGTGCCGACGACGCTGCTGGTCGCACGCTCGCGCACGATCAGGTGGTCGCACACTTCGTCGAACTCGTCGGCGTCGAGCCCGGTCGTAAACGCTTCCGCGAGGCCCTCGTGCAGCTCGAGGTTGAAAATTTCAAAGCGCAGGCGCTGGGCCGCGCGGACTTCGTCGATGTGCTCGGCGAGCGTGAGCTCATAGCGGTCCGTAGCCGCGACGGGAAACGTGATCGTTTTCATCAGGTGCGCGTATGAGTCACGACCAGGGTCCAAACTTCCCGCAAAGTGAGCGGGATTTCGCCGCGGGCGCGATTTTCTGCGCCGATGGCAAAGGCGAGCCGCCATTGCTGGCACAGCACCCTCCAGCCAAACCACACGCGGTGCCGCGGATCGTAAATACTCGTCGATTCCGATGTGAGGCCGTTGAGCTCGATGACCGTGAAGTCCCCGCGCTGAAACGCTTCGACCGAAGCGGCGCGGACATCGTAGCGCCCGAAGTAAAATCCGTCATGCGCGCGGCTAATGCGCTCGACCGCCGCCGTGAGCGCCGGCGTCACGAGGAGGGTGCCATCGAGAAACAATGCGCCGCGCGAGTGCGTGCCGAGCTCCGAGAGCGTGATCGCTTCTCCCGCCGCAGGAACGTCATCAAGCCGGGGGGAGAATTTTTCGAGGAAGAACCGCGCCATGCATACCGCGCGGTCGTCCGCCAGAATCAGTTCCTCGAGTGTGCGGTGGCCATCACCCGTGACGGTGACGAGGTGCTTTTCCGTGATGGAAAAAATTTCCCCGTGCGCAGCCGATGGGCGGCGCATATAGAAGACGCCGAACTCCACGCCCGGCACGTAGGCCTGGGTGATCATCGCCGCCGGTTCGTCGCGCAGGGTAGTTTCGATCGTCAACCAGTCGCGGGCGATGACGACGCCCGCGCCGCGTTCACCGACATCTGGTTTAAGCACGACCGGAAACTCCAAACCCTCGCGTTGCATGAAAGCGGCGACGGCCGCGGTGCGGGTTTCGAGCGCGCCTCCGGCAATCGAGGTCCACCGTGCCACCGCGTCGCCCGCGCGCCCGAGCCCAAGCAAAATATCGCTCTTCGATTCGCCGGCTAGTCCGCCGCCGGCCCCGATGCCGGGATTTGCGACCGTGAAGAGGGTGAAGCAGCGATGACGCAGGCCCAGCCACAGGATGTAGCCCACGATGGGCGGGTAGACCGCCCACATGGGCCAAAACTCCCAGCGCGTTAGCCGCCGCCAGCGGCTCAACAGCAGCCGGCGGCCGCGCCACGTGCTGAGGGAAACGGCGAGTCGGGAAACGACCAGTGCGACGGCACCCGCCACCACGAGCGCTGGCACGGCATGAGTCCACGAGTCGAAGAGCCGCAATGCTGTGTCCCCCATAAAAACGGCGCTCCCCACGAGCAGTGGCGTCCACAGGGCGCAGGCGAGTGCGAACCAACCGAGAAATGGTCCGAGCGGAGCCCGCAGCACGCCCGCGGCCACATAAGTCGGCAGCCGCGTGCCCGGCATGAAACGACTCGCAAGAATCAAGCTGGGTCCGCGCCGGGCAAACCAGCGCTCGGCCCGGAGCACGGCCTCCGCTGACACCCACCAGCGCAGTGGCGCGGCTCCGAGTGCCCCGCGACCGAAACTGCGGCCGAGCCCAACGAGCAACAGGTCACCGGAAAAAATCCCGGCAAAGCACGCTCCTGCCGCCGGCGCAAACTCGAGAGAGCCCTGGGCCACGAGCAGGCCCGCCGCGATGCACGCCAGATCTTCGCTCACCAGCGTGGCGACCGCCAGGGCGGCCAGCGCCCACGGGCCACCGCTGGCAGCGGCGGCGAGGGCGGAATGCAGCCAGTCATTCATCGCGAGTGACGGTGGAGGGTAGACCGCGGTGGTGGTGACCTACTTTTTTAGCAGCTTCGGCCAATTCACGTCCGCCTTTGCGATGTGGCCGGGAATGTCGCCCGCCCACTTCTTTTGAACCTCGAGATTGTAGTTGAGGTAGAGTTTTCCGTTTTCGATCTTCCACGCCTCGGGATTGATGCCGGCGGTATAGCCCTGGCTCACGGCCCATGCGCAAAAGCCACCGTATTGAGGCGCGTATTTCGCGGGGGCGACCTTGAACAAATCGCGGTGCGCAGCGCTGGCGAATCGCCACGTGGCTCCGTTCCAGTCGAAGGCAAAGTCGGACGTGCCTGGCACAGGTTTCCCGTCGACGAAATACGCCACGGGATCGTAGCCCTTGATCGCGACGCCAAAGAGCGTCGTGTTCACCGGTTTTTCGGCGCGGGCAGCGAGTGGGGCGAGCGCGAGCACGGCAAGGCTGAGGCAGGAAAGGAATTTGTTCATGAGATGAGAATCAGAAGCGCGCACCGACGATCGGCAGCGTGCGGCGGTGGATCCAGAGGAGAAGTGCCGAGCAGCCGAACACCACGAGCGCGAGGGTGAAGAGCAGCCCGCCGTCGTCGTGCACCACAAGGCCGAGTTTCGTCAGATGAAAAAAAATCGCCCCGCTCATCGTGCCGAGCGCGAGCGCCGCACCGATCCCGACGGTCGCAGGCAAGAAAAGCAGGACGCTGGCGACGAGTTCGACCACCCCGGAGCCATACCGACCCCACGGCTCCTGACCCACCGTCGTAAAGATGAAGACTGACTCGGGCGCGCCGGTGAACTTGAAGAAAAGCGTCTGGACCAGAATGACCGCAGCCACGATGCGTGCGAGCCAGCTGACGACTAACAGTGGCTTGGAGAGTTGGGATGAATCGTTCATCGGGATGGGAAACACGGTTCGTGCCGATTATTCCCCTGGCGGGGAAATGAAGGCTACCTCGGGCCAAGATTTTTTTCGCGCGAGCCGATGCCAGCTTAGATCAGTTTGCGCAACGCGTCGGCTCCGTCGGAGGTCACGAGGGCGTAGGCGAATTTTGCATCCTTCCAGGCGGTCGCGGTGAAATGGCCACTGGAGGCGACGAGGGCGTTCGCGTTTGCGACGCCGGGCACGAGTCCGTCGACGGCCGTCACGTAGAGGTGGTAGAGAAAGCCGCCCCGATAGAAGCAAACCTCAAAGGTCTCGCGACCCGCGAAGTTCACCTTGCGACAACCGAGGCGGCGGAGTTCGTCGCCATCGACACGGGTGTAGTCGGGCAGTGGCAGGGTCGCAGTGGTGAAGCGGGCCTGCAACTCGGCCGGCGCCGGCCGGTGACGGGTGTGCTCATCATGCGCCCGGCCGACGTCCTCCATCGCGAAGGCGGCAAAATCTGCGGCTCCTGGCACCGGGGAACCCAGGTAGCGAACGCGCACGGTCGCCGACAGCAGGATGACGACGGCCGCGGCGGCAGCGAGCCAGACGGGATTCGTCCACCACTGGCGGCGGGGTTGGCTTGCGCGTCCGCCCGCGAGAATCGCGTCACGCAGGCCCGCGGGAGGCTGAAGGGTGGTGAGTTTCGCGGCCACCGAACGGTCGAAGTCCTGTTCGCGTTTGAGCCAGTCGCGCAGGAGCGGGTCCCGGTCTACTTGGGCGAGGGGCTCCGCGAAGATCGGGTCCTGCGCGTCGCGGCCGTCGGGCCGATAGGCCCGGAGGAGAAATTTTGCCTCGTGGTGGTTCATGGGCGGGCGCCTTGCTGGGGAAACTCGATGACTTTGCCACCTTTGGACTTTTGCGCGAGCAGGGTGCGCAACTGGGCTTTGCCGCGCGAGAGGCGCGACATGACGGTGCCGATCGGCACGGAAAGGATTTCGGCGATTTCGCGGTAGGAGAGGTCTTGCAAATAAAAAAGGGTAAGCGGCTCGCGGAACCCATGGTCGACTTCCTGGAGCGCCGCGACGACGAGCTGCGAGTCGAGTTTGGCGACGAGATCGGTTTCCACGTCGGGAATGTCCTGCTCCGCCGGAGCGAGATCTTCGATGGCCGTGATTCGGCCTCCGCGGCGGCGGCCGCGTAAAAACTCACGGTAGAGGGTGGTGAAGAGCCAGGTCTTGGCTTTCGAGTCGTCGCGGAGAGTGTGGCCCTTGGTCGCCCAGACAAAAAACGTCTGCTGCGTGAGATCACCGGCGTCGGAGGGATTTTTCGCCAGACTCAACGCAAAGCGGTAGAGTTGGGCGTAGTATGTCTCCACGAGAGCGGGAAAAACCTCTGCTTGCATCGGTCGTGAGAGACCGTGGGCGCGAATCTATTCCGCAAGTATCCCAATTTTTGGGGCGCCGCTAAAAAGCAATCGACAGCGGGAATAACTCTTCCCGTTTTATGCTCAGGCAGGAGGATACCGCTATGAATCGCCCCCTCCGTTGCCTCCTCACCGCCGGCCCCACCCGCGAGCACCTCGATCCGGTGCGCTTTCTCAGCAATGGCTCCAGCGGCAAGATGGGCTTCGCCCTCGCCGCCGCCGCCGCCGGGCGAGGCTGGACCGTTGATCTGGTGAGTGGTCCGGTCGCGTTGCCCCCGCCGGCGGGTGTCGCCGTTCATGGCGTGGTGTCGGCGGCCGAAATGTTCGCGGCGTGTGAGGCGCGCTTCTCCGCGTGTGATATATTCATCGCCGTCGCTGCCGTGGCCGACTACCGGCCGAAGGATATTTCTGCACAGAAACAGAAAAAAAATCCCGGATCCGTCGTGCTCGAACTCGTGCCGACGGTGGACATCCTGAAGACGCTTTCGGCGACGAAACGGCCCGGCCAGACGGTCGTCGGTTTCGCCGCGGAGACCAACGACGTCGAGGGCTATGCGCGCAAAAAACTATCCGAGAAACGTCTCGATTGGATCGTCGCCAACGATGTGAGCCAGGCCGGCATCGGCATGAACGCTGACGACAACGCCATCCTCCTGATCGGCGCCGGCGGTGAACGCGTGGCGTTTGGCCCTGCGCCGAAGACAGCCGTGGCGGAGTTTATTCTCAACCGGATCATGCCGGGTCGCTGACCTTGGCTTGAACGCATGACGGTGTGGCCGCGAGCAATCGCCGTCACGTGGGTTGAAGTGAAACCTCCGTCGTCTGCCGAAGGGATCGGCCGCGGGAATATCCGGCCCGCCGTTGTGTCTCATGGCATGGCTTTTATTACCCTCCGCCACCTCGCGACGATCCTTGTCCTTACTGGCGCCGTATTTTTCACCGGTTGCGCGCACATGACAACGACTCGAACCGGTTTCCTCGGCGACTACGGGCAGTTGAAATCGGACCCGAAGGACACTCGTCGATTGGCGTTCGAGAAGAGCGATTGGAAAAAGGCCGACTACGCCAGCGTGTGGCTGGAGCCGACGACCGTGCGGCTCGGGCCCGCCGACGAAAAGAAAATCACGGCGCAGGAGCGAACGGAACTCGCCGCCTACTGCGACGCCGCGCTCAAGAAAGCTTTCGAAAAGGATCTCAAGCTCGTTACCAAGGCGGAAGACGGCACTCTCCGACTCCGGGCAGCGGTGACCGGCGTCGATACCTCCAGCCCGGCGCTCAACGTCGTGACTGGCGTGCTCCTTTGGCCGTTGGACAACGGCGGCGTGAGCCTTGAATTCGAAGTGCTCGATGCCACGCAAGGTGAGCGACTCGCGGCGCTCGTGGGCTACAGCGAAGGCACGCCCCTCCAAGTGATCGGAAGTTTTTCACGTTTCGGCCACGCCCACAGCGGCATCGATCACTGGGCGGCTGAACTGCACAAACTTGTCCGGCCGGTCGCGGAGAAAGTCGCTCCGAAGTAGGTTGGTTTTTCGGCCCCTGACGCGCCCGTTTACCGCGTTCCCGCCGGCAACGTCGCGCGCGTGCGCCGCGGGAGCATGCGCACCACTGGTTCCAAGAAAACCGCGCTCTGCCGCGCCCAACGCACCGCCTCATAGCGCATCGTCACGCTTCCAGAGTGCACCGTCACGTGCGTGATGCTGCGCGTGGCCGCATCCGGCCGACACATCAGCACCGAATAGGCTCCGTCTGTGTTATCCTGCTGGCGGTGGTAGGCCAGGAGATCGCCGAATTCCGGGGAACTGCCGGACGGCACCAAGTCGTGAAAACGACGCGTCCGCGTCGCGATTACCGCGGCCGTCGCGTAGGAAGAAGAACTCAACGGCGGGCCCGCTGCGAGTTGTGTCAGCGTCCCACCGGCCCATCGTAACACGATTGCTCCCTCTTCCGCCGACAACGCCAAAAGCTGAAACGCGGGGGTGCGCGCGAGGGGCTGAAAGTTTATGATTTCGATCAGGTGCGCGTGAGTCGCCGCTTCCGCTCCGGCGAGCACGATATGACCACGACTGAATCGGGTGCTCTCCCGTGCGGGCTGCCAACTCGCACCATAGTCATTCAGCAAGCAAATGGTCAGGCCATGGTCGTTGACGAGCAGCCAGGTGCCGCCGTGGGCGCCATCGCGCGGGGCCAGAAAGGTCACGCCAGCGTGCACTGCCGCCTCCGGAGCCAGCTCAGGCGCCCGCGTATGGAGTTCGTCCCGGTTAAACAACAGGTCGTAACCGTGGGAGGATGCACTCCAGCTTACCGTGCACATGCGGCCTGCTTCTGCTGGTATTTCAACGTCGAGGGCGCGACTCCGAAGGACGGCTCGGGCTCGCAGCCCTGCAGCCGCGCCATCACCGCGACGAGGGCGTAGTGGTGAATCGTGTGACTCAGCAGGAACTCGAGCTCGCGCATCACTGAAGTGATCGTTGCAATTCCCGGTGTCGTCTCCGCGCAGAGCAACAGCCCGCGATTGGAAAGTTTGCCGCCCAGTTCGCTCAGTTGAGCGCAGATGCTCTCCAGCAGGTCGCTCGCATAGGTAACGTCGTGTTCGATCAAGGAATCGCGGGGGCGATTTTCGTAGTCGATTTCCCCGGCTTCCAGGCCCTGGAGAAAACTCCGGTAGTGCTCAATAATGTGGCGAGTGTGTCCGCCGACCGAAGCGTTATAGCAAAGCGGAAGGCGCGGCGTGTAGCGCTCCGCGCCGAGATCGGCGAGCAGGGTGATGCCCTGGCGGATGACAACGAGATTGGCGCGAATGGCAGTCTGGACCGGAAGATGAGGCGTCATGACGTAGGAGGAGATCGAACGCCGTTTGAGAGTGCCGGCGTTTGTAGATTATTCCCTCCGGGCCCGGAAAATAATCGAGAGCCTGGGAGCAAGGTCTGGGGTATTTGACCGCACCACTCCAAATTCCTCCGATAGGACGAACGGACCAGCCAGGAGCAAGGCGCGGGCCGGAGGCGCACTGCACGGCTTGTTCGGGAAAACGTTCCTCGCTGGCTTCTCGGCTCCGCCGGACTCGTGCCGTCGGAAATAACCACGAAACCCACCAAAGCCGCGAAAGGAAGGAGTTGCAGAGCCAGCAAACCTCCCAGCTATGCTCACCGGACAGTGCTCGAATTTCGGCTGTATCGCTCGTTCACAGTCACTCTCAAACAACGTGAAGCACGCTTAACGAAGCGTTTCAGTTGTCAGGATGTTGGCGGGGTGAACTCCCGTGGGGACGCCAGCGCGAGATTTTCAGGAGCGCGGTGGGGTTCGCCTTTGGGGGCGACTCACGCGGGCTGGTAGGCCTGCAGGGGTTGGCCGCTGACGTTTGGTTGCGCGGAGAAGAGCGCGCCGGCGAGCGGTTCGCGGGCGAGTTGCGCAGGCGTGAGATCCTGCGCGGCGCTTGTGATGTAGAGCGTCGCCAGATCGGGGCCACCGAAGGCGCACGACGAGGGTTGGGAAACGGGCAGCGGGATGACGGCACGTGGCGCCCCGGTTGCCGCATCGAGTTGCACGACTTTGCCGCCGCCCCACAGCGCGACCCACACATGACCCTGCGCATCGATCGCGAGGCCGTCGGGCCAGCCGTCCGCTGCGCTGAAAATGTGAAACGGGCGCCGCCCCGAGAGCGCGCCGGTCGCGCGATCGTAGTCGAAGCGATCGACGCGGCGCGTGGGCGAATCGATGTAATAAAAGGTGCGCGCATCGGGCGACCAGCCGAGGCCATTGGAGAGCGAGACGCCGCTGACCGCGGTGCGCACGGGAGCCGGCGCGCGCGGATCGATCACGAAGAGCGCGCACTCTGTTGGCGCGGAGTCGAGGCTGAGGGTGCCGAGCCAGAGCCGGCCGGCGGGATCGGATTTCCCGTCGTTGAAGCGGTGGCGCGGGCCGAGCGCGGGGTGTTGCGCGGGCGAGAGGGGCGTGCGCGCGGCCGTTTTCCAATCGTAGAGAAACAGCGCCTGATGCTGTGCGATCAGCCAGCGGCCGTCGGCGCAGGGCACGGCGTCGGCGGTGTAGGGACCGAGGGCGCGCGCCTCGTTGCGGCCGGTGGCGAGATCGAAGCGGTTGAAAGTGCCGCCGTTGATGTCGACCCACCAGAGTGCGTCCTCGTGCCAGACCGGGCCCTCGGCGAGGTTGGCGCCGGCGGAGTGAAGCAAAGTTGCGCGGTGCGTTTGCATGAGAGTGGGTTGGACGTTGTCGCGGTAATAACGTCGCGCCGCCCGGGTCGCGTCAATCCCGCCGCCCGTCCGCCGGGCGAGAACGGCGTTGTGCGCGCGCGGGATCGCGGCACTGTGCGAGCCAGGATTTTTTCGTCATGAACACCGCCCCGATCACCCCCGAGACTTATCGTTCGCACCGCAACCTCCCGATGATCGCCGGGCTCTGCTCGCTGCGCGAGGCGCTGGCGCCTGGGCTCTCGGTCGAAGACTGCGTCGCGCGCTTGAAGCGGCTGCACTACACGTTCAAGCGCCTGCACGAAATCTGGATCGCGCGGCTCACCGCGGAGCCGGCCTACGAGCTGAAAATGGCGTTCAGCCTGCACAGTTACTACGCCGCCGAACATGTGGCCGCGTTGCGGAAGCGCGTCGGTGAGATGCGCGAACCGCCACTCGGCCTCGACGCCGTGCCGGATGCGGCGCTGGAAATTTTCTTCGACGAGATTCGCGCGGCCCCGACGACTGAAGCGCTCGTGCTTGGGCTCTACGAAAAAGCGCTGCCCGCGCTCGCCGCCGCGCTCGCGCATTACCGCGACGCTACCAATCACCTCATCGATGCGCCGAGCGTGCGCCTCTGTCGCTTCGCCGCCCTCGAGGTCGACGACATGGTGCGCTACGGTCGCGATACCCTGGCCGCGCTCGTGACCGCGCCAATCCGTGCGGAGCATGCGCCGTGGCTCGCGCTGCTCGACGAGTTGCTCGTCGCCGCCGGAAGGCTCGATGGCGTGCAGCCGAAATCCGCCGTGCCCGCGCGCCGTCTACACTCGGCAAAACCGTTCGTCTACGACCCGAAGCCACGCCGCGACGAACGTTTCCCCGATCCCTACAACATGGGCGTGCACGCGGAGGTGTTTCTCTACGACGAGCAATTTTCGCCGCAGGACAAGACGCTCATGATGTTCTACAAACGCCTCCGCGAAATCGACGTGCCGGAGATGATGGCCTCGATCATCACCGAGACGCGCGGCAAGCCGTGGGGCTACATGCTCGACATGACGCGCCAGCTCTGGGACGAGGCGCGCCACGCGATGATGGGCGAGGTCGGCTTCGTGCGGCAGGGGATCGATTGGAGCCGGCTCGTGCGTGTGAACTTCACGTGGTCGCTCGCGCTCAACACCCAGCTCGGCCCGCTCGAGCGCCACGCCGTGCTCTACTTTATCGAGCAGGGCCTCATGCCCAAGACCGGCAAACGCTACGAGTGGGAGATCGCCACGCAGTCCGGCGATCCGTTTGCCGCGCTCTGCCAGGATTTCGACTGGGCCGACGAGGTGCTGCACGCGCGCATCGGCCGCGACTGGTATGTCGTCAACTTCGAGTCACCGAAAGCCGCGAGCGACTACGGCGACCGCAATTGGTCCAAAGTGCTCATCGATTGGAACGCCTACAAAGCCGACGGCCGCACCGCGCACGCCAACTGGTGGCCCGAACTCTACCGCACCGCCTGCGCGCATTGGAAAAAACAACCCGACCCGCGCGCCCTCGCCTACGCCACCAGCTACGCCGCGGCGCGTGCAGACTTGAAGGATATCTCGGTGTCGGCGTGAGCGCGGGCAAATATGCAGGCGGACCTCTACTACCGAACCGTGACCTTCCTCATCACCGGCGGCTGCTTCGGCCTGCTCATGCCGCCGTCGCCGCCGCGCTCGGTGGGGAGTTCGGCGAGGGCGTCGACGACCTCCTGGCCTTTCGTGACGCGGCCGAAGATGGTGTAGTTCGGTGCCATCGGGTGGTCTTGGTGCAGTATGAAAAATTGGGAGCCGTTGGTGTTGGGGCCGGCGTTGGCCATTGCGACGATGCCGCGTTTGTAGCCGGCCCCGCGCAGGTAGAGGAGCGAGTCGCGCTTGATCTCGTCCTCAAATTTTCCGCCCCATGCGCTCTCGCCGCCGCGGCCGTCGCCGAGCGGATCGCCGCCTTGAATCATGAAGCCCTTCACGATCCGGTGAAACGTGAGGCCGTTGAAGTAACCTCGCTCGGTGAGCAGTCGGAAATTTTCCGTGGTCTTCGGTGCATCGCTGACGAGCAACTCAAACTCGATCACGCCCGCGCTGGTTTCAATGACGGCGGTGAGCGGCTTCGCGGGCACGATTGGCGCGGCGGCAGATTTATTGTCAGAGCGGGTGCAACCGGTGGCGGCGAGCAGCGCGGCGATAAGGAAAGTGCGGGAGAGCATGATGGACATCTTTGCAAAGGAATCGGCGAGTCAAGGCGAGGGGCGGCATCTGCGGATGAACTTCCCTGTTTATCATTGCGAGGGAGGCGAAGCCGACCACGGCGATCCGGCGGAAATTTCAGCGGGATTGCTTCGTCGCAGTGCTCCTCGCAATGACAGTCCTTTTCGGCCCTCGCTCAGGATTTTTTCTTGGCGTTCTTCTTCGCGGCCTTCGCCGCGCCACCGTCGCCGGGGGCGGGTGGCGACCACGCGGCGGGACTCGGGTTTGCGACCGTGAGTGACGGGAGCGGATCGTCGAGGCGTTTCATCTCGGCGGCGAGTTGGGCGCTCATGGCGGCGATGCGCGCGGCGTGCTCGGGTTTATCGGCGAGGTCGGTGCGTTCGTCGGGATCGGTGGCGAGATCGAAGAGTTGGGTGCGGTTGACCTGCGGGTAGCGGATGAGCTTCCAGCGGTCATCGCGGAGGGCGCGCTGAACATTGCGGTAGGCGAACATCATTTCGGCGCGGCCTGATTTCTTCGGGTCCCGGAGGGTGGCGGAGAGGTTGAGGCCTTCGCTCGTCGTCGGGCCGGCGACGCCGGCGAGGGCGCCGAGCGTTGGAATCACGTCGAAGAGGTAGCACATCGCGTCGGTGCGTTGGTTGGCGGCGAGGCCGGGGCCGGCGACGATGAGCGGGACGCGGAGGGAGTGCTCGTAGAGATTCTGTTTGCCGATGAGACCGTGGCTGCCGCGGGCAACGCCGGAGTCGGCGGCGAACACGACGAACGTGTTTTTGCCTGCGGGCGTGGCATCGAGCGTGTCGAGCACGCGGCCGATGAGCAGATCGAGGAAGGAAATGTAGCGGTAGTAGTCGGCGAGCATCGCGCTCACGTCGGCGGACGTGCGCGGCCAGGGGAGGAGTTGCTCGTCGCGCACGGTCATTTCGCCGTTGTTGAACGAATGCTGGGGAAGGAAATTGGCGGGGAGAGGGATTTTTGCCGGGTCGTAGCGGACGGGATAATCGTCGGGCACGATGTGCGGATCGTGCGGGCCATCGAAGGCGAGGTAGGCGAAGAAGGGCTTCGCGTGCGGCTCGCGGAGAAACGCGATCGTCTCGTCGGCGAAAGTTTCGCAAGCGTGCTTCGGGCTGACCGTGGTCGGGCCCATCTTGCCGTTTTCGAGGCTGCCGAGGGGCGCCTGCATCGGGTTGGTCATGCCGCCGGTGAAGAGCGATTGCGCGCGCTGGAAACTGAGCGGGACGGCGGGCGGCGTGTTGTGCCACTTGCCGGAGATGAAGGTGTCGTAACCGGCGCGGCCAAATGCGGCGGGCCACGTCTCATCGCGCGTGAGTTTTTCGTCGATGTGAAAGAGTGAGCGGCCGGAGAGCAGCATCGCGCGTGAGGGCACGCACGTGGCGCCCTGCATGCCGCCCATCATGTAGGCGCGCTTGAACGAGACGCCGCGCTTCACCAGCCGGTCGAGGTGCGGCGTTTGGATGTGCGCGTTGCCGAGGGCGGCGATGGTGTCGGCGCGCTGGTCGTCGGCGAAGATGAACAGGATGTTCGGCCGCGCGGCTGCTGCCGCCACGACAGGAATAGCGGAGCCAGCAGCTAGCGCCAGGAGGGCGAAGCGGCGGAGCCAAGAGGCAGGTTTTGAAATGATCATGGGGATGAAAACGGGGAAAATCTAACTGCGACGTCGTTGGATTGGCGAGGGCCGGGGGTGCTGCGACCCTCGGCGATTTGGCGGTGGAGGAGCGCGGTGAGCCGGGAGACGACGGCGGGGTTTTCGGCGTGGAGGTTTTTGGTTTCGGCAATGTCACGGCTGAGATCGTAGAGCTGGATTTCGGGGAGACCGCTTTTGCGCGCGGCGGCGTCGAGGGGCGCGGCCCAGCCGCCGGAGCCGGGACAGAACTCGAGTTTCCACGCGCCTTCGCGGATGGAAAACATCCCCTGGATCGAGTGGTGCACGATGGACTCGCGCAGGGGCGCGCGGGCGGTGCCGAGGAGCGCGGGCAAAATACTCACGCTGTCCACGCCGGCGTCGGCGGGGAGCGTCGCGCCGAGAATTTCGGCGCAGGTCGCCATGAGATCGGTGTGGCAGATGAGTTGGTCGCTGCGCGTGCCGGGCGCGATTCGGCCAGGCCAGCGGGCGAGGAAGGGCACGCGGTGGCCCCCGTCCCAGATGTCCGCCTTGTAGCCGCGAAACTGCGCGCTGGCGAAGTGGCCGAGTTTTTCCAATTCGGGCGTGCCGGCCTGCGGCGAGCAGCCGTTGTCGGCGGTGAAGATGACGAGCGTGTTGGCGGCGAGGCCGTGCGCGTCGAGGGCGGCGAGGATTTTTCCGACGACGGCGTCGGTCTGCATCACGAAATCGCCGTAGGCGCCGAGGCCGCTTTTACCCTGCCACTCGGGCGTCGGGAGAATCGGCGTGTGCGGCGAGGTGAGCGGCACGTAGAGGAAAAACGGAATCCCGGCTTTCGCGGCGGTGGCGTGCTCGGCGACGTAGTTCACGGCCTGCCGCTCAAGCCGCGGGAGCATTTCGATGGGTGGGAGATTTTCGATCACGCGATCGTTTTCGATGAGGCCGGACATCGTGCGGGCGTTGGAGCAGCCCCAAAAATAGTCGAAGCCCCGCGTCGTCGGCCCGCCGATGATGCGCGAACCCACGGGCAGACCGGCGCTGCCCATCGCGGTGGCTTTTTTCTTTCCGGCGGGCGCAGGCGTGGCGATGGTGACGGCCGGACGCTCGGAAAGGAAACCCAGGTGCCACTTGCCGATCGCGGCGGTGACGTAGCCGTTTTGCCGGAGGAGCGCGGGGACCGTGAGGCGATTTTCGGCGATAAGCGGCGGATCGTCGGTGCCGTCGAGCACGCCCTTTTGCAGCCGCGTGCGCCACGCGTAGCGACCGGTGAGGAGTCCGTAGCGCGTGGGCGTGCAGACGGAGGAGCCGCCGTGCGAATCGGTAAACGTCATCCCCTGCGAGGCGAGGCGGTCGAGGTGCGGCGTCTTAATTTTTCCGCGCGCGAGGTTGAGCGCCTGCACATCGCCGTAGCCGAGATCGTCGGCGAGGATGTAGACGATGTTGGGTTTTTCGGCGGCGGGCGCGGCGGAGAGCGCGGCCGCCGCCGAGGAGAATAGCCAGACCAACGCGGCGCGGAGTGTTTTCATGTGGGTCGGGTTCCCGACCGCATGGCCCAGTTCCCTGAACCACGTCATGACGGCGTCTTGGACAATGGCTTCGTTGAGGCTCATGGCTCGTCACTCTTCTTCGGGTAATTGCTTGATCGCCCGGTCGAAGTCCGACTCGAACAGCCGGTCCTGCACGATGCGGTATTTTTCAAATTCACTTTCGGCGTGGGCGTGGGCGATTTCGGCACTCACTTTGCCGGCGTCCTGCAAAATTTCCCGGTCGGTCGCGGCGATGAAGCGGTTGAGGCGGGTTTCCCAGTCCTGCATGGTCATGGGAATCTGCCGCAGCGCCATATCTTCGGCCACATCGAGGTAGGCGGAGACGAGGCGTTGCAGTTGGGCCATTTCGTTTTGCGTGAGGTAGTTTTTCGCCACGCTGACATCGAACTTTTGGATTTTGCCTTGGGGCGCGTCTTTCCACGTGGTCAGGCCCATGTGGGTTTTGGTCGCATCGGCCCGGGAGACGATGACCTCTGCCGCCGTCTGCCCGTGGATGGCCCAGTGCAGCTTGTTCTGCACGGTGGCGAAAAAGCGATTGGTCGCCGCCGCAGTCACGTCGTAGTCGGTGGACGTGGCGTAGATGTCGGTGATTTTCTGGTAGAACTTCCGCTCACTGAGGCGGATTTCCCGGATGCGCTGGAGCTGTTCCTCGAAATATTTTTTGCCGAGGATGGAGCCGTCGTTTTTCAGCCGCTCATCATCCATCGCAAAACCCTTGATCGTGAAGGAAGCGATGATTCCGGTGGCCCATTTGCGGAACTGGACGGCGCGCTCGGAGTTCACCTTGTAGCCCACGGCGATGATCGCGGACAGGTTGTAGTGCCCGGTATCGTAGGATTTGCCGTCGGCGGCAGTTATTCGAAAACTTCGAATAACTGCCGCCTCCTGCAGCTCGTGGTCGGCGAAGATGTTCTTGAGGTGGTAGTTGATGGTCTGGGTTTCGACATCGTAAAGCAGCCCCATCATTTTTTGGGTGAGCCAGACATTTTCATCGGCGTAAACGGCCTCGACGCCACCCTGGCCGCTGGCCGCAACAAAGGTCAGGTATTCTGCCGCCGAGGAGCGAACCAGCGATACGGCGGTCTTCTTTTTGGAACGACCGCGGGGAGTGGGTTTACCTTTGCTCATGGCTTGGGTTCCGCGATTTGAACTGACAAGAATTCGTTCACGGTTGCCACCGGGTTGAGAAGCTGAATGACCTCGCGCAAGCGGTTCACCAGCGGCACCACGCTAGATCCATCCGGCTCCGCCGTCGGTTCGCAGGGGGCAGTCCGTGGCTTGGCGAGACGAAGCTCAGCGAAGTCTGCCCCGTGCCCGACCGCATAGCCAAGCTCCGCGAACCCTGTTAGGGCGCCGTCTTCGACGATGGATTCGTTGAGGCTCATTTCACTACTGCTGGAATTGCAGGAATCGCTGCGCGTAGTGCTGCAATAAGCGAAGCGGAATCTTTACCACGCAACCAACGCATCACCTGGTCTTGGAACCTAACGCCAAAGACGCTACCCGCCTCAGATGCCAGGCCCTTCGTTTTGTAGTAACGCAACGCCGCCGGGTAATCCTTCTCGCTGAGCACGCGGCCTATTTCCTTTTCCCACTTCGCATAAATAGCAGCTGGGGCTATCGTCGCACATGCGCCCTTGTAGGCAGCTGTTAGTGCTTCGGACCCGTCGCCCCCTTTTCCAAACGTGCGCAGGCCAGCCTCGATTTCCATCCGAGTTAGATTCGAGATAACGCGGACTGCGTTCGTAGTGAGAGTAGCGAACACCCGTGCCCTAATTCTCGGGACTGTCTCGGTGGGTTTGTGCCCCAGCTTTTCAGCGGCAATGACCAATATCGATTCAAGCAGGAAAAGATTCTCGACCAGAGCAACTGGCAGCACGGCGATACCGAGCCCGTTGAGCATCTTAATGTCCGCCTCCGAACGTCCGTCGTTATCGACGAGCCCGCCGCATTTATTGTGATGCAAGCTCGGCATCTGCGTGAAACTGCAAGCCGAGTGGACGACAAGCTCG
>JANOAF010000511.1:0-14224 GCA_031411015.1 Opitutaceae bacterium | reverse complement strand
GTTCAATCCTCCGCCTCGGGTGGGCGAAGGTTGTTGCGACGCGTCAATGATGGCGGGCTGCCAGAATCTGTGCGAAGAACGCGTTCTTCGCGCGCCAGTAGGCCTTTACTCCCTCGGGCGCGTGCTGAACTTTCAGTTGGTTGTATTCTGCCAGCGCCGCGGGATTCGAAATCAGGTGATCGCGTAGAAAGGTGAGGAAGTCGGACTCCGATTCCTTCACGACGAGCTGAATGCCGAGCGGCAAATCGTAACCCGAGTCGTCGCCAAAACTGGCGAAGTCCGGCGTCCAGTTTTCCCGCTGTTTGATTTCGAAATGCGCGCTCAAGGTTTCCCCGGCGGCTTTGAACGCCGCTGGCGCGACCCGCACCACGAGATCGATGTCGCCCTTCGTGACCGCGCCCGGAATCGCAGTGGCGCCGATGTGATCGACCTCCGCGTCCGGTAGCAATTGCCGGACCTGTGGAGTCACACGAGCGAGCACCCGTTGCACGTTGGGCATCAATTCGCCGGCGAATTTAAGGCTGATGGGCGGCATGGTTCCAGGGGGGCATGCGATTAGCGCGAATCCGAAGTGCAGCCCAGATCAAAGCGCCGGCACCGCCGCGCGCTTGACCCATCCGGGCGATCCGCTGACTTTCTCGCGATGGATTCCTCGTCGGTCAAGGTGGTCGGCCGGTTGCGAAAAAGCGCTTGGGAGCGCTTTGCCCGGCTGCAGCGCACGGCGGCCCAGCTCGCGCGTGGTCGCGGCCAGCCCAAGGGTGTGTTTCGGTTTGCGAGCAATGAGGCGTGCGATGCATGGACGACGAGCCTGAACCGCCACGGGAAGTAACGCGCGTTCCGAACGACGCCGATCTTGTTTCGCTCGCCCGCGAACTCAATCGCTTGGGCGTCGCCTATGTAGTCATTGGTGGATTTGCGATCAACCGACTCGGCTTTGTGCGGGCGACAGAAGACATTGACCTTCTGATTCGGCGCGATCGGGCCAATCAGGCTCTCGTCAAACAGGCGCTCGAAATTCTCCCTGATCGCGCCATTCGGGAGCTGGGCGATGAGGATATCGCCCAATGGGTCGTCGTCCGTGTGAACGACGATATCACGGTCGACTTGATGACCGAGGCCTGCGGCGTGAGCTTCGACGACGCCGCCGGCGGCATCGAAACCGAGGTGATCGAAGGCGTGCCCATTGCGTTCGCCGGGGCTGACCTCATGTTGAAAATGAAACAGGGCACCCGGGAGAAAGACTCGGCTGATCGGAGTTTTCTCCAGCAGTTGATCCGCAATCGCCGCCCCGGTTTCGCCAGCTAAGTTACCTCAGAAGTTCACTCCCGCGCTCAGGCGATACGTGCGGCCGGTTTGCCAGACGGCGCCGTAGAATTTGTCGTCGTCGGCGAGGTTGGAGACGTTGAGCTGGAAGTTCGTCGAGTAGCGGCCGATTTTGCGGCGGTAGCCGGCGTTGAGATCGAAAAGGTAATGCGCGGGCACGAGGCGGTTGTCGATCGTGATGGCACCGTTGTTGGTCGCGACGGTGATGAGTTCGGCTTCCCGTTTCCCGAGGTATTTTGAGGCGAACATCACCCAGGTGTTTTTCAGAAACGTCTCGTTGAACTCGTAGCGGACGAAGGCGGAACCGGTGTATTTCGAGATATCGGTCGAGGGTTTGCCGAGGTAGCGGCTGGAGCTGCCGCCGGCATTCACGAAGTTCTGCTGGGCGAGCAGGCGCACGGGGTCGGGATTCGCGGGCGGGGCGAAGGGCTCGATTTTTTTGATCTGCACGTCGTTCGCGGAGACGCCGACGTTGAAGCGCAGATTGCGCAGCGGCACATAGTCGATCTTGAGGTCGCCGCCCTTGGAGTCGGTCGAGGTCTTCACGAAGGCGCCGAAGCCGGAGCCGTTGAGGGTGCCGGTGGGCGATACGAGGAGATTTTGAATCGCGGCGCCAAAGTTCACCGGGCGGTCGCGGTCGTTCATGCCGAAGGTGGCGAGGTTCACGAGGAGCTTGCTCTTGAAGAGGTCGAAGCGGACGCCGGCCTCGTAATTTTTTACGGTGGCGCCGTCGAGCGGATTGCCGCTGCCGTCGTAGGCGGAGTAGGCGGGGCCGACGTCAATCGAGCTCATCGAGTTCGCGTAGAGTCGCACCCGATCCACGGGTAGCCAGATGACCGTGAAGCTTGGCGAGGTATTGCGCACGGGTTTGGGGCGGCGCACGCCGTTGAGCGTGGAGCCGGAGCCGGCGGGCGCGGGGCCGTTCCAGAGGAAGTTGCCCGCGGAGTCGTAGACGTTTCCGCCGCGATCGTTGCGCGTGTCGAAGAGGCCGACGATGGTCTGGAGGCGGTCCTTGAAGAAACTGCTCTGGAGATTGGCGTAGAGATTCCGGTCCCAGAAATACGAGGTGAGATACGAGGAGCGGGTGCCGATGACGGTCTCGGGGCCCTGCGGGTATTGGTTGATCGCGGCGTAGTCCCAGCGCTTCACGGAGGTCACGTCGCGCGGGTCGCGAAAACGGGTGAGGATGACGTCGTTGGAGAGCCCCTCCCAGCGCTGCGTGGCGGGATCGGCGGCGTTGCCGGTGTTGCCGTAGTAGAAATTCTGGTTCGCGGCGTTGTTGCCGGAGGTGAGTGGGCCGTAGCTGATGCCGGTGATCATCCGGTGCTTCACGGGACCGGTGTCGAAGGCGAAGTAGAGTTCGCTCTTCCACGTCGGGCGGACGGTGCGGGCGGAGTTCGTGAGGTTGTTCGGGCGGATGTCGAGAATCTGCGGTTGGCCGGTGCCGAACGCCGGGCGCAGCAGCGCCAGGAAGCGCGGGTCGTTGCGGACGCGCAGCGGGATGGAAGCGTCGTTGGCATTGCGGAGCGCGATGTTCCAGCTGCGGTCGCGGACGTTGATGTCCTCGGCGCTGTAGCCACCCCACCACTGGAAATTTTCCGTGAAGCGGTGGTCGAGGCGGTAGGTGCGGACGTAGGTGCGCTCCTTGCGAAACGTGTCCGGGCCCTCGAAACGGAAGTCGCGTTGGTTCGGCGTGGTGAGCACGCGGTTGGTGCCGGGGCGGTCGGCGATGAAGGTGCCGTAGAACGAGCCGTCGGGCGCGCGCCCGTTATCGGTGAGGAAGAAATTGCGGATGCTGTCGCGGGTGTTGTAGCGCGCCTCGAGTGAGGCGAGGAGGGTCGTCTTGGGGCCGAGCTTGAACGTGAGCGCGGGGTTCAGGTGGAGCGTGTTCGTCTCGTAATACATCGCGTTGCTCTTGCTCTCGGAAAACGCGAGCGGCAGCGCGAACCCGATCGTGCCTTTCGGCGTGACGGGCCCGGACCAGAGGAATTCAAAACGGTGGAAACCATACGAGCCGGCGCTCACGCCCGCGCGGGCGACCGGCCGGCTCCCGGCGAGCACGCTCGAAACATTAACGACGCCGCCCGTGCCGCCCTGACCGTAGAGCGCGCCGCCGGGACCCTTGATGATGTCGGCGCGGCTGATCGTGATCGGGTCGATGGGAACGAAGTGGCGGAAGCCGTCCTTGTTTTGCGCGGCGGCGATGCCGCGGATGAGGAGCGTGTTGTTTTCGGGATTGTCTTTGCCGCCGCCAGTTCCGCCAGCGGTGGTGTCGAGCTGGATGCCGCTCACGTATTCGAGTGCGTCGCGCAAATCGAGGGCGCCGATATCGCGCATGAATGACGAGGTCAGCACCTCGATGTTCATCGGGAGATCTTTGATCGGGGTGTTGTAGCGCGTGCCGGTGGTGGTGTTGGCCGCGCGGTATTCGTCGTCATTGCTGGCATTGACGGAGAAGACGCTGAGTTGAACGATCTCGTTTTTTGACGCGGAGGCGGCGGCCGTGGGTGAAGCGGTGGTAGCGAGTTGGGCACGGGTAGGAAGGGCGTAGAGCAACGAGGCGATCGTGAGGGCGGGCAGTAGGGATTTCATTGGGATGGGCTGAGACAAGGAGCCGAGCGTGCTGATGGAGAGCAACGGTGGTTTGAGTTCAAGGCGCTAATGGAAACCGCAGCTCCCGGAGTCTCCGCCGTGAAGGCGGACGAGCAACGCTTGTTTGGTTTGGGTCACGGTCCACTCACCGTTTCATGCCGGTCTTCCCGCCGCGCCTTTGCCGATGCGGCGATCCATTTCTGGATCAACGACAGGCTGGCTTCATCGGCTTGCTGGTTGCCGAGGAACGGCATTCGGCCGCGTTCCTTTGAAGGCGACCGGTTGCTCAACCTCGACGCTGTGCTTTCGGCGGTCGAGCGCATTGCCGCCTCGGCGTCGGACGCAGGGGCTGGCGGCGGGTGCACGTCAATCTCCGCCGTTCCAACCCCACCACTTTCCCTCGAACAACCGAGCGCCAAATGTCCGAAGCGGGTCCGATGCTAACCTTCCGTTTCCATCAGAGGGGGGCCCGGGTTATTTTACTCACGTCTGTGAGGATATCCCTTTCCTTCAAATCGAAATTGCTCAGGGCCGGATGGGAAAGCACAGCAGCCACCAAGGGACTCGTCTTGAAGGTTTGCCGCGCCGCTTCATCCTGGAACAGATAAACCGCTCCGGCCTCTTTTTTTTCCGCATCAATCAGCCAGATTTTCCAAAGGCATCCGGGCACATCGGCGAAGGCCTGGGCCAGCTGAGCCGCCATTTTTTCAAATTCCGCCCGCGAAACGCTGTAAGTGTAATTAGTAACGAGGATTTTTTGGGACATGTTATTTTTGGGGGATGAGGGAATTCGGGGAATCCGCGCGCGGATTCGCAACGCGTGGAAAAATAAAATGCCTCCGAAGGTGCCTATTCCACCTTTTTTTTCGCCGCCTTCTTCGCGGCGACGGGGGCGATCGGTTTGCGGAGGACGACGGGCACGGCGTTTTGCTGTTTCGCGCCCGGCGTGCTGCGGCCGTCGGAGACGTAGGTTTCGAGGAGGGCGTTGAGGCGGACGACGACGGCGGGGTTTTGCGCGGCGACGTTTTTCGCCTCGGCGAGATCGCCTTCGGCGATGCGGTAGAGCTGGGTGTCGGGGAGACCTTGCTTCGTGGCGGCGGGATCGCGCGGGTCGGACCAGCCGCCGCTGCCGGAGCAGAGCGCGAGTTTCCACGCGCCCTCGCGGATGGCGAAGGCGCCGGTGATGGAGTGGTGCACGATGGCGGTCCGCGCGGAGGTGCCGCGGCCGGTGAGGTTGGCGAGGAAACTGAAACTGTCCTCGCCCGCGTTGTCGGTGACGCTCGCGCCGACGGCTTCGGCACACGTGGCAAAGACGTCGGTGAGGCACACGAGCTGGGCGGTGACGGCGGGGGCGACGCGCGCGGGCCACCGGACGAAGAAAGGCACGCGGTGGCCGCCATCCCAGATGTCGGCCTTGTGGCCGCGGAGCGGACCGTTCACGTCGTGCCCTTTCTCGTGGAGCACGTCGATTTTCGCGGAAGGCGAGCAGCCATTGTCGCTGGTGAAAATGACGAGCGTGTCGCGCGCGACGCCCGCGCGGTCGAGCGCCGCGAGCACTTCACCAACGGCCCAGTCCGTCTCCATCACGAAATCGGCGTAGAGGTTGAGCCCGCTTTTTCCGATCCACTGTTTGTTCGGTGCGATGGGCGTGTGTGGGGCGTTGAGTGGGAGGTAGAGGAAGAACGGCTGCTTGGTCGCGGCGCGCTCAGCGATGTAGGCGCTCGCGCGGCGGGCAAATTCAGGGAGGACATTGGCGACCTCGAAATCCGGCGCGGCGGGACCGAGGCGGCACTCGGGGGCGTAGCCGGGGTGCAACGGCCAGGTCTTCTCCGCCGTGGGGGCGACGGTGACCCGGTTATTTTCGATGAAGGTATACGGCACCATGTCGAGCGACGCGCTAATGCCGAAGTAACGGTCGAAGCCGACGCTCGTCGGGCCATTGGCGATGGGTGCGGTGTAGTTGACGTTGTGAACCTGCTCGGGCGTCTCGACGGAAGACTCGGCGACGGCCTTGCCGGGAAGTTTTTCCCAATCCATGCCGAGATGCCATTTGCCGATGGCGGCGGTGTGGTAGCCCCGCGCCTTGAGCAGCGACGCGATCGTCTCACGGCCCGGCTCGATCAGGCGGGGCGAGAGGCCGCCGAGCACGCCGGACTGGAGGCGCGTGCGCCAATTGTAGCGGCCCGTGAGAAGGCCGTAGCGCGTCGGCGAGCAGACGGACGACGGCGTATGCGCATCGGTGAAGCGCACGCCTTCCCGCGCGAGGCGGTCCATGTGCGGCGTGAGGATTTTGCAGGCGGGGTTGTTGGCCTGCACATCCCCGTAGCCGAGATCGTCGCAGAGGATAATGACGATATTCGGTGACGCGCCGGTGGCCGAGAAGGCGAGGGAGAACGGAGAAAGTAACAGGAGGAGGAAGAGGATGCGCGCGGAAATCTTCATGGGGCGGGGAAATTTATAGGAGCGCAAAATCGGGACGGGAAACACAAAATGTCGAAGCGACGGGAAGCGTGACGGTGACAGGCGGCCGAAAAATAAAATGCAGCGTTGCATGATGCGGTTTGGGCAACTGCGCTCGTGAAATCGCGGTCGGTTCCGCTCCCGGTTGCCGGCGCGATTTCCCCCTTGTCCACCTCCTCCCGTTACAACGACGAAGTCGTCATCTCTTGGGCTGAGCTCCATCGCGACGCGCGATATCTCTCCGAACTCCTGCACGCGAAGGGCCCGTGGATGGGCATCATCGCCATCACCCGCGGCGGCCTCGTGCCCGCGGCGCTCATTGCGCGCGAGCTCGAACTCCGGCTCATCGACACGATTTGCGTGACGAGCTACGCGTCGGCTTCGGGCGATGCGGCCGCCCAGCACCAAGCGGGCGTGAAAATTCTCAAGGGGGTTTCGGGTGACGGCGAAGGGATGCTTTTGGTGGACGACCTCGTGGACACGGGTAAGACCGCGCAGGTTGTCCGTCAGCTGCTCCCCAAGGCGCACTTCGCAACGCTGTATGCGAAGCCCTCGGGCCTGCCCTATGTCGATACCTGCGTGAAGGAATTCAAACAGAACAAATGGATCTATTTTCCGTGGGACATCGACTATCGCTTCGTGAAGACGATTAAGGACGGCGGGCGGGCCCACAGCGGCACGGCGGATTAATTGAGGGAGGCGGCGACTGACGCGGCAAGGCGTGGCGGCGTGGTGAATCAGCCCGGCCTACGCCGCGGGCCCTTCATGCATTTTAGAAACTAAACGTGTTCGTCAGGATAAACTGCCGCGGGTCCTGATAGCGGTAGGTGATCGGTGCGAGGGTGCGCGGGTTCACGTTGTTCACGATGAACTCGCGCTGATCGAGGACGTTGTTGACGTTGAGCTGGACGCTCCAGCGGATCTTGCGCTGGGTAAAATTGAAGGCGTAGCCGAGCTGGAGGTCGTAGACGGCTTGGTCCTTGGTGTTGACGAGCGTGACCTTGTCGATGGTGCGGCCGTTCCACGTGTCAGTGAAGTTCGTGCCGGCGGTCACGCTGTAATCGGTGCGGGCGCCGGCGACGCGGCCGACGCGCCACCGCGTGCCCCCGCCCACGGAGAGACCCTTCGCGAAGCCTTCGCGGAAATCGTAGCGCGTGCGGAGGTTCACGGTGTAGAGCGGATCGCCGACGAAGCGTTTGCCCTCGAAGACATGCGGGTTGTCGAAGAACGCGCTCTCGGCGTCGGCGATGGCTTCGTTGACGGAGTCGGTGTTGAGCGTGAAGTCGCCGGTATTGGCGATGACCGTGGGGGTGTTCCAGTCCTGGAAGCCGGGCGCTTTCTGCGGGCGCGGCAGGTTGATGTTTTGGGTGAGCGAGAGGTCGCGGTATTTGAGCCAGGAGGCCTTGTGGGCGTCGATGTAGGCGCGGTATTCGGGTGCCATATTGGTGCGCGTGGAGTTGTTCTTCGCGTAGTTCGCGGAGACGGACCAGCCGCTGATGATCTGGCCGACGATCTCGAGTTCGGTGCCGCGGCTCTCGGAGTTTTGCGTGTAGCCCTGCACTTGGTTCATCACCTGCGCCTGCGCGAGGGCGAACGCCGTCTCTTCGGCGGGGAGGGCGGTGGAATTGCCGAGGGCGTTCCAGATGTTGACGATGTTGCCCTTGTTGAAACCGGAGAAGCCAAACTCCCGTTGCGAGATGGTGTGAAAGCGCGTCGCGGTGACGGAGACGCGGTTTTTCAGCAGCGAAAGTTTCACGCCGTAGTCGGTGGTCTTGCCCGAGGGCGAGGGAACGAGATCAGCGATGGTGGTTTTGCGCGGATCGGCGGGAGTGATGTAGTTCGTGCCGGGGGTGCTCACGCTGTTCGAGGCGTTGGCGAAAACGGAGAACCACGGCAGCACGTGGGCGACGGCGCCGACGGTGCGCGTCTGGCCGCTGAAGGCGTTGGGCTTGGCGGTGCTCGGATCGGCGGGAGTCCAGACGCCCGTGTTGGGCGCGATTTTCTCGGCGACCGGATCGCGGAAGGCGACACCGACCCAATTTTTCAGGCGGTCCTTGCGGTAGCCAAACGTGCCGACGAGCCGGTCCCTGAGAAAGTAGGTCTGCGCTACGCCCATGTAGGAGGCGGTGCGGCGGTCGACGTAGCCGATATTGCCCTGCGAGCGGTTGAACTGCTGCATGTAGATGTCGCGGACGGCACCGGTCGTCGGATCCTGATATTTCGTCGCGCCGGAAAGATTGTAAGGGCCGGGGATGCGGAAGTTGGGGTCGTTGAGGACGGAGAGGTCCTTGAGGTAGTAGCGGTAGTAAACGACATTGGCTCCATTCTCGGGCGTCGCGTTGAACACGCCGCCGCTCGTGAGCGATGAGCTCTTGAGCCAGTATTGTTGGAGAATTTCCGAGCGCGACTCGGTCGCGCCCATCTCGCCGAGGCCGGCGAGGCGCAGCGTGACGATGTCGCGCAAGCGCTTTTCGTAGGAGAGCGTGACGCGGCCTTGGTTTACCCGCGAGCTGCTGGGGCGGTAGTCGGGTGACACGTCGTAGTAGTATTGCATGTCGGTCGGCTTGAGCTGGCCGTTCGGCAAATAGCGGTTGGGGTCGGCGGCGACGCCGTAGTAATTCCACGTGGCGAGATTGCGCGTGAGGGTGCGGCTGACTTGGCGGTTGAACGCGAGCTCGAGGTTCAAGTCGCGCAGGAGTTCGCGTTGAAAATAAACCGACCCGAAGTGGACGTCGAAATTACCGCGCACCCAGTTCGCCTCCGGGGCGGCCTCGGGATTGCGGCGGCCGCCCTCAAAGTCGTTTGCGAGCAGGGCGCCGCTGTTGTAGTTCGACGTGGCGAACTGCCGGTAGTTTTGCGCGTAGGGAAAACGATCGCTGACCACGACCCAGTCGCCGCCGGAGCGTTCAAGGATGCCGTTGACGGCGGTCGCGCCGGTGTTGCGGATGGGCGTCCCCGGCGTGCCGGTGGTGCCGTTGCCGGGAGTGCCGGGCGCGTAGGTGGCGGAAAAATTGTTGAAGCTCGGTGAGCCAGCCGCGACCCAGAGTCCCGTGAGATCGTCGCCGAAGAACGGGCGTGGGACGAAGCGCTGAATTTTGCCGTGCTCGTATTCGGCTTTGAGCGAGGTCTTGCGATCGAGCTGCCACTTCGCGGCGACGAACATGCGGTCCTGATCGTTGTAGCCGGCGGCGCGCCACGTGCCATCGCGGCCGCGCAGGCCGTCGACGCGGAGGGCAAATTTGTCCTTGATCGGCACGACGTTGGCGTCGAAGGACCAGCGCTGGCCGCCCCAGTCGTCGAGGCGACTGGTGAGGCTGTAGAAATTCTTGTTCGTCTGCGCCTGCTTGCTCGTGACGTTAATTCGGCCCGCGGGCGAACCGAAGCCGTAGAGGATGGAGTTGGGGCCGCGCGAGAGCTCGATGCGGTCCATCATGTAGACGTCGATTTCGCCGGGGGCGCCGAAGAAGTTGAGGCTCCGGCCCGCACCGGGGAGGCCGCGGACGCGGATGGAGCGAATGGAATCGTTGTAGCCGTCGCCGACCGGGCCGGCGGCGCGGGCATCGTCCGTGTCGACGCGCGTGCCGATGGCGTATTCCATCGCGGACTCGACGTTGGTGATCGCGATGTCGCGCAGAAACTCAGCGGTCATCGGGCTGATGGCGGCGGCGATGTCCTTGAGATTGGTGCGAAGGCGCGAGCCCGAGAGGGAGTCCTGGCCGACGTAACCGGAATCTTGAGTCGCGGAGACCTCAAACGGCGAGAGCGTGACGGTGCCGTCCGCGGCTGCGGGCTTGGCGGGGGGCGAGGGCGGGGCGGTGGGGGCGAGTTGCGCAGGAAGCAATGGGGCGAACGCGAGCGAGAGTGCGGTGAGCAGGGTGGGCAGAGTGATTTTCATATTAACGCGCGGGGGTGGGTTGAAGGGGCGGGGTCAGCCCGACTCTGGGCGAACAAAATCCGGCCCCGTCAGCGATGCGAGGAGTTTTGTGCTTTAACCGTAAAATGAAACACTACGCCCGGCCCCCAATAATTCCGATCCAAGCGCCGGGCGCGTAAGCGGTGGCAGGGGCGAAGGTCACCCAGGCGACGGAGGTGAAGTCGTGCGGCGCGTTGAAGACCTGGGCGCACGGGATCGAGACGGAGGACGCAAAAAATCCCTAGCCCTGCGCAAGATCTCCGGGGGCTGCGCGATGTTGTAGGGTTGGAATCGCGGCTGCATTTGCCGCTACCGTGCCGGCGCCACGTAGAGTAATAATTCGTCTACGGCCCAGCGGTTGTTCGCGTCGTTTGAGGTGCAGGTGACACGGAGGAATTTCGCTCGGGTCGCTGGAAAAGAAATCTCGGTGATCGGGCCTTCGCCTTTGCCGGTGGCGAGGGGCGTCCCCCAAGTTTCGCCGTCGAGCGAGGCGTGGACTTCGTAGCCGCGCGGGTAGAAGCGCGTGGACTTCACGCTCTCAAGGCGCACGGCGCTGAGCAGCGCGGCCTCGGGTAGTTCGAGGCGCAGCCACATGCCTTTTTTCTGCGGGGCGCCGGTGTCGTAGACGGTTTTGGGATTTCCATCGGCGGCGAGTGCGGCAACGGCGGCGTTGTGGCTCGCCGATAAAACCCACGTCGAGTTCGGTGCGAGCGGTTGCGGCACGGCGGTCTGTAGCTCGGCGAGCGACCAGGGCTCGGTGCGCGCCTGCGTTTCATTTCGCACTCGTGCGACATCGGCCACCGTCACGGGCGCGGCGCGGTTGCCGAAGCTTGTGCGCACAAAGGTCGCGACATCCGCGACCCATTTGTCGTCGTTGGCGCCGAGCGGCACCATCTGCGATTCATAGGTCTTGCCCGCGATCGGGCCGGTGACGCCGTGGAGGATTGCGCGAATCATGGTGTCGCGATGCGCCTGCACCGTCGGTGAGCCGGCGAGCGGCGGAGCGAGCGTGGCGTCGCGGCCGTCGATGGGCGTGCCGGTGCCATCGACGCCGTGGCACGCGAAACACAGCTCCATGAAAATGCCCTGGCCGCGCTCGAGTGAATCGCGATACGCCCCGCCATAGGCCTGGCCGAGGCCGGCCGCGGGCGGGTTGAGAAGCTGTGCGCCGATTGCCTTGACGCCCGCGGAGGTGCTCGTCTGCGAAGTTTTCTTAATCAGCGCCTTCGCGTCGGGAAATTTTAGGAGGTTCGCCGAGAGCATCGCCTGAATCACCACCGACGGGGCCGGGTCGCGGGTGAGTGCGGCGAGGTCGGACGCGAGCGAGCGATCACCGCGCTTCACGAGCGTTTCCGCCGCGCGAATCGCGGCGGCGCGGACGGGTGGTTCTGCGTCGCGGAATTTTTCGCGCGCGAGCGCGGGCGTAAGTGCGTCGAGTCCCTCGAGCGTCCAGATCGCGTGGAAGCGCGCGAGCGGGGAGGCGTCGGTGCGCGCCATTGCTTCGAGCGCGGGAACGACCGAGCGATCCTGCCGCAGGATGAGCAGGCGCTGCGCGGTGTCGCGCCACCAACCGTTGGCGTGGCGCAGATGCGTGACGAGCGCCGGGGATTTTTCGTCGGCGAGTCGCGGGGTGGGCGCGGGCTTCGTCGTGTCGTGCACGAGCCGCCAGATGCGGCCGCGGCCGAAATTCTTGTCGAGGTTGTATTCTTGCACGACGGTGCGCAGGTAGGAGCCGGGCCGCACCCAGTTTCCTTCCTGGATGATACCTCGATACATGTCGGTGATGTAGAGCGTGCCGTCCGGTGCGTTCGCGAGATTGATGGGGCGGAAATTCGGATCGCTCGAGCGAATGAACTCCGACTGCTCGTAGGCGTTGCGCAGCGTGGTGACGCCGTCGCGTTCCTCGATTTTCGCGCGGCGAATCAGGCGGCCGACGGGCTCGGCGAAAATCAAATCGCCGCGCAGATCCGCGGGCAGGCGGTCCCCGCGGTAGATTTCGCCGCCGCACGCGGCGGTCAGGTGGTTGAGCGTTTTCTCGACGGGCCGAAAACGGTTCGTGCCGCCTTGCACGTCAGGAATGGGCACAAGCGGAAACACTTCTTTAAACCCCGGCGCGAACTCGCCCTTGATCTTGAACGCGCCGTAAACGATCGGCTGCTGGAAATTGAGGGGACCGAGTTCGCCGCCGGCGTTCACATACCACGGCTTGCCGTAGTCGTCCTGCGAAACACCCCACTGCCCGCCGTTGGGACCGGTCGGTTCTTCGATCGCGCCATTGGGCGTCCAGCGGATCCGCTTGGCGTTATAAGTGGTGTAGATCCAGTTGTCGGCGCACCAGACGAGGCCGCTGGGTTGGTGCTCGAGGTTGGCCTTGCGCGCCTCGCCGCGGTAGAAAAGTTTTTTGCTGTCCGCCACGCCGTCGCCGTCCGTATCGCGATATTCGGTGACGTCGCCCGAGTCCGTTTCCTGCACCAACAGACCGCCATCGAGCGGGAGAATCATGCGCGGCAGCACGAGCCCGTCGATGAACACCGAATGCCGATCGTAGACGCCATCGCCGCGCGACGCCCAGTGCATCGAAACGCGGCTCGTCGGGGACTTTTCGTCGAGGCCGTCGATGTCTTGCATGTAGGTGCGCATCTCGGCGATGAACATGCGGCCATTCGCGTCGAAGACCGTGACGACCGGTTCGCGAATATCTGGCTCGCTCAACACAAGCTCCAGCCGATAGCCCGCGGGCAGTTGAAACAATTTCTGGCTCTCAGCCGGCGAGAGATACGGCGTGGACTTCGCCGGGGCGGGCGAGGGATGGGATTCGGCGGCGGAGACCGAGTTGGAAGCGGCGAGCAACGCGCAGAGAGAAACGATGACCGGGGAGAAAGGGGAACGCATCGGCGAGAAAGACGCGAGCCCACCGGGAAACGTTGCCGGTGCAAGGCTGGTTTCCTGGCGGACCGCTAAGAAGAGCGGAACGGAAGTGGTCTGCTAGTTCGCGACCGGTCGCACCGGCTGCCAGACTTTTTCGCGAAGGATCGCCTCGTCGGGCGGGCAGCACTGTTCCTCAAGTTCCTTGAGGCTCCGCTCCAATCGCGGCAATTCGGCGCGGCGGGCGGCGGCGATTTCGGGCGGTGCGCGAAAAGTAATGAGCATGCGCCAAGCGGCCACGGCTTCCTTTTCGGCGTAGGTGGCGGCGACCAGTTCGGCCAAACGGAGCCCACGCAGGAAAAGATTGTAGTGCATCGCCGCGGTGATGCGACGCGCGTGGAAACGAGCGAGATAGGCGCGGCTCTGGAGCGCGCCGAGTTCCGAGCCGGTGAATACGCCGCCGGTTTTTTTGGCCGTAGAGATACCGGCGAGGATCGCGTCGGCGAGATCGTCGAGCGCAGCGATGGTTTGGTCGGGGGTCCGCTTGGTGGGGGGGCCACCGGCGAGGATGCGGCGCGCCGCTTCAGTGAAACTCTCGCAGGCCTGGGGATCGCCGGCGGGATTGGCGGCGTATTTGGCGAGAATGGCGCCGAGGCTCTCGCGCTCGACGAGGGCAGGCGACGGCGAGGTGTGGGCCGGCCACGTTGCAGCCATGATCAACGTCGGGACTTGGTCGGCCTGCACCCGAGCGGGCGCGAGCGGAGCGTTGACGACTGCGGCGGGCGCCATCGGCATGCCGAATGCGAGCAACAGACTGGGGAGAAAAAAACGGTGGCGGAGCACGGTGAGACGACAAGTTGGACGGTGGCACGCGCGGTGGCACGCCTCGATTTCGTGCGCCAAGCGTGCGGGCGGAGCGGGCGGAAAGGGCGGAAATCAGGTTTTGAGCGACCAGCCGGTTTGAAGCCACGGGCGGGACGACCATGCCACGGGGGACGGGCGTCCAGCCGGTGAGTTTGAGCGGATGCTCAAAACCTGATTTGCGCCCGTGCGGGACTATCGCCGGAAAAC
>JANOAF010000510.1:0-5977 GCA_031411015.1 Opitutaceae bacterium | reverse complement strand
CGATGAGTTTGGAGACGTGGACAGGATTCATGGGTTCAGCGGCGGGCCGGACTTTTCGCATTGGCCGGTTGTGATACGGTTGGGACATTGGACTTTTGGTTCTTCAGTCGTTCGAGGTCTTGCAGGGTGAGCATCACCTTGTCGCCGCCGCCGATGATGGCCGGAGTAATGCCGTCCCACTTGTCGACGATCTGCAGCTCGACGAAGGCGGGATTTTTTTTCAGCGCATCGCCACGAATCATGATCGATTCGGCTTCGCCCTTCGCGCGGATGACGGCGGTGTCCGCCTCAATTTGCACGCGCTGCTGGAAGTATTTCGATTTCGAGGCCTCCTGCTCCTGCACCATCTTCGCCTCGATGGCATGCTCGAGCTCCTTCGTCAGCGCGATGTTTTGGATCACGATGTCCTCGATGACGAGGAGCGTGCCGAGCTTGCGGCGGGCGATTTCCAGCGAACGCGTTTTGATCTGCTCGCGGTTTTTCACGATCTGC
Source organism: Opitutaceae bacterium (assembly GCA_031411015.1). Classification (GTDB taxonomy): domain Bacteria; phylum Verrucomicrobiota; class Verrucomicrobiia; order Opitutales; family Opitutaceae; genus ER46. The sequence goes on along the minus strand of JANOAF010000510.1, from coordinate 5,485 downwards.
TCGGCGCTCTGCAACGCGGCGACTTCTTTCAACGCTTCCTGCACCCGGGGCGCGATGAGACTCACGAACGGGCTGCCGTAGTAATCCTGGAAAAGTTTCACGACCGAGGCTTCGGGAATGCGGAACAGCACCTTGAGGTCGACGGTGATTTGCTGGAGGTCCGCCGAATAGCACTCCGCCTTGTCCTCGGCCGTCTGCTGGCGGATGGAGATTTGATTAATTGCGGTGATGAAGGGAGCCTTGAGCCCGAAGCCCTCGGGTTTGAAGGTCTGCGCCACTTCGCCCAGCGTCACCTGCACGCCGCGGTAGCCGGGCTTCACCACGTAGGTGCCCGAGAAGGCCATGATGATGCCGCAAAAAATCAGCAGGCCGGTTCCGATGAGCTTGGCGATTCCTTGGGGTGTCATGGTGCGAGTGGGGTGAGGGATAGGCGCGTCACGGCGCGACACAAGCATCCTGGCATGGAAACGGCGCCCGCGTTTCTTTTCTCATGCGCATGACGGGCATGACCGCGCCGTTCGGCAAAGGAATCTCGAAACGCTCCACGGTTTCGTAGGCAAACGCGGCGTAGAGCGGAGCGCCAGCGAGGGTGGCGACGATGTCGATTTGCCGAAAGCCGGCGGCGAGGGCGGCGGTTTCCGACAGCTCCATGATTTTCCGTCCGATGCCGCGACGCGCGTAATCCGGATGGATGAAAAACGCGCGGATCATGGCGGGCTCGGTCGCGGGATCGCGCAAGGGATCGATGCCGGTTTTCGCGCGGTCGCCGCCATAGAGGGTTTTGCGTTTGCTCCAGCCGCCGCAGCCGACGACGCGCTCGCCGTCGAGCGCGACAAAGTAGGTGCCGTCGCGAATGAGCTGGCTGTCGACTCCGAAAACCGTGCCGATCGCGCCCTCGATTTGCGCTTCGGAGTAGAAGCCGATCTGAAGCTTCCTGGCGGAGAGGGGAATCAATTCCTCCAGCGCGGGAATGTCGGCGAGGGCGGCGAGGCGGTAGGCGAGAGTCACGGGATTTTCTTCAGAGCACTTTTAAACGGAACTGAAATAGGGCGAGACGCTGCGGATCGCTACTCGGCGCGAGGCCTTCACTTCGTTGCTGCCGGTGAGCCATCGCTGTCGTGCTGGAGCAGTCCCGCGCCGCGGCCGCGATACGTCGCGAGGAAAAACACCAGCACGGCCGCCGACGCGACGGCGAGGCCGCTCCAAAACAACGGCCACCGCGTCGCGCCGTCGCTCGCGCACGCGGCGAACCACGCCCCGGTGCCGAGGTAGCCGATCATGTTGCCGACGCCGCTGTTCGTCAGCGCCATCAATGCCTGCGCCCGCGCGCGCCACGCCGGATCGACGCGTTGGTCGAGGTAGATTTGGGCAGTGATGAGCACGAGCGTGAACGACGCGCCGTGCACGAGCACGCCGGTGAGCAGCCCCCATTGCGTCCCGGTCGCGCAGAGCACGAAGCGCACGACGCCAAACACGAGTCCAGCCACGATGATCCACTTCAACCGCCACCGCAGCAGCAGCGAACCGAGCGCAAGCATCGCAATAATCTCGGTGATTTGACCGAGACTCATCCATGCCGTCGTGTGCACGAGTCCCAGCTCCCGCAGATGGGGCGGCGTGTAGGGATAAAATCCCGCGAGCGGAATCGTGAAGAGCGCCGTCGTCACAAATACCACGCGGTGGTCGCGATTGCGCAGCAGGGTGAGCGCATCGAGTCCGAACCGTTGCGACCACGTGAGGCCGGCGACGGCCTTCGGCGTTTCGAGGGCGGGCAGCCAAAACGTCATGAGGCATACGACCAGCCACATCACCGCGCCGCCGTAACCTGAGAGCGTCGATTGATCGGCCCCGACCGCGCTCACCAGCAGACAGCCGCCCATCCACCCGAGCGTCGCCATCGCGCGGATCGGGCCGAACTCCTTCTTCGCATCGGCCAGCCGGGCAAAGACGATCGTCGAGGCGATGCTCCACGTGGGCGACGAGCAGAACGCATGCACTTGAATCAAGACGAGCACCAGCCAAGGACTTGCTCCGGCGCGAATCGCCGTGCTCGCCAGTGCCATGGCGATGGCCGTCGCGAGCGCGAGCCAGCGCAACACCTTCACCGGCGAGGCGTGCCGATCCGCCATCGCCCCGAACAGCAGCGGCGAGACAAACGCCGCCACGCCCGACGTCGCAAACGCCCACGGCCGGATGTGCGCCAGCCCGTGCGCTTCCAACACGGAACTCAGCGGCACAAACCACATGCTCAGCGCCGCCCCTTGCAGGAGAAACAGCCCAATGAGTTCCGCATATTCCGCGCGGCGGAGAGTGGTCAGCACGCGCGGAGCAGACACGAGGCAGAGGTGAGTTCAAGCTTGGGACCGATAGCAGGGCATCGGCTCGAACAAAATTGGGCTGGCCGATCAGAATTATCGGTGGATCCGTCGGAGCTTGCCCAGTAACGCCCCGACGCGTGACACCGGAATTGCGCATCGCATCTGACGCGCCTGCATCACGAGCATGAGAACCACCCTAGACTTGGACCACGATGTGTTACTGGCGGCGAAGGAGATGGCCGCGCGCTCAAAGCGCACGGCGGGCGCTGTGATTTCCGAGGTTTTCCGCCGCGGGCTGCACGCGGCTCCGTCCACAGGGCAAAAGCCCGGCAAGAAAGTCGCGGCTGGATTTGAGGTGATCCCGGCTGACGGGCGCGTTGTGACGAAGGTGCTCGTGCGGCGGTTGCGCGACGAAACCGAAGGCACATGAAGGCGCTGCTCAAAGTTAACTTCCTGATCGCACTGTGCGACGCGGCGCACGTCCATCACGCGGATGCGCAGGGCCGCTACCTGCGCGCGCCGAATCAAGCCCCCGTTCCGCTTGCCTCCACCGCGGCGATGCGGGCGTGATTTTCTCCGTTTGCTTCCGCGCCCCGCGCTGCGTCTGCTTTGCACCGTCTCGCCTTCCCTTTCCCCTCCCACCGCGATCGCGCCGTAAAAAATAATCCCATGCCCAAATCATCCACGAGTGTCGTCCCCATCGGAAAGAAAACCTGTAAGCCGTTCCTCCTCGAAGTCATGGTTTACAGCCCGGAAAGCGGCTACAAGTTCAAGGTTGTCGTCGAACGCACCTGCACGCCGGAGGCCGATGCCATCTGGAAACTGGTGTTTGACCTTTACCGGGTGACCGGCGGACTCGAAGTTCAGTTGGTCCATGTCTCGTTCACGGCCGGGGCGCCGGTCGAGCAGCAGGCCATTCAGGCGATGGCCACCGATGGTATCACCGAGGCTCAGTCGGATGTGCTCATCGAGGAAGTTCATCCCGCCGCCAAGGCCATCGCCGGGGTGGCGAGTCCGACTGCGGCGCAGAAAAAGCGCATTCACGACGCGATGCAAAAGGCCGTGACGGCGGTCGAAGTCTGAGGCCGCGCCGGCTGATTTCTCGCCGCCGATTTGCGGGTCAGCCATCCGACTTCATGAAATCGCGGCGGGCCTTCACGTGCATTCTCCTCGCGGTCGGCGCGGGCCTGCGGGCCGGGCCAGCCGGATCGGCGGCCGAACCGTTCGAGGTTACGACGGCGGTTTCGCCCGCACCTCCCGCTCATCGGCAGGCCAGGGCGCACGGCTATCGCGTCTCGTCGTTCGAAATCAAAAGCCGTTGGAGCGGCGTGATCGCCTTGCCGTTGCGGGAGGGCGACCTGTGGACGCCGGAGAAACAATCCGCCGCGCTCGAGGCGATTCGCGCGGCCTTCAACAGCGAGACGGCATTCTCGCATTTGCTGAGTCAGGCGAGCACGGCCAGCGTGCTCTACATCGACGTCGAGGAGGAGAAGGACGAGGCAGCTCACACCGTGAGGCTGACGTTCCGCCCGTTGCAGGTGCGGCTCTCGCTCGCGAAGATGGGCGACAACCTTCTGCCGATTCCGCGTTCGCCGTCGCCCACGCGCTACGAGCTTGTGCCCAAGCCGTTGCTCGCACTCAACCCGGTGTTCGGCGTGACGCACGACCGAGCGTTCGGCACCGCGGCCACGCTGGGCATCCAAAGCGACCTACTGCCACTGGTCAGCCCGCCAGATAACGCTTCCCATTTGGAGGCGCGGTTGCACGGGTCGAAGTCAGTGGAAAATTTCCATAGGCTCAATGCGGCCGTCGCCTACGCTCACCGGCGTTTGGGTGAAACCATTCAAAACCTGTCCGCCAGTGCCGGCTATGACGAGGCCAGGGAGCCGCTCGCCAGCGAGGCCCACACGGCCCGTTCCGGCCGCGTGGATGGCAGCATTACGTTGCGGCTGGCGAACCGCACCCGCCTGACCTGCGATGTTGGATTCGCGCTGGTGAACGACGGGGTGACAGGTTCCGTCGCCAATTTGTCCACGCGCACCCAAGTCGTGTCCAACCGTCTGCTCGTGGAGTCCCAGTTGCCCGCGTCGGTTGGCGGATTTTTCCGCGCCGCCCTCTGGGAGGAAAGCGGCCGCACCGATCACGGTTTCGGCTCGCATCAGCGGCTCGTGCTGCGGACCGGCTATGCGCGGGAATTTTCCCTCTCGCCCAACCAGACCGTCGGCGTCGAGCTGGTCGCGGGCGGGGGCAAACTATGGGGTCGGGTGCCGGAGAGCCGACGTTACTTTGGTGGCAACTCTGCCGCGCAATTCCTCTACGACGACGCCGCGGCGACCACGCTGAGGAATCTGCCGCCCGGTCCGTTAATCCGCAGTTTTGGACAAAACGCGGCGCTGGGCGCGGCCGGGCGCGCCGGCGGCGACGGCTTCTGGCACGTGAATGCGAATCTCGCGCTGCCGATCCGCGCGCTCTCGTTTCCCCTGATTCCGGCCGACGACGAGGTGCGGGGCATGCTTAGAAACGGCATCAACGTTTCGGGCCGCAGCTTTCTCATCACCACGCTGAAAGGCCAGGGCCTGTCGCCCACGGCAGCCCGGGCGGAAGCCGATCGCATTCTCGGCGAGATCCGCCCCGCCACTGACTACATTGTCAACGAGGCCAACTTCTATGCCTTGAAACCGCTGTTGATGTTCGATGCCGCCGGTCTCTCGGGTGCGGCGGGCAAGTCCACGTGGTCGGCTCTCGGCGGTGGCATCCAACTGACGGTGGTGACCGCTAAATTTGAACTCGGCTACATGCGCACGCTAACCGGTCCGACCGGAGGCCGTCAGGGGAACTTGTCGATGCGGCTGGTTTTTCAAAACCTGTTTTAGTTTACGATCGATCCCAACGGACCGGGGGCACGCGATTCGGTCCGCCCTCCACTACCAATTTTGTTAGAGGGCGCCGAAAGCGTGGCGCTTTCGTTTGTTGTCTCAGAATGACAAGAAAGGAGACCTTTTTTGATCCACTCTGAGTGAATGCCATCGGCCGCAGTTTCCGCAGGCGGTTGCGGGTGAGCGCGGAGGGGGCTACGGGCGACGGGCGAGTTCAGCCTTGGTGGGCGGCATGCGATCGACGAACGGCGCGTCGGTGCGGCGGAGTTCGGCGATGGTCTTGGCGCGGAG
>JANOAF010000509.1:0-4231 GCA_031411015.1 Opitutaceae bacterium | reverse complement strand
CCGCAACTCCCGAGCGTGTGGCCGAGGCTGCCTTTCCAGCCGACCAGCGCCGCGCCTGGAAACGCCGCGGCGAGCGCTTCGCTTTCAAGCCGTCCCGCTTCGAGCGTGCCGGTGCCATGGCCCTTGAGCCACACGCGCCGGCCGGCGCCGGCCGCCACCACGGGAGCGAGACACGCCGCGAACCCCGCACCGTCCGCGCGGTTCGCGGTGAAGTGGTGCATTTCGTTGTGCAAGCTCTGCGCCGCGATCGCGAAATCGCCGGCTCCGCGCGCGAGCACTGCATACGCCGCGCCGTCGCCAAGCCCGATCGAACCCGTGGCGCGCGCGGCATAGGGCGCGGGGAAACCGGCGTTGAGAATTTTCAGGGAGTGAAATCCGCCCGCAACAAACGGGCTGATGAAATCGAACGAAAACACCAGCGCGCGTTCCGCAAAACCTGCTTCCAGCGCGCGCGTCGCCAGCAGCAGCCCAAGGTGCGCCGAGACGCACGCGTGCGAGACGGTCGTGACGTTCGCGCCCCAGCCGAATTCACCCGCGATCCATTCGACGCTCCGGTGCGGAGTGCCATAGGCGAGGTGTGCCGGATTACCGTGGCGGCGGTAGGCATAGAGGCTGCCCACGCCGAAATTGCTGCTCGTGACAAACACCGGCCGCCGCGCCGTGCCCCAACCCTCGTGCGGCAATTCCACCGTGAGCTCGCGCAGTGCGGCCAGCCAGTTGGGCGGCGCGGTTTCGTCGAAGCCGCGGCCCGCCACGAGCGCGAGCGGCACCGCTTCCCCGCCATCGGCACCGAGCACAGGCCGGGCAAGAAGCGCGACCTCGCCGCGCAACAAGGCCGCGTGCGTCGCACGCGCGTCGCCGAGGGCGGTGACGCAGCCGACGCTTTCCAGACGGACGGCAGAAGGGAGTGACATGCGGCGGCGGAGAGCAGAGCCGCAAATCGTCAGCGGGGCAACCGCGCCGGATCGGCACGCGCCCGGATGAATTCAGCCAGATGCGCGATGCTCGCCAGCGCCACGCGCGATTCCTCGCTGCTGCTGATCTTGATCCCGAACTCCTTTTCGAGCGTCACGACCAGTTCGAGCGCATCGATCGAGTCGAGATTGAGGCCGGAGCCGATCAACGGCTCGTCGTCCGCCATCTGCTCAGGCGTGACATCCTCGAGCTTGAGCGTCGAGACGATGAGGGTTTTCAGCCGGATAATGAGGGGATCGGGCATAAGGTTCGGGCGGGAGATTAGAGGTTAGCATCCTCACCGCAAACGCGATGATCGGGAAAAGTTTTCTGCCCGCCGGAACATATGGCAGACATTGCTGCCGCCGAAACCGCTGCTGTTGTTGAGCACAAGGCGCGGAGCAGCGTCAACGGTGGCGCGGGGGAGTTCGAGGCCGGCGCAGGCTTCGTCGGGCTGGGTTAGGTTCGCGTTGCCGGGAATGAATCCGTCGCGCAGCGCCAGCGCGCAGAACGCCGCCTCCATCACGCCGGCCATCGAAAGCGGATGGCCGGTCAGGCCCTTGGTGCTGCTCACGCGCGGGCGCGCACCCACAGCGGAGAAGACCGTGCGCAACGCCAGCGCCTCCGAGCGATCGCCGGCGGGCGTGGAGGTCGCGTGGGCGTTCACGTAGTCGATATCTGAGGCGGTGACACCGGCGTCGGCGAACGTGCGGCGAATCGCCGCGGCGAGGCCCGCACCCTCGGGATGCGAGACCGCGACGTTGTGGCCATCCGCCGCCTGCCCCCAGCCCACAAACTCCGCGTAGATCGGCGCGCCGCGGCGACGCGCGGTCTCCGCTTCTTCGAGCACGAGGCACACGGCCCCACCGGCGCCGACAAAACCGTCGCGCGCCTGATCGAAGGGCCGCGACGCCGTCGCGGGATCGGGATTGGTCGAGAGCGCGCGCATCGCGGCAAACGGGAGAATCGTCTCCGCGTTCATCTCCTCCGCCCCGACGATCAACATGCGCGTCTGCCGGCCAAGCCGAATATCGTCGAGGGCGCAGCCCAGCGCGTGACTGGAGGAGGCACACGCCGCGGCAAAGCCCCCGACCGCACCCCGGATGCCGTAGTGCGCGGCGAGATTGAAATTCAGCGTGCCGGCAATCGACATCACCACGCCGAGCGGATTGCCGCGCTCGAAACGTGCCGCGTGCATTTGCGTGAGATGGTGATGGAGCAAAAACGCGGAGCCCGCGGACGCGCAGTAGAGGCCCGTCGCGCCATCCGTCAGCGCCTCCCGCGTCAGCCCCGCATCCGCGATCGCCTGGTCGGTCGCACACAGCGCATACACGCCGTGGGGCGCCAGACCGCGCAGGGTTTCGCGGGGAATCGAGTAGTGCGCCGGCCAGCGCCAGTCGCGCCAAGTCGGCGAGTCGACGGCAAACTCCTTGACCGTGCCCGCGACCTTCACGCTCAGCGCGGGATTGCCCACAAATTCGACGCGCTCGATACCGCCGCGCAACGCGCGCAAGCTGGCCGTCACCGCCGCGCGGTCATTGCCGATGCTCGTGATGAAACCGAGGCCGGTGACAACCGCCGTTCGATTCATGCGCGCAACGCCGAAGCCGGGGCCGCCGCCTGCAAAGCGAGTTTCGCCCGCACAAAGGCCCGCAGATCCCCGATGGTGCGCACCCGCAGAATCTCGGCATTGGTCACACGGACTTGCAGCAGGTCTTCGAGAAAAAACACCACCTCGCTGATGGCCACCGAGTCGAACCCGAGATCGGCGATCAGTTCCTGGGCATCGGTGAGCGCGAGGCCTTTTTGCGGCAGATGATCGGCCACGATGGCGAGCACGAGCGTGTCGGCTGCCACCGGATCACCCGTGTCGCGCAGGCGCGCATAGGCGGCATGCACCTCGGCGGGAAAATGCCGCAGGAGCGCCTCGGCCGCGATGGGCGGCGGCGCGGGAGCGGCGATGGGAGTGGGCGTGGGTGACATCGGGGGAGTCACACCTACATTTGATGGGGAATCGGCGCCGCGTCGAGCGGGGCGACGAACGGATCGGATTTTTTTTGCCCGAACCACGTGCGCCAGCCTTCCCGCAGCTCCAGCCCCGCCCAGGAAAAAAGCACCCCGATGACCCGCCACAGCAGGCGGCGGTTAAATTCGTAGCTGATGAAGCCGAAAAAGCGCCGGTCGTTGTTCCGCCCGTATACCCCGCGCTGGTGTCGCGACTCGGCGATCGCCACGAGGCGCCGGTTGTAGAACCGCATCAGCCGATACGGCCCGCCTGAATTCGCGTGCGTGAACGGCGGATGTTCGAGCATCTGCTTCCCATGGCGGAACGGCTGCGCGACCACGCCGAGGTAATAAAGTCCGAGGTCGAGCCGGAACGCCAGGGTCATGAGTTCCCAGTCCCCCATGTAGTAATATTTGTCGCGGTAGATCGCGCGGAACCAGCGGTCGTAACTGAGCGTGAAGTCGGCGTTGTGCCGGGCAACGCGCGGCGCGATCGGTTTGCCGCGGAAACTCTCGTGAATGAGGTTGGCCGCCGCGCTCGTCGTGAACGCAATCCAGTCCATGCCCGGCGAGTAAAACGGATCGATGAACGCCGCGGCGTCGCCGACGAGCACCGCGCCGTCCGTCGCATACGTGCTGCTGGAATACGCCAAGTCGCGGCGGAAATGCACGTCACCCTCCTGCCATTTTGCGTCCCCCAGCAATTCGCGGCCGACCGGATGAGCCACGAGCATGGCGCGGAGGCGCTCGCCCAAATTCGGGCCCGCCGGCAACTCCACGAGGCGTTGATCGTAAACCACGCCGACGCTCACATCACCGCCCTTGAGCGGAATGAACCACGCCCACCAGCCGCGGCCCGTAATATGATTCGTCGCCGTCGAACGGATGCCCGCCACGCGCCCGGCCCACGCCGGATACTTTGCGGCGAGCTCGCGACCATCGAGCGAGCGCACGCCGGTCCAGCGGCTCCAACACGTGGCGGTAGGATGCTCGGTGTTGGGCGTGTGCCAGCCCTCCTGCCGCGCGAGGATCGCGGCGACGCCCGAGGCATCGACGATCCAGCGCGCGGTCGTGGTCTGCGGCGCGCTGTCGGCGTTGTCCCATTCGATCGTCTGCGCGCCGCCGTCGGCGAGCTTCACGTGGCGGATGCGCACGGAGCGCTGCAGGCTCGCCCCCTCCGCCACCGCGGTTGCGAGCACATGCTCGTCGAGCACCGCGCGATCGACTTGGTAGCCGGGAAGGCGGACGTTGTAGCGCGGGCCGGTTTCGCTGC
>JANOAF010000508.1:0-2054 GCA_031411015.1 Opitutaceae bacterium | reverse complement strand
TCTCGTGGGTGGCGCGGCCGTGCTCCTCCTGCTGCAGCGCATGCCGCTCCCGCTGCGCATTATCATCGGACTCGGTGACATCGTCGCCGGCTGCGGCTTGCTGGTGCTCGCGCGCCAGAAATTTTAGGCCCGCCGGTTGGGCCATTGGCGTTGCGTTAGCGGCCGTTGATTTTGCAGGTCAGCTCGCTTGCGAGCGCTCTGCCGCACGCCGCCGAGGCGCTCGCAAGTGAGCTGACCTACGATAGGGCGCGCTTGCGGATCTTACTTGAGCGGCAGTGGACCACCGGCCGGGCCTACACGCGCGGCTGTAATTTCAAGTCCACCATCAAGTCCGCCGCCAGCATTTCCAGAGCGGCGCGGACGGTCGCGAGTTTCACCCCCGCCGGCACGAGCACCGTCGCTCGCGCCTGGAACAAAATCCCGCCGCCCATCGGCGCGCTCACGCGCTCGGAGGTCAGCTCCTCGACATTGACGCCGTGCGCCGCGAACACGCCCGACACACTGCGCAAAATCCCCGGCCGATCCGTGCCGACCAGCTCCAGCACCGCCACCGATCCGGCCTGCCCAGAGCCGGTCGAATGGGCCGATTTCGCTCCGCTTTCGGCGGCCTCCGCATGCACGTTCACGCGCAGCCCCTCGCTCTCCAAGCGATGCTGCGCGCCAATCAGTTCATCGACCCGAAGCGCCGCGACCTCGACGCGCAATAGCCCAGCGAACTGTCCGCCGAGGTGACACATCCGGCTCTCCAGCCAATTGCCGCCGTGGTCCGCTACGCGCGCAGCCACCAGTTGCACCAATCCCGGTCGGTCCGCGCCGATCACCGTAATCACAAGAGTCGCCAGCATGCGAAAAATGTGGGCGGCGATTTCGGCGCGGGCAACCTCGCATTCGCGACCACGCCAGCGGAACACCGGCGGACGCAAATCAGGGTTTGAGCATCCGCTCAAACTTACGGGCGGGACGCCCGTGCCACGTGGCATGGGCGTCCGGCCCATGTCTTCAAACCGGGCGGTAGGTCAAAACCTGATTTCCGCCCGAACCCCGCCCGGGGTTAAATTTCTTTCGCCAACAAGCGTAGGGCATCTGTCTTGCTGCCGCCGTGGAGCGTTGGCCTCGAAACGGCACGGGGAGAGCCGCGCCCCAGGACTGCGTCGGCGGCATGGGACAGAGAGCGTATGAACTATTCCTCCAGCTCCACGTTCCAATACGCGACGTCGAGAAAATCCTTCCACACTTCGCACCGCTGGTTGCCGAGCACGAGCGATATGACGGGCCGCCATTTCGGGCGGACAGGTTTACGCATGAGCCGCATATGCGCCTCGTGCGGCAGGCGGTTCGCCTTTCTCGTGTTACACTTGATGCAGGAGCAGACGATATTCTCCCACGTCGTCTTCCCGCCATAGTCGCGCGGGATCACGTGGTCGAGGTTGAGCTGCTCGCGCGGCATCACGCGTGCACAATATTGGCAGGTGTTCTTGTCGCGCTCGAAGACGTTGTTCCGGGTGAGCTTCAGCTCCTTGCACGGCAGCCGGTCGAAGAACGTGAGCAAAATCACCCGTGGGAGCCGAATTGTGCGGCTCGGTGTATGCACCATCTCCAGCTCCACCACCGGTGGATTGCTCACCGAAAAATCGATCCAATCCAGCATCGAGAAGGTGCGAAAATCGTCGTCATGGTGATGCACGACTTGCGCGTGCCCGCGGGACAAAAGCCCGAAGGCGCGCCTGGCGCCAATGACATTAACCGCCTGCCAGAGGCGGTTGAGCACGAGCACCGGTTGGTCGAGCGCGGCTTCCATACGGGGCCACGGCAATAGCCGCGCCCCGCCGCGACTGTCAAGGTCTTGGGCCAGAGCCCGGGTTCATCCAGCCTCGGAGTTCAGTCGCGCCGCGAGCGCGCGGGACCGCGTTTTCTATTCGGACTTCGTTTCGTCCCCCGCCCGCATCGGTTCCAGCGCGATGCCCTTCAATTTGATCCCGGTGAGTTTTTTCACGATGAAGTCCGCCTCGGCTTCCGCGACATCGGCCAGCGTGTGGCGCTGATGGATGTCGATC
>JANOAF010000507.1:0-5662 GCA_031411015.1 Opitutaceae bacterium | reverse complement strand
CGTTAAACATGAGCGTCTTTTGCCGCGAGCCGAAGGCCCCGCCGGCACCGATCACGCGCTCGCTCGCCTGCGTCCAGCGCGGGTGATCGACGTTGGGATTCACGTTGGCGTAGAAGCCATACTCGCGCGCCTGCATCGCCTGCCAGGTGTTGACTGGCTGCTTCGCCACGAAGTCGATTTTCACGATCGATTTGCCGCATTTGAAACCGTATTTCCACGGGACGACGAGGCGCAGCGGCGCGCCGTTCTGATTCGGGATCGGCTTGCCGTAAATCCCGGTGGCAATGAACGACAGGTCATTCATCGCCTCGTCAAGGCGCAGGCCCTCGAAGTAGGGCCAGTTGAGCGCCGAACCGCGCTGGCCGGGGACGTTCTTCGGATCGTTGAAGGTCGTGAACGTGACGAATTTCGCCTCGGGCTTCGGGTCGGCGAATTGGATTAGTTTGGAGAGCGGAAAGCCGTCCCACGGGATCACCATCGACCACGCCTCGACGCAGCGGAAGCGGTAAACGCGCTGCTCCGCGCCGCCCATTTTTGCCACGAGATCGTTGGCATCGATCTTGATGGGATTGTTGATGAGGCCGCCGAGCTCGACGGTCCACGGCTCGGTTTTCCAGCCCTTGTTGGCATTGGGCTTGGGGTCGGCCTTGTCGGTGCCGAACTCGTAGAAATTATTGTAGCTCGTGATGAGCTCGTAGCTCGTGGGCTTGAGCGCGGGATCGCGGTAGTCGGCGTTGACCTTGGAGGGGAAGCCCGCGGTGGTCGCGAACAGGTCGCTGCTGGCGAGCGCGGCGCCGCCAAGGCCGAGCGTCTTTAGAAACGCGCGGCGATTGTGGTAAACGGATTCTGCGGTCGCGGCGGATTCTGGGAGTTCCCAGGATTTCGGAAGGCGGATATGCATGGGTGTGTGCGGGGGTGGGAGGGGTGAGGCGCGAGGAATATTCCGACGCGGGTGAAAGAAAACGATTCGGGGCGAAAAGGCACGAACAGGAACGAGATTTCGGGCTTATTTTTTAACCACTCATGGGTTTCGCCAACGGGCGAAACCTTGGGGGTGAGCGGCGGCTCATCGCCGTTACGGCAATTTTTGGTGTCTGCTAATCGCAGCCGAGGCGGTTCGCGATGAGCGGACCCCGCCACTTGTTGCGGAGGCGATGAGCCGGAGCGGTGAACCAAGTTTCGCCTGTTGGCGAAACTCATTAGCGGTTTATTCCGTGCTCCGCCTCACCACTTGCCGCGCAACCCGCCAAGCACGAGCCGCGGCGTGCCGATATTCACGATGCCGTCGGCACTGCGGCCGGTCTCGACGCGGGCGTTGCCGAGATTTTCGCACGTGAGGAAGAGTTCGATTTGCTTTGTGAGCGGGCGCGAGATCCCGAGATCGGCGACCACAACTTCGCCCAGTGTGAGCTGGTTTTCGTCGTCCTCAAACTGCCGCCCGATCCAGCGCACGCGCGGGGTGAACGTAAGCTGGCCCGGCGCGCGCCATGAGGCGCCGAGTGACGAACTGCGGCGTGGGACTTGCGCGACGCGTTTGCCCACGAGGGCGGGCGCGACCGAGGCGCGGCGCACGGTGGCGTCGTTGAAGAGCGCGTCTGCGGTGAGTGAGAATTGGTGGTTGAGATGCCACGCCGCCGAAAGCTCGAATCCCTGCGTGCGCGTGCGACCAAGATTCAGCCGCTGGCGACCGAGCCCACCCGCCGCGAGCGTGCCGACAATCGGAAACGTCCCGGGCCCGCGCGCGATCGTGACGTTGCCGACGGCGTCGTGGAGATCGTTCCAGAATGCGGTGGCGGAAACGGACAACGGTGCAGGGCGGCTGCTGGTTGGCGCGCCGTGATGATCATGCCCTGCTGGGTGGCTGGGACCGAGTGGAGTCCACGCCAGACCGATCTCTCCACTCGTGACGCTCTCGGTTCTGAGCGTCGCGTTGGCTTCAGTGACGTTCGCGCCTTGCCGGAAGGGTCGATAAAGCTCGTTGAGAGTGGGGCGGCGAAACGCTTGCTGGAGATTGGCGCGGGCGCGCCACGTGGTGCCACCCTTCCAGACCACACCGGCACTGGGACTTATCTCCGTGTCGCTCTCCGTCGCGTAGCGGTCGTCGCGTAGGACGTTGCCCGTCGCTCGATCTGATTCGCGCCGGTGACCAGCGCTTTCGCGCCAAACGTCCAGCCGGGTGCCGATCGTGGCGAGCAGCCGTTTGGTGATCGGCTGCTCGTGCAACACGAACGCGCCGGCCAAGATTTCTTTGCCGCCGGCGACGCGCTGACGGGTGAAATTCCCTGCGACAAAAGTGAAATTTTCGCGGGTCTCCCCGCGCACCGCGCGGACATCGCCGCCGACGCTAGTCCGCGCCCCGTCTGCTTGTCGCCACACGCCGCTCCATTCCGCGCCGTAGGCGGTTGAGGGCACCGCGAACTGATCGCTGGCGGGCGTTTCGGCTGTGCGCGTGGCGTTGACGCCGCTGAAGGTGGAGGCGAACGACTGATCCTGCGCGTAGGCGGTGGCGTGCCACGAAAAGTCCTGCGATGGCGATCCGGCGAGCGCGGCGGATAGAAATTTTTCGCGCGAGCCATTGCGCGTGTAGGGCGTGCCGTTGCCGCGGAACTCCTCGAAGCCGCGCGCCGTAGCGGAGAACTCCAGTCCTTCGCCGATCGGCGTGCGCCAGCGTGCGGCCAGCCAGCGGTGCCGGCTCCAAGCTGCGATGTCGATGAGACCTCGGCGCTCAGGCGCGACGAGTGAGAATCCATCGGTCGCAAAGGCGCGGCCGAGCACCTGCACGTCGCCGCGACCGGCGGGCTGCGTGGCGAGAACCTCGAGACTCCGCGTGCCGAATTCGCCGAATGTCGCGGTTACACGTCCGCGCGGCCGGCTTACATTCACAAAATTCACGGCAAACGGCCCATTGGGATCGGACTCGGGGAAAGCAGTCTGCACGGGCACCGTCAGCAACTGCACGACACCGCCCAGTGCCGCATTTCCCCATGCGGTTGCCCCGCCGCCCGGCACGATCTCGACGCGCGCGAGGCTTTCACGCGGCACTTTCGTCCACGCGACCCAGCCGCCGAAGGGATCGTTGAGCGGCACGCCGTCGAGGAGCACGAGCGAGCGACTCGCGCCGCTCGGGCCGAGGCCGCGGAGCGAGACGCCTTGCGCGGTGGGATTCGCGGAAAAACTGTCGCTGCGGCGAAACAGGCTGAAACCGGGAATCGCGCGCAGCGCGCCGTCGAGCGTCGCGGTCGGTGCGGCTTGCAGCGCCTCGCGCTCGATCTGGCGCACAGTGGCGGCGACGTGCTCCGGGGCCTGTGGCAGGCGTGCGGCGGAGACAACCTCGGCGGCGAGTGTGACGACCTGCGCGTGCCCGGACGGGACGCGCGCACATAGGCCCAACACAGCGAGGAAAATGAAAATCACGGAGTCGCGGCGCATCACCACCTGAGCGTGCCCACGGGCGCGGCGGGTGCAAGGGAGCCGTTTCCCGGCCACGTCCTTTATGACGCAAAGGGCGGGAGCGTAGCTCTGTTTATGGCAATCATTGCGCGCGGTGGCGTAGCGCGGGCAGCCTGCCCGTGCGGCGCTGGAAACGCGATCAGGCTGACCGCGCTACACCCGACCGTGCTGGCACCGCAAGAAAGCGAGCGGCGCCTGCCCGCGCCTTTGCTGAGATTAGGCTGGGCAAGCGTCCCGGCATTTGGGATGGGTGAGGTTCCGCGCTGAGCGCGGGCAACATTATGTCACTTTGGGAATATAAGGTTATCACCAGCGGTAAAGGCGGCTTCGCCGCGCCCGCGATGATGGAGAAATTTCTGAACGATCTCGGCCGCGAAGAGTGGGAGATCATTCAGTTTCACACGGCGCCGGAGAATTTTCTGGCGTTTACCGGGCTCGCGCGGCGTTCGACGCAACGCGACTGGACGCTCCAGGACGCCGCCGCCGCCGCCGCGAAGGTCGAGGCGGAGAAGCTCCGCGTCGAGTTCGAGGCCAAGTTCAAATCCGCCGCAAGCAATGCCCCCGCGGCTGCCGCGGAAGAGCGCGCCCCGAGTTTCCTCGAGGAGAAAGCCGCGCCCGACGACGGTTTCCGCAAGCCCGTCGATACCTCCCGCGACGACGATCCCGAAGCGCACGACGACGAAAAGACCGACGACTGGGACAAACTCACCGCCGCCGAGGAAGACGAGCTCCCGAGCTTCTTCGACGCGATTAAGCCGCACTTCCGCCGCAATCAGCGCGGGCCAGGGATGTCGGTCGGCGTCGATTATCTCGCCAAGAAGTGGGACCAGAACGAGGACGACCTGAAGGGCGCGCTCGCCGAGTGCGGATTTGTGCTGCCGGCGGACGAGGACTCGAAGGCCGAATACGTCGAATACGACGGCGATCTCTATTGGCTGAACATCAATCGCCGCGGCGAACTCTGGATCAACACGAAGGAGAAACCGCGCCCCGTGTTTCGACCGGTGAAGGCGACGCGGATCGAAATCGAAACGCCCGCGCCGAAGGATGATGGCCAGCGCGCCGAAAAACCCGACGCGCCCGATCGTGAGCGCGCTTCCGACGCGGGGGAAAATGCCGCCGCGGCTGAAGCCCCGCCGGCTCCAGCTGCCCGTCCGCCGTCCGCACCTCTGCCCGCCGGCGCGACCTTGCTCGAAAAAATCAAACCGCACATGCGCCGCAATCGCCGCGGCCCCGGCGGATCGGGTAGCATGACCTTTCTCGCCCGGGCGATGCGCACGAGTGAGGCCGACCTCAGCGCCGCGATCGGCGCGCTGGGCCTCACGGCGCCGGCGCACCCGAACGACAAGCCTGTCTTCGTCGAAATCGGCCACGAAATGTGGTGGCTCAACTCCGATTCGCGCGGTGGCCTGTGGATCAACGGGCGCGAAAAGAAGCAGGGCGAGACCGCGGCTTCCGCAAGCGCGGCCGAGCCGTCCGCGACCGAATCAGCGGCGGCTGCCGGAGCGAGTGCCCCGGAAGGCAGTCCGGCTCCAGCCCCGGTGGTCACGCCAGTGGAGGTGGTGCCCTTTACCGCGCCGGTGCCGGCATCGGAAGCGACGTCCGCCGCGCCCGCCTCGCCGACGTCTGGGGGCGCGGTGCTCCCGGCCGTGCGACTGTTGTTGAAGGAAACGAAAACCGGTTCCGTGGCCGCGAAAGTTGAGCGACTCGCCGAAGAGATGGGTCGCCCGGCCGATGAATTGCTCGCGGCGCTGGTTGGCGCCGGGCTGAAAGTCCCGGAGAAGCCGCGCGAAAAACCTGTCTTCGTCGAACATGCCGGGGAGATTCTCTGGTTGAACAAAAACTCGAAGGACGAGCTGTGGCTCAACGCCAAGGCCTCGAAGTTTGCCGACAAGGATGGCGGGGACACAGGCAGCGAGGAGAAGGCGCGCCGCGGACGGTCGAAGAAAAAAGAGACAGAGTAAACAGAAGGGACATAATGACAGAAGGGCCGTCGGATGGATTCCATTCTGTTTATTTTGTTCATTCTGTCTGAAATCCGATTCTGCTGATCGCCATGAGTGCCATTGCCGCATCGAAGAATTACATGATCACGCAGCTCGACACGGTGCCCGCCGTGCCGTGCCCGTGCGGTCACTCGCGCCGCGGCTTCGCGACGCCGGACAACAAACTCGCGACCATCCACCTCGTCGACATCTCGATCGACGCGAAG
>JANOAF010000506.1:0-4104 GCA_031411015.1 Opitutaceae bacterium | reverse complement strand
TGCCAGCACGTCTGGGAATCCGCCGGCCACGCGCGCTTCCTGCGCGAGCGCGGCCGCGAGCTCAGCGGCTTCGGCAACGGCGAGAGCGTGCGCCCTTCCATCCGGGCGATTTTCAATGAAGCGGTGATGCCGGCGGACGGCGCGATTGCCCTCGCTGGTTTCTACCGCGTGCTGAAGCCCGCGCTCCTCGCCGCCTACACGCACTACCTCCGTGTAACCGATCCTCTCGCCGACTGGCCGTCGAAAAAACTCGTGGAGGAATTCATCGGCGACGAGCAACGCCACGCGCGCGAAATCGAATCGTTCCTCGTTTCCCTCGTAGCCGCGAGCGTGAGCAAGTGGACCACGCACCTCACCGCCGCTCTCACCGATCTCGGCGGTTGGCTTGGCGAGCAGCCGCGTGTCCCCCTTTCCTCCGACTTCGCGTGGGAGCACACCCGGCGTGCCTACGCGCACCCGCCCACCTGCAATCGCGGAAAATACCCGACGTGCTCCAGTGTTTTCAGTTTGGACCCAAGCGAAACTCCAATCGTGCGCCCGTGGCTCGTCGATCCGAAGACGGATGCACGCGTCATTCGCCTGATGGTTTATGTCTGGCTGATGATGGAAATGGACGCAGTCGATTACCTCGCGACCATTTTCTACGACACCCCCGAGGCCGCGTTCGACCTGCATCACGACATGGCGCGGCATCTTTGGGATGAGTCGCGGCACAGCCAGTTCGGTTTTCGCCAGCTGCCGAAACTCGGCGTCGATTTGATGACGCTCGAGCACTCGCTCGATCTCTATGTTATCCTCGTGCAGATGCGGCCGCATGAGCGCTACGCGATGATGACGATGGAATTTGAAGCCGGCAGTTTCCCAACCAAGGCCGTGGTCATGGATCGCGTGCGCGAGTTGAACGACTTCGAGGCCGACACGCTCCTCGCCTTCGATCGGAACGACGAGCAGAACCACGTGCGCTACGGCCACCGCTGGCTCCCCGAAATCATGGCGCTGTGCGGCGAGACGCGTCCCGTGGAGGAGTTCGTCAAAGCCACCCAGGAGAAATTCCAGGAGTATGCCGTGAACTATGGCGGCAAGACCCCGCACAGTCTGCCATCCGCGCAGCGCCTCACGGGCCAAAAAATCCTGCGGCTCGCCGGTGTCGAGTGACCGTAGGTGCGTCTACGGTTCGACGAAAAAATTCCCGCTCCCCGCTTGAGTGCGGCGGGGTGGTGCCCTTTGCTAATTTCCCATTCGATCTGTTCGGCGCCCAATGACCAAACCCCTCAAAACCTATCGCGCCGTGCTCGCCGGCACCGGCAGCATCGGCGATGCGCACGTCCGCGCCATTGAGGCCACGCAGGGCCGCGTGAAACTGCTCGCCGCCGCGGATCTGGATTCGAATCGGGTGCATGATTTCACCACCCGCCACAAAATCCCGGATTCGTTTACCGATTACGGCGCGATGCTGCGCGCGACGAAGCCGGACCTCGTGATCGTGGCCACGCCGCCGGGGCAGCACGTCGCCATGAGCATCGCCGCGATGGAGGCCGGCGCGTGGGTGTGGTGCGAGAAGCCCCTCTGCGGTTCGCTCGCCGAGGCCGACGCGATTGCGGCGGCGGAGCAGCGCACGGGCCGCTACACCGCCTGCGTTTTCCAGATGCGCTTCGCCTCCTCGACCGCGCATCTCCGCGACCTCGCGGGCTCCGGGCAGTTGGGCCGGCCGCTGGTCGCGGTGTGCAACTCCCTTTGGTTTCGCGATGCCGCCTACTACGCTGCGCCGTGGCGCGGCACGTGGGCCGAACTCGGCGGCCCCACCATGGGCCTTGGGATCCACGCGATGGATCACCTGCTCCATCTCTTCGGCGAGTGGAGTGAAGTTCGCGCCATGGCCGCCACGCTCGATCGCGCGATCGAGGTTGAAGATGTTTCGATGGCGATCGTCACGTTTGCCAATCGTGCGGTCGCCTCGGTTGTCAACAGCGCGCTAAGCCCGCGCCAGGAAACCTACCTCCGCCTCGACTATCAAAAGGCCACCGTCGAGCTCACGCACCTTTACAGCTACGCCCGCGAAAACTGGCGGCTCACGCTCGCGCCGGGCGCGCAGGACGAGGGTTTGTTGCAATCGTGGCAGAGCTTTCCGCCCGACGTCGGCTCGACGCACGCGGCGCAACTGACCGCGCTCGTCACCGACATGGACGCCGGTCAACGCCCACTCACCTCCGGGCACGAGGCGCGGCGCACGATCGAGTTGCTCGCGGCGATCTACAAATCGGCGTTCACCGGCGAAATCGTCCGCGCGGGCTCCATCGTATCCGGCGATCCGTTTTACGCGGCGGTGCACGGTGGCGGTCGCACCGTGCCGCGCGGCCCGTAGAATCACTTCTCCCTTTTTTCCATGAAATCCCTCCGTTTGGTTTCCCTGTCGCTGCTGCTCACGGTCACCGCTCTGGCTCAGCCCACGTTTCCCGGACTCAGGAAAGTGCTGAGCGACGCCGAGTGGAAGCGCGCCGGCCTCGACCAACTCACGCCGGACCAAATCGGCGTGATCGACGCCGCGCTGATTCGGAGTCAGGCGCAGGTAATCACGGCCATCACCACGCCGCCGGCGCTCACGCCGGAGCCGGGGAAGAGTCCGGTCGAAAACGCCGTCGCGCGTTCGCGATTCTGGGAATTCTTCGGTCTCGGTAAAGGTGACAACGCGGGTTGGCGCACGACGGAGCCGATGCGCGCGAAGGTCACCGGCTGGCAGGGCGCGAACCGTTTTTCCCTCGACACGGGCCAGGTATGGGAAGGCGTGGAGCCGATTCCCTACGAGATTCTCGGCGCCACCATCAGCATCGAGGCGCGGCCGCTTGGCGCGTTTGCATTGAAGCTAAACGAGAACTCCGTGGCCGTGCGCGTGCGGCGTGTGAAGTGAGCCGGATTATTTGGCCGTAAAGAGGCACAAAAAATCGTCCTGCGAACGGGCTATTCAAGGCGCCTATAGGTGCACGGACCATTTTCGCCGGCCTGACCAATTAATTTTTGCGCCTTTTCGCGGCCATTTCGCCGATTGATTCTTCCGATGCTCCACCTCGAAAACCACGAACTGCGCCTCGACCTCCTCGACCCCCACGACCCGGCCGATGCCGCGCGACTCGGGGCGCGCTACTGCGCCGGCGGCTACGTGTGGCAGGTGCACGATCGGAAACTCGGCCCGCTCGTCAGTGGGCCGGAATTTCCGAAACCCGATCCCACCGCTTTCAATGGGCAGGGTTTGCCCGAATCTTTTCGCAACCGCTCGCGCAGCGGCACGCCCTTCACCTGGTCCGGCGAGCAAGGCCTCGCCATCGGTGCCGGGACGCTCACCCCCGGTGGAAAGGAGAACGGCACGCTCGCGCAGCCGTGCGCATGGACGATTACACCGGCCGCGGATCACATCGTGTTTCAAACGCGGCAGGCACACGCCGGTTTCTCCTGCGAACTCACGCGCAAAATCGAACTTACCGGCCGCACCGTGCACTCGCTCACCCAGCTCACGAATGTCGGCGATGCGCCCCTCGCGCTCGAGTGGTTCCCGCATCCGTTCTGGGCGCTCACTGCTGGTCGCGCACGCGTCGGGCTCCCCCCGGGCACGACCCTCCCCGAGAATCCCGGCTTCGCGATCGACGCGGCGGGCACGCTCACGTTCAAGCGGCCGTTCCTCACCAAGGACGACAGCCAATTCGCGCTCCTCGCGCTTCCGCCCACGCGCGAGCTAAAAGTCTCCGTCGATCATCCGAAGCTTAAGCGGGTAACATTCGCTGTAAACTACCCGCCGAGCGAATGCCCCGTGTGGGCCAACGCACACACCGCCTCCGTCGAGCCGTATCTCGCGCTCGCGCTCGCCCCCGGCGAGACGCGCCACTGGCACGCGCGGCACGGGTTTGAAATATAGGAAGCGCTTCCACCCGCAGGGGAGCGGATGAATTTCAGAGTAGGCGAAATTTCGCTAATGGATAAAAGTGCCGCTGACCTCGCCACTGCCGCGCGAGTCGGGATTGTTACGGCGGTATAACCACGACCCGCCGGCTGCCGCCGCATGCTACGGCAGCCGCCTAATACCCATAACCCCCGCCTCCCATGAAAATCCCTCAG
>JANOAF010000505.1:0-9674 GCA_031411015.1 Opitutaceae bacterium | reverse complement strand
TCGAAAAAAATGACGGCCCTCGGCTACGTGCTCGCCGCGATTTTCTTTTTCCAATTCTTCCACCTCTGGCCCTTCCGGGCGTGAGGGGACCTACGCTCTGACATCGCACAAGGAGGCGCGGAGAACACCGAGAGCGGAGAGCTTTCTCTCCCCGTCCTGCGCGTTTCAACCGAGCGCCAAGCGCGTTGCGAGGCGGTTAGTTTTTTCCACCAAGACGGGCAGGTCCACGGTGGTGAGTCGGCCTTGGTCGACGACGCGGCGGCCGTGGATGAAGCTGTAGTCGACGGCGTCGCACTGGCAGAGAACGACCGCGGCGACGACGTCGTGCTGCGCGCCGGCGAAGGAGGGACGGTCAAGATTCACCGCGACGAAGTCGGCCGACATGCCCGGCGCGAGGCTGCCGATGTCATCGCGGCCCAGCACGCGGGCGCCACCGAGCGTCGCGAGTTCGAGGGCCTCACGGGCGGTCATCGCCGACGCGTCAAGCGCTGCGACGCGCGCGAGCAGACAGGCTTGGCGCGCCTCGTGGAAGAGATTCGTGGCGTCATTGGACGCCGCGCCGTCGACCCCGAGGCCGACGGGCACGCGGGCGCAGAGCATTTTTTTCACCGGGGCGATGCCGCTCGCGAGGCGCAGATTGCTGCAAGGGCAGTGGGCGACACCCGTGCCGGTCCGTCCGAACTTCGCGATCGAGTCGTCGCTTAACTGGACACAGTGCGCGTGCCACACGTCGGGGCCGACCCAGCCGACAGACTCCGCGTAGTCGCCGGGCGTGAGGCCGAACTGAGCGAGGCTGTAATCGACGTCGGATTTATTTTCCGCGAGGTGAGTGTGCAACCGCACCCCGGGTTGGGTCCGTGCCAGTGCCGCCGATTCACGCATGAGATCGCGCGAGACCGAAAACGGAGAGCACGGCGCCAGCGCCACGCGCGTCATCGCGTGACGTGCGGGATCGTGGTGCTCCGCGATCAGGCGCTGGCTGTCGCGCAGGATGGCGGACTCTTTTTCCACGAGTGAATCCGGCGGCAGACCGCCCTGACCCTCACCGACGCTCATGCTCCCGCGACACGCGTGGAAGCGCAGCCCGATATCACGCACCGCGCGGATTTCGTCGTCGAGCGTGCAGTCGTTGGGAAAGAGATAGAGGTGATCGCTCGAGGTCGTGCAGCCCGAAAGCATCAACTCCGCCGCCGCCATCTGCGCACTTACATACACGCCTTCAGCGGTGAGCCGCGACCAGATCGGGTAGAGCGTCTTGAGCCACTGAAACAGATCGCAGTTCTGCGCGGCGGGAATCGCCCGCGTGAGCGTCTGGTAGAAATGATGGTGGGTGTTGACGAGGCCCGGCAGCACGACGTGCCGGCCCCGCAGGTCGAGCACTTCGTCCGCGGTCGCCGGTAGCGTCGCCGTCGGACCGACCTGCTCGATCACGTGGTCGCGCACGAAGATGGCGGCGTCGCGGATTTCCACGCGCGCGGCGTTCATCGTGACGAGGGTGTGGATATTTTTGACGAGCAGAGTGCCCATGATGAAGCGTGAGGGTGCGAAACCGCGTGGGCGTTGCCGAGCGACAAAAAACTAAACGCTTTCGTCCGCCGGCTCAGTCCGTGGCGCGCGCCACACGAGATTCAAAACCAGTGCGGTCAGTCCACCCGCAGAGATGCCGGACTCCAGCAGCGAGTGCAAAACACCCGGAAGGCTTTCCACCAACTTCGGCTGCGTGGGAAGCCCGAGGCCGACCCCCAGCGAGAGCGCGACAATCACGCCCTCCCGTTGGCCCAGTCCCGCACTCATCAGCAGACGCACGCCGGCGACCGCCACGAGGCCAAACATCATCAGCGCCAGTCCGCCGAGCACGGGCGGAGGCATCACCGTCACCCACCGGCCCACGGCGGGAAACAGGCCCAGCAGCGCGAGCATCGCCGCCATCACATAGCCGACCCGACGGCTGGCGACGCCGGTGATTTGGATGACACCGTTATTCTGCGCATAAGTGGCGCTCGGAAAGCCCCCGAATAGTGCCGCGACGGTGCTCACGATGCCATCGGCCATCACGCCACCCGAGAGCCGACGCCAGTGCGCCGCGCCGCGGGTCGGGAGCCCGGAGAGTTGCGACGTGGCGGTGATGTCACCGAGCGCTTCCAGCATCGACACGAGATAAATGAACGCGAAGGGCGGCACAAATTTCCAGTCGAAGGCAAAGCCGTGCGGAAACAACCGCGGCTGCGTGATCCAGGCGCTCGGGCCCGGCTCGGGGGCATGGAGTCCGCCGAAAATTCCACAAACAATACAGCCCGCCACCACGCCGCACGCCGCGCCGGCGATGCGCGCCCACGCGCGACCGGTCGCCTGCGCCGCTACGATCACGCCAACCACCACGAGGCCCACCACGAGCCCGAGCCACGGCGGCGAGCCCGCGCGCACCGGTGCGGCGAGCCCATAGAACGCGGTCGGAATCAGCGAAGTGCCAATGAGCAGCACGACCACCCCCGACACCAACGGCGTGAACACCGCGCGCAGCCGCGAGATGAACGGCGCGAGCACAATGAGCAACGGCGCGGTGAGGCACGAAAGCCCAAGCATCAGCGGCAATCCCCCCGCCTGCCCGGCCACGGTGAGCGGTTGGAGAAAGGCGAAGCTCGTGCCCGTGACACTCAGCAGGCCCGAGCCCACGGGACCACGCTGGCGACATTGCAGCCACGTGCCGAACGCCGACGCGAGCAGCGCGATGCTGACGAGATACGCGGTATCGGCCTGGGAGAATTTGAGCGTGCCGGCCAGAATCAGCGGCGGCGTGATTGTGCCGACCACCATCGCGGAAACATGCTGCACACCGACGAGAATGGACGTGCCGAGCGGGATCCGATCCTCGAGGCCATAGACGATGGCAGAAGGTCTATCAGGCGACGCGGGTGGTGGCAGGATTTCCATGACAGCAGTCGGGCGAATCGGTGAGCCGCCCAGAATTGATTCGAAAACGCGGGGCAAGAAAAAGGGCGGGTCACAGACCCGCCCTACGTTTCAGTCCTTCACGCCTCGGCGCACAACCTCAGAAGCTGTATTTGACCGTGAAGCGTCCCATCGTCCCGGGCAGCGCAAGGATCGAGGCGTTGCCGTAAACGGCATTCGGCGGCGCCCAGTTCTTCTCGTCGGTGATGTTGCTCAGGTTCACGCGGAATTCCCACTGCTTCGTGCGGTAGGTCACGCTGCCATCGGCCTGGTATTGCGTCGGGATGACGAGCGTGCCGGCGAAGTTGTTGTTCATGGAACCGGTCACCATCCCGTTGGCCGCAACGCTCCAACCGTTGTCAAAGGAGTAGGAGACGAGGCCGTTGAACAGGTGGCGCGGCAATCCGGAGACGCGGCTGTCGCCGTTTTTCGAAGCGAAGAACTGGCCGACGCCACCATCCGACTGGAAGCCGGCCGAGGTCTTGGCATCGATGAAGGAATAAGAGAGCGTGCCGTAGAGATACTTGTTCGGCTGGTAGTTCATCTCGGCCTCGAAGCCCTTCGTCTTGAATTTCTGGATGATGGTGCTGCTGGTGCTCTTGAAAGTGCGGTTCTGGTCGAACACCGCGAAGTTCAAAAAGACCTTGCTGTCGATCAGCGCATACTTGGTGCCGAGTTCGACGAGTTCGCTCGGTTGAAGGAAGTTATCCTTGAAGAGCGCCGTGCCCGCGGCGTTCCAACCGGTGATGCCGCCGCCGTTGCCGACGGCACCCGAGGTGTTACGACTGTTGTTGTAGGTCACGTAAATGCTCGAAGTGGGTGTCGGCTTGAAAACCAGCGACGCGTTGTAGTTTGGAATCCAGACCGAGATGCTGGCATGCGGACGATTCGGGAGCAGCGGCTCGGTCACATCAGCGTGGAAGCGGTCGAGACGGCCACCGGCCACGAAGCTGAACTGGTCCGAGATTTTCCAGGTGCCCTGCGCAAACGGACCGATGGTCGTGCCCTTCGAGTCGTTGGTGTCACCGTTCTGGATGCCATCGGTCGCATAGCGGCCGGGCCAGCCGGGAATCGGCAGGCTCGTGAAGGGATTCGGGAAGTTAACGGAGTTGTAGACGTTCACGAAGCGCATGTCTTTCGTGATGTCCCACACATTGGCTGGCTCAAAGAAGTAGTCGTCGTAGGCCTTGGTGCGCTGATAGCGGAGGTCGAGGCCGGCGTTTACCGTGAAGCCCTTTTGCGTGAAGACGAACTCGGTGCGGTTTTCCGCGAACCACGACGGATCGATAATCTCGGAGTAGTAGTAGCTGCTAAGGGTGTTGCGGGCGGTGTAGCTCGCGTAGCTGTTATTCGTGATCTTAAGCGTCGGGCTGACGGTGAACGTCTGGATCGCCTGCACATTAAACTCACGGCCGGTCGAGTGATCGCCCGGCTTAAGGAGGCGCTGGTGGCGGCTAACCTGCACGGTCGGGCCAAAGATGACGCGGTTGCCCGCGGGAAAACCGGATGTCACCCATTTCGAGTTTTGCGGATCGGACACGGGCGCGGCGACGCCGCCGATGGTGTTGATGTTGCCAAACGTGATCGGCTGGCCGCGCGAGTCCTGAAACCCGAACGGGAAGCGCGCAAAGTCCGGCGCGGCGTTGCTGTTCACACCGGTGAGGTAGCGACCGTTGTCGATCAGGTCCTGCGTCACGCGGTTGATACCCCAGTTTTCGGTGTAGTTGTAGAATGCAGCCGTGGCGCTGACGAAAATCTCGTAGTCCTTCGACGGGCGCAGCGTAAGCGCACCGTAGATCGAGTGATTCTTGTTATAGTAGTCCCACGAGTAGCCCTTGCTGTCGGTGCCAGAGTAGCTGAAGCGATAGGCCGCTTCCTTCGAGATCGGGCCGCCCGTGTCGATCGTCCACTCCTTCTGCGAATAGGAACCGATCGTAACACTGACCGAGCCCTTGTTCGCGTCGAAATAAGGACGCTTGGTCACAAGGTCGACGAAGCCGCCGACATACATCGAGGTGCCCTGCACCGCGGTGGCGGGGCCCTTCACGATGTTGACGGACTCGACGGCATTAAAGTCCAGGGGCAGGCCGTTGCCATTGGAGGTGATGCGGCCGCGCACACCGTTAATGAAAAGGTCGGCGGTCAGACCGCGAATGGCGGGATTCGACGGCGCCCCGAAATTCGTCGTCGAATAGGCGCTGGATGTGAGCTTCGTGAAATCGAGGACGCTCGCGATGCTGATGTCGCTCAGCTGCTGACGGGAGATAATCGTCACATTGCGCGGCACATCGACGATGTTGTCGTCGGTGCCGAACACGGACTTAAACGGCCGCGCCGTCGGCAGGATCTGCTTTTCGAGAGGAACGTCCTTCACCTCGAATTTTTGCATCGTGGTAATTTCATCCGTCGGTTTGGCCGCGGAGGGGGCAGTTTGCGCCCAAGTGGGGGCGACCGTCAGCGCCAAGGCGAGGGCCGAGACGGCAACGGGGAGTCGGTATGGGTAGTGTTTGGTGCGAATTCTCACCCCTCAGGCACAGCAGCCTGCGGACCACTTGTCCAGCGGGCATGAAAATTTTTCGCGTTAGGACTGGGTGAACAGTGGCAAAACCTTCATCGCGAGCACGTCGATCAGGCCCTTGTCGGTCAGCCTCAGCTCCGGAATGACGGAAAGCGGGAGGAGATTGAACCCCATGTAGGGCACCTTGCAGCCGAGCTTGGTCCAAGCACGTTTGAGCGCGGTCGTCTCCTTGGCGACGACCGGGGCGCGCTGATCGGAGAGCAAGCCGGCGATGGGCAGCGCCACGCGGGCCAACACCTTGCCGCCGCGCACCACACACACGCCGCCGCGCATCTTCTTCACGGTCGCGAGCGCTAGCTGCAGGTCGCGCTCGTTGGTGCCAGCGAGCACGATGTTGTGCGCGTCGTGGCCCACACTGCTGGCGACCGCGCCATCTTTCAGGCCGAAATCGCGCAACAACCCATAGCCCACCCCGCCGTTCTTCCCATGCCGCTCGATCACAGTGAGGAAACAGAGATCCTGGCGCGCAAAGTGTTCAGCCCACGATTCCGCGACCGGCAGCGGCAGCCGATCGTGGGCCGTGAGAATCCCCGGTGGCACGAGGCGAATCACGTTCGCCGTCACCACCTTCTTCGGCAGCGCCGGGGTGAGCGGTCGGCGCGAGGGTAGTTTCACGGTCTGGTAAGCCGCGCGCGGATAGCGATACCGCCGGCTCATCGCCCGATCGAGGATCGGCGTGATCTTCCGCCGCTCTACGACCAGCTCGCCGCCATACCACGTGTTTTGGACTTCGAGCGCATCGTTCAGCAGCACCACATCGGCGCGGCGGGCGGGCGCGAGCCCGCCAAACTCACCGTCCTTCGCATAGCGCGTCGCCGGGTGCAGCGAGCCAAGGCTCCACGCCGTCGTGGTGCTGAGCCCGGCCGCCACCGCCTGTCGCACGACCCAGTCCATCCCGAAAAGAAACAGATCATCGGCGTCGCGATCGTCGGTGCAGACGCACACGCGCTTGGGATTCGCGCCGAGTTCCGTGACCGCCTTGATCGCGAGCGGCAACGAGTGCCAGGGTGTGAGCGGATTCCCGCCCCGGAGGAAAATCCACACGCCGTTCTCCAGAAAATCGTCGGCAATCTCGCGGCTGATTGATTCGTGGGTGTCGGTGATGCCGCTCGCCGCCCCGGCGGCAACGAACTCGCGGCCATAAATATGACCACACACCGGCCGGCCCCGCTTCAACGCCTCGGCAAGGATCGCGTGACTGCGCGCGTCACCCATCGCGACCGGGATGTAGTCCATCTTTTCGCCGAGCGCCGCCGCCTCGGGCCAGCGGTCGAATATTTTCCCAATCTTCGCGGGCGTGAGATCGCCGCCAGCGGTTTCCAGTTTCGAATTTGTCGCCGGCACCGTGCTCGGCACCGTGAGATAAATCGACAGCGGCGCGCGGCGTGCATCTTCCAGCATCCACTGGATGCCGGCGACATCGCACACGTTGCCGATTTCATGGCTGTCACAGAAAACAGTCGTCGTGCCGTTCAACAGCGCCGCCTCCGCAAACGCGCAGGCCGTCATCATACTGCTCTCTATGTGCACATGCGGATCGACGAGGCCGGGGGCGAGGATGCCCCCGCGCGCATCGTAGAGTTTCGTGCCGGTTCCGCCACCCGGTTTGGTTTTCTTAAAATCCCCCGCGGGTTTCACGACCGCGATGCGTCCGCCCTTGATCCAAATTTCGCGATTGCGATGCACCCGCTCCGTGTAGGTCGAGAGCACGCGCGCGCCGGTGATGACGAGGTCCGGGGCCTCCCGCCCCATCGCCACCGCGGCGAGCGTGCGGGTCATGGTGTGCAGGGGAGCGACGGAAAAGCGTGTGAGCATGAAAAATCGTAAGCACGCCTCGCACCGCGGGGCGAAGAGAAATTTGCAAGTAGGGCGGGGTCTTTGACCCGCCCTCGAATAATCAACGCGCGAAAAGGCGGGAGCGACCCGCTCCTACCCCACTCACGTCCCTTCGTAGAGCGCCGCGAGTTCGAGCAACAATTTCTCCAGCTCCTGAAAATATTTTCCCTCGGTCAGCTTATCCTTTTTTGCCCGGAGCGCGGCGATATCCAGCTCGATCTGGTCGCGGCGCGCCCGCACCTCGGGCGCGAGCTGTTGTTCCACCGCGCTGCGCACGAGGTGGAACTGGTGGGCCCGCGGGCCATCCAGCGCCGCGCCGTCACGCGCCCGCTTGGTGGCGAGCACGCCGCGAAACCATTCCGCCGGCGTGCCGAGTCCATCCCCGTTGTCGTCGATCAGTGCATGCTCGGTCGCCAGCCGGTTTTCGGTTTTGTAGAATTCGTTCGTCCGGTGCGAAGCGCTGAGGAACGACTCCAGCAGCGAAATCTGCCCGTCCTTATCGAGATCGCTCTTCGGATCGGCGAGCGCCTCGGCGAGAAATTTCCCGAAGCGCGCGTAGTTGTGTTCGGTGCCGCTGCGCGTGGCACTCACGATCACACGGCGGGGCGCGGCGAGCTTGGCGAGAAACGGAGCACTCGACGACGTGGTATCCACGATCGCGAGCGGGCGCTGAAAGGGTTTCAACCACTCCCCCAGCTCCGACGCGGCAAGATCGGGACCGCGGAGATTTAATTTCGCTTCCTTGCCATCGAACGTCCCGTGGCCGATCAGCACGATCCAGAGTTCGGCTGCACCGGACTTCTCCTCCGCCTCGAGCGCCGCCTTGATGCGCTCCCGATCGGAGGGCGCGCCCGATTCTTCCCGGCCAATGGCGATGTGCTTCGCGCCAGCCTGCACACTGACTTTGGCCCACGCGTCAAGTTGCAGCGCAATGTCGGGCGCAAACTCCGCCTCGCCCGGCGCCCCGGCGATTGCGATCACGGTCGCGGGTTGAGCGCGCAAGACGTCCAAGCCGATGGCCACAAAGAACATGAAGAGGCACAAAAACCGTGAAATCATGGTCTGGAAGTAGCGCGGTGCTTCAGGCCGCGTCTCAAAATTTCCCGGCGCGGGCTGAAGCTCCGCGCTACGTTACGCCGGAATACTCAGGCTGATGCGCTGGTGCACGGGAGAGAGCGCTTCACGCGCGGCAACTAGATCTAGCCGCGCGCGAAAAACGAAAACAACCAACCGCTTACTTCAGCACGCGCCGGAGGAATTTCAGGCCGTTCAACGCGATGTCGTCGCGGCGCGGCTCGATCGTGCGCCAGATGGCGGCGGCGCGGGCGATGACCTTCACGTCCGTCGTGAACGACTCGATCACGACGTCGCCCTTGTAGCCGATGGCCTTGAGGGCCTTCACGATCGCGGGCCACGCGATGTGGTCGCCGCCGGGCGTGCCGCGGTCGCTGCCACAAGCGTGGAAGTGCCCAAGGAGCTTGCCCGCCTTGCGAATCGCGGCGGCCTGGTCCTTTTCCTCGATGTTCATGTGGAAGGTGTCGAGGTGGAGCTTCACCGCGGGCGACTTAATCGCCTTAATCAACTTTAGGCCCTGATCGCAGGTGTTGAGGAAATCGGTTTCAAACCGGTTCAACGGCTCGATGCAGATCGTGACGCCGCGGGCCTCGGCGTGCTGCGCGAGTTTTTTCAGGTTCGCCACGACGAGCGCCCACTCGATCTTGCGCGGTTCGGGCTCGACCGCATCGGCCTTGCCGACGACGGAATACACCGGCCCGATCAACCGCGGGCAGCCGAGCTCGGCCGCCTGATCGATCAGCGCCGTGCAGTAATCCATCGCAGTCTTCTGCTCCTCCGCCGTTCCGCGGAAATCGCGACCCGGCCCCATCGCCGCGCACACGCTGCCGATGGCGATACCCGCGCGCGCCGCGGCCACGCGCACGACCGCGGTGTCGATGTGCGACGGATCCTCAATCGGAATCTCGACGGTATCGAAGCCCCAGCGCTTGAACTTCGGGAAAAGCTTCACGCTCTCGGTCGTAAACGGGGACGTGTAGAGGAAGGTATTGATGCCGATTCTCATGGTGGATGACGGGAGTTGAGGTGTGCGGGTGGAAACAAACGAAAGCGGAGGATCCCTCGGCGACACGCGGGGCGCGCATCGTTCGCGAAATCACCAAGCCATCCAAGCTGGTTTCCGGGGCGGTTGGGAAGCTGCAATTTGGGCGAAGGCATCCGGCAACAAAATCGCAACATCCCTATACGGCCGGCCGCTGAATTAAAAATGCCTCACGTAAAGGCCGCGAAGGGCGCA
>JANOAF010000504.1:0-14662 GCA_031411015.1 Opitutaceae bacterium | reverse complement strand
CGTGGAGAGAATCGGGAAGACTCGGACCGTGGCAACACAAGCCCGTTTTTTCCGCGCGGCCCGGCGGACGCGAGGTTCACAACCCTTTCATTCGATCCGCCCCTCGTCGAAGTCCATCAGGTCCGGCACGCTCTTGATTTCATCGACGCGATCGGTGCAGCCCATCGCCGTCAGCGCCGTCTGCATAAATTCCCGGCCCGCGGGCGTCATCCCCATCTGCACATACCGCCGGTTCCACTGGGCGGCACGCACGTCGGCGGGAAGAATCTGTTTCAACTTGGCATCGATCTCGTCGGCGCTCGCCGATTCGAACACAATTTTCTCCACCGCCGCCGGCTCAATCCCGAGATGTTGCGAAAGGAAACGGTCGCACCCGCGCTTGTAGTTCTTCGCGTAGCTCGCCGGCAGCGCGCCGTGCGCCTTCACATGCTGGCACTTCGCGAGGAATCGCGGGAGATGCAGCAGCCCTGTCGCCGCATGCGGCACATAGGGCGACGGCAAGGTCGTCAACACTTCGCCGGAAGAGCCGGGAATCGGTTTCGAGGGCACACCCCAAGATCGCGGGCGCGCGCCCGCGCCGTCAAGGGCGCGGAGCCCTCACCCGGGACGCAACGCGAGCCAACCGTAGACAATCGCGAAGGCGGCGCATTCCGCGTGCAGCAGCACGAAACCGGCCCGCAGCAGCGGCGCACGCAACTCCGGCCACACGCGCAGCCACGGCAGCACGACCAACCGCGCCGCCCACCAGAGCGCAACGCCACCGCAGAATAGTCGCGCGATCGCCGTGTCCGCGACGAGTTCGCGGGCAAAGAGCAGGCTCACCCCGCCGGCAAAGACCATGGTGCCACCCACAAAAATATTCTGGGCGATCGCAAAGCGGCGGTGAATCGCGGGCAGACGCGCGAGGTTCTCTTCCCAGTTGGGCGGGATCGGCGTGAAGTGCGCGAGCCCGACCGTGAGCAGATGAAAAACACCCGCCGCCCGCACTCCGGTGATCCAAAAAGCCTCGTCCATGGGCGGGGGTCGCGACGGATGCTTAAGCCGCGCCGCGGCGGTGTTGCACCGCCGTCGCCAGCGTCGCCAGCACGGGTAGCGTGTGCTCCCACGCGAGGCACGCATCGGTGACGCTGCGGCCCGCCACCAACGGCTTCGCCTGATAATCCTGCGTGCCGCCGAGCAAGTTGCTCTCAAGCATCACCGCCGCGATCGTGCGGTCGCCGCCCGCGATTTGCGCGGCGAGATCGGCGGCGACGGCGGGCTGGCGCGACGCGTCCTTGCCGCTGTTGGCGTGCGAGCAATCGACCATCACGTGCGGCGGCAGATTATTTTTCCGCAACAGCTCGCCCGCCGCGCGCACGTGCGCCGCGGAGAAATTCGGTCCCGCCGAGCCGCCCCGCAGCACAAGATGCGTGTGCTCGTTGCCCATCGTGCCCATCACGGCGGGCGCGCCTTCGCGTGTGAGCGAGGGAAACCAGTGCGCGTGCCGCGCCGAGCGGATCGCATCGATCGCCACCTGCACATCACCATCGGTGCGATTCTTGAAACCCACCGGCATCGAGAGCCCCGACGCCAGCTCGCGATGCACCTGACTCTCCACCGTGCGCGCCCCAATCGCGCCCCACGAAACGAGGTCGGCGTAATACTGCCCGAGCGTCGTGTCCAAAAATTCCGTCGCCACTGGCAACCCGAGGCCGACGACATCGCGCATCAATTTCCGCGCGAGCCGCAGGCCGAGATGAATCTCGTAGGTGCCATCCCGGAGCGGATCGTTGATGAGTCCTTTCCAGCCGACGACCGTGCGGGGTTTTTCAAAATAGACCCGCATCACCACCAGCAAATCGCGCGCGTGCAGCGCCGCCACTTCGCGCAATCGCTCCGCATATTCGACCGCTGCCGCCGGATCGTGAATCGAACACGGTCCCACCACCACGAGTAGCCGGTCGTCCGTCCCCGTGACGATTGCCGCCACCTCGCGCCGCGAGCGCGCGATCATTTCCGCGCCCACATCGGAAAGCGGCAGCTCCGCCTCGAGCGCCGCCGGCGCGAGCAGCGGTTTCGTCGCGCGAATGCGCAGGTCGGAAGTGGGCGGGTGCATGCGCGCCGCCTCAGCCGAGGATCGCCTTCGCTTCATCCACGAGAGGCGACCGCGCGAGGTCAGCATCGGGCTCGAGCCTACCGCTGAGTTTTTTTTCGCGGGCGCACAGCGTGAGAAACGCGAGCGACGCGGCTTCACTCGAAGCCGCGCGCGACGCGACGGCTTCCAAATCAGGCGCGACGGGCGACAGCTGTCCGGCGGGTAACACGTTCTTATCCACAAGAAACAAGCCGAGCGACGCGTCCAGCGTGTCGAGCCACACTCGCGGCAGCGCCGGCACCGTGTAGGCAAACGCGGCGCTGGCCGGCGACCACTCCATGTAGGCACGCACGTCGGCGTGCAGTTTACCGAGCGCTTCGTCGGCCGAGCCGGGCGTCCAGCGCGCGTTGAAGACCTTGCGCTCGCGAAACGATTTCACCTCCCACACGCGCAGCCGCACCTCGTAGTCGCCGGCCACGACACGCAGCGCGCCGCTCACGATGTAGTCGAGCCCGCCCTCGGTCGTGTCCACGAGCTGCCGGAGATTGTCGACCGACCACTCGGAGCCGAAATCCACGAGCCGGCTCTCCACCCCCGCAGCACTCAAAAGCGCGATCGCGGCGACGGGCGCATAGGACGGCGAAAAATAAAACGTCTCCGCCAACCACAGCGGTAGTGCGCGTGACAGCCGCGCGAGTTCGTCGGCTGGTTTTGTCGCGACGTCGACCGCCAGCGGATTGGCCGCGCGCCCCGGCAGGGCCAGTTGCGCAAACGCGATCCGCCGCAAACGTCCTTCTTTCGGCGGCAGAATCTGCGCCGCGAGCGGCTCAAGCCCGTAGAACCAAACCGGTTTGCTAATTGTGATGAGCCCAAGCTTCGGCGCCTCACCCGGCGCGCCTCCCGTGGAAGCGGCGGCCGCAGGCTCGGGTGCCGCCAGCAACTCCGCGATGGCATTGGAAAACCCGTGCAACCGATCCTCGAGCTCGGGCCGGTTGAGCGCAAAAAGGATATCGAGCACATGCTGCGCCGCGTCGGCATTGCCGAGCGCGAGATAAGCCTGGAGCAAATTCAACCCCGTCGCCGGCCCGTGCCGGTCCGCATCATACCGCGGTGCGATCAAATCGATAATCTCCGCGAGATGCCCGTGCGACCCGAGGTCGCCGGAGATGGCGACAAGCACATCCGCGCGATCGCCCGCGCCGCTCGCGAGGATTTCTTCGTAGATGACCAGCGCGGCTGGCAGATCCTTCGCCTCGACCTTCTCGCGCGCGGCGGCGAGGCGGGGTTTGACCCCCACTCCGGCAGCGGCCACCGCTGA
Organism: Opitutaceae bacterium; assembly: GCA_031411015.1. GTDB lineage: Bacteria > Verrucomicrobiota > Verrucomicrobiia > Opitutales > Opitutaceae > ER46. The sequence continues at coordinate 11,270 of JANOAF010000504.1, read as the reverse complement.
GGTAGGAGTCGATCCCAAGGACGCCTCCGTCGGGATCACCGCGCCGTTTGGTGTTGGCTCCGTTTTCTTGCCGGAGAAGCGATTGAAGAATCCCATGTCGCCAGCAAACGCGCGATGCTCCCGCTGGCGAACCTGTTTTAGCCGGCTACTTTTTTGGGGATGGCCCGGGCGGCGCGATTCTTTCCGGCGGCACACCCGCCCGCGTCGCGATCAACGCGCAGACCTTGGGGACATACATGCGCGTCTCGGCGGGGAGTTTCTCCGCGATGGCAGTGTAGCTCGTCGCCTTGTGCTGCGCGAGGGTGCGGGCGACGCGGCCTTCGCCGGCGTTGTAGGCGGCGAGGACGAGCGCCCAGTTGCCGAAGCGGCCGTGGAGCTGACGCAGGTAGCGCGCGGCGGCGCGGGCGGATTTCTCCGGGTCGGTGCGATCGTCGGGCAAGAGAGTCGAGAGGCCCATCGCCTTCGCGGTGTCGGGCATGAATTGAAACAAACCCTTTGCGCCGACGGGACTGCGCGCGGCGGGATTGAGCGAGCTCTCGGCCTCTGCGATCCAAGCGAGCTCCGGTGGCACGCCCTCGGCGACGAAGGCGGCGCGCAGGCGCGGCATGAGCGTGGCGGCGCGCGCCGGCGCGGGGCGCGACTGCACCCGCGCGAGCCAGAGCTGGTAATGCGGCACGGGTTGAAAGACCGCGGGCGGCGGCGGACCGGGACGCTTCGGCGGCGGCTGCACCGGCGTGAGCGTTTGGCGCGCGCCCTCGAAGGAATCGATGCGCTGCTCCAGCCAGTCGGCGAGGTCGTCGTAGCCGGGCACGAGGCGGAGCGCGTCGAGTGCCTGCCGCCCCTCGCGCGCGCAGTCGGCGAGGTCCGCGACGGAATCGCCCTCAAGCGCGCGCTGGAATTTCACGACGAGTGCGTCCCATTTTTCCTTCGTGGGAAAATCATACTGCGCCTTCACCTCCGCCGGCGCAAAAATATCGAAGAGCATGCGACCCGCGCGAAACAGCTCGTCCGTCTCCGGCCCGAGCGTGCCGGGCGGCGCGGGCTGCGCGGCGCGCGCGGGTGCGAGGCACAATGTGACAGCAAGCGCGATGCGACGGTGACGACTCATAGCTGGGACAGACGTTTCATTCTGAGAATAATCGCCTGATGCTGTTGCCCTGTCGGACCGGCCATCGGCCGTTTCTACACCAAGCCAAGGGTCCAAGGTCGCCGGCCGACTTTGCCTCACGCCACGGGCGAAAAGGTCGCAACGGATCGGCTGTGGTTCGATTCCTCCGCGGCCTCTGCGGCCTTTGCGTGAGGCAACGCAAGTTCAGCTGCAGCCCACGGCGTGCGATTTTTTGGTAGGCCCGGGCGGTGACCGGGCGACCCGGCTCGCGGCCGGGCCTGCATGCGAGCAAATTCATCATCATCGGTTCAGCGCGGAAATCACCGCGGCTTTCAATTTCAACTCCGGCTTCTCGGTGAGCGCGGGCGCATCGTCGCCGAGGTAGGTCTTCGCGTTTTTCGCGATCCAATCGGTGGTCACGAGGCGATAGGTGCGGCCGGACTCGATCACAGCGGGAGCGGCCGCGACAAGATTTTCGCCGCCGCGCTCGGCGAAGGGCGTGTCCGGCCCCTGATTCGTGCGCACGAGGAACTTTTTCAACCACGCCCCGCTGACTTCGGCGCCGAACAGCGGGCCGTCGAAACGCACGCAGGCATCGAACGCATAGCGCGTCACTTCGCCCGCGGGCAACCCCGCACCGAAGGTCGTCGCGCCCACGAGCGCGACCTCCGCGCCCGCCGCGATGCGCGCGGCCTCGACGGCAAACCGCGCCGCCTCGCCCGGCCCGAGCGCGCGCGGCGCGCGGCCGACGATCGCGGTCTCTTCCGCGGTGAGATTTTTCTGGAGCGTTTCGCGGACGAGTTTCGCGAGCGCGGGATCGGCAGGATCGTCCGCCGATAGAGCGACCTGTTCAACTTCCCAGCCAAGCCGGCCAGCAGTGCGTTGCAGCCGCGCGACCGACATAAAATCGATCCAGCTGCCCGAGTGGAAATAAAACGTCCGCCCTTCCCGATGCACGAAGCGCAGGTGGTCGTGCGCGCCGGCGAAGAGCGTGCCGTCGGGCACGAGCGGCAGCATCGCGCGGTCGGCGCGAAGTCCGGCGTGGCTGAGCACGACGGGGAGCAAGTTCAGATCGGCTGGAGCCGCGGCGCCCTCGCCGCGGTCGGCCCGACGCGGCGAGGGCGTCGCGGCTCCAGCCAAGGCACCGCCGAATATCCGGGGGAAATTTTCGCGCGCCCACACGGCCGGATCGCCGAGATCGAGCTGCGGGCGGATCGCGACGCGCCAAGTGGAGAGTCTGTCGGTCGTGACGCCGACGATCGTGAGCAAGTGCGCGCCGAGTTGCAGCGTGAGCGACGCGGGCGCGTAATTTTTTCCCGTGGCCGGATCGCGCAGGTTGCCGCTGACGACCTGCGCGCCGGTCGCCGCGATTTTTTTAACCGTTTCAGTGACGTCGAGGAATTCCGGCTCGTGGTTGCCGAGGTTCACGACGAGCGGACCGCGCGCGGCGAGCGCGGCCAGCAGCGCGAAATCGATCGCGCCGGCGGTGCGGCGGGCGACGCCGTTGCCGTATTCGAACGAGTCGCCGTTGATCAGAATCGCGAGCGGCACGCCGGAATTTTCCACGCGCAGTTGATCGATGCGGGCCACGAGCTGTGCGGTGCGCTCGTGGGCGGAATGCATGTCGCCGAGCACAACGAGCAAGGCTTCGGGTCTGCTCGCCTCCGCCGCGCGGCTAAACGGAAGAGCGCAAAAAGCTAGGATGAGCAGGAAAACACGCACGAGAGATAGGATTTTTCCGGCATGTCCTGATCTCACTATTTCGGGGAGGCGCCGGATTGCAGTGCGCTGTAGCCACGCGCGAGGGAAGCTTTGAGAAGTTCGGCGCGCAGCGGTTTGTTGAGAAAATCGTTCATGCCGGCAGCGAGCGCGTTGAGGCGGTCTTCCTCGAAGGCGCCGGCGGTGACGGCGATGATCCAGGGGCGGCTTGGATCGCCACAGAGGGCGCGGATGCGGCGCGTGGCCTCAAGGCCGTCGACGCCGGGCATCTGCACATCCATCAAAATGAGATCGTAGGGGGCGCGCTGGTGGGCGGCGATGGCTTCGGCGCCGTCGGAGGCGAGATCACAGGCGTAGCCGAATTTCTTGAGCGTGGCTTTGGCGACGCGCTGGTTCACCGAGTTGTCATCCGTCACGAGAAGACGCAGTGGCATTTGGTCGGCCATGCTCGCGGTTACGGGCGGCGAAGTGACGGGAGCCGGGGCCGCCGGCGCGATCCGCTGGACGCGATCGGGAAGGGTGGTGCCCGGGGAAAGCCCGACGTCGATGCTCACGGTGAACGTGGAGCCGAGGCCGGCTTCGCTTTCGACGGTGATCGTGCCGCCCATCAACTCGGCGAGTTTCTTGGAGATCGCGAGACCGAGGCCGGTGCCCCCGTATTTGCGGGTGTTGGTGTCGTCGACTTGGGAGAAACGTTGAAAGAGGCGACTCTGTTTATCCTTGGGAATGCCAATGCCGGTGTCGCGCACGCTGAGGCTGACCTGACAGCGCTCGTCCCGACGCGAGTCGAGCCGCGCGTGCAGGACGATTTCGCCCCGGTCGGTGAACTTGATGGCGTTATTGAGCAGGTTGATCAGGACCTGACGAAGACGCGCGGCATCGCCAATGATCATGCGCGGGATTTCGGGCGAGACGTGAGCGGTAGGAGCGAGGCCTTTGTCCCTGGCCCGCGCCGCGATGAGCGCGATCGATTCCTCGACGCAGGTGGTGAGGTCAAATGGCTGCTGCTGCAGCTCGACGTGCCCGGCCTCGATCTTCGAGTAATCGAGGGTGTCGTTGATGATGATGAGCAGGGCTTCGCCGGAGAGCTTGATCGTGCGGAGGTGCTCGCGCTGCTCGTCGTTGAGCGGCGTCTCAACAAGGATGTTGGTCATGCCGATGACGCCGTTGAGCGGCGTGCGGATTTCGTGGCTCATCGTCGCCAGGAAAGCGCTCTTCGCCTCGTTGGCGGCTTCGGCGATGCGGGCGAGGCGGCGGGCTTCCTCGGCGGCGGCGGCGAGTTCGAGATTGGTGCGGCGGAGATTTTCCTGTGACGCGCGGATCGCGTCTTCCTGGCGGCGGCGCTCGGTGATATCGGTAAAAACGCCGAAGATGCCCGTGGGCGCGCCCTGATCATCGCGAATAATATCGGCGCGGACGAAGGCGGGAAACACCCGGCCGCTCTTGTCCTTGATATCGGTCTCGCCGTGCCACGAACGGCCCTCGCGGATGCTTTGATGGATCTGCTGCGCGATGGATTTATCGGCGAACAAGGCGGCCGGCTCTTCGGCGGCATTCAGGTGATCGACCGAGTAGCCGAAGAGCTCGAGGTGGGATTTGTTGTGAAAGAGAGAATTCGAGTCCATGTCGCCGATGCCGATGGCGTCGGAGGCGCTGTCGACGGCTTGCACGAGGCGCTTGAGCTTCGCCTCGGTTGCGGCGAGTTCGCCCGCTTGCCGGATTCGGCTTTGGCGGGCGCGAATCAACACGAGCGCGAGCGCAGTCAGGAGGGCGACGGCGAGGACCCAGGGAGCAAGTGCGAGCAATGACGGCATCGACGGTTTACGCGACAAAACACACGGACAAAGGATTCACAGTCAAACTCTCGACAAGACGACGCAAGCCAGCGAGCGAGACGTTGCAGAGACCGCGGGGAGGGGCGCAAATCAGGTTTTGAGCGACCTCCGGTTTGAAGACGTGGGCGGGCCGCCCGTGCTACGTGGCACGCGCGTCCCGCCCGTGAGTTTGCGCGGATGCGCACAACCTGATTTGTGCCCCGCAGGGACCCAGCGTTCATGCCCCGCTGGAATCGTGCCGGTGGTCGTGGCGGCACGACGCCAAAATTCGTCGGCGCAGGAATCGCGACGGCGCCTCGCCGTCTTTCCCGCTGCTTAGGCGGTGGGCTCAGGGCGCTTCATACACTTCGACAAGCGCCACGCCCGTCGTGCCACCGACGCCGGAAACCTGCACGGTGTAGGCGCCGGGTTGCAGGGTCGCGAGCAGCGCGGCATCACGCGAGGTGCCAGTAAGGCCAAACGCTCCGACCGAGGTAAACGTGGCGGCCGTAACGGGCGTGGAGCCGCTCACCGTCGTGCCCCAGTTGTCGTTCTCCTGCGTCTTCACGCCCGCACCGTTGAACAGTTCCAACTTCGGATCGGCGAGCACGCCGGTCACGCCAAACACGGAGAGCGTCGGACCAATGGCGCGCACCAACACCGTTTTCGATCCGGGGCCGGCGATCACAAATCCGGCGATCAGCACATCTGCCCCCACGCCACTGACGGCGCGGGCGGAGACGTTAATGAGTCGCGGTGTGCCCGCGCCAAAAGTCGTGGCCGGGGTCACATCGTAGAGTTCCGCGAGCACGACGCCGGTAGCGCCGCCCACACCGGAAAGCTGGGCGGAGTAGCCGGCACTCGCCAACCCGCCATTGTAGAGCGCGGCGTCGCTACTGTTGGCCGTCAGCGCAAACGCCCCGACGCTGGCGAAGGTCGCGGCGTCCGCGGGATTCCAGTTATCGTTCTCAAATAGTTTCACCGCGGTGGCGCTGTAAACTTCGAGCTTCGGATCGGCGAGCACGCCGGTGACGCCAAAGATCCCGAGCGTCGGCCCCACGCCGCGCACCAGCAGGGGCTTCGGGCCACTCGTGCTCGCGCCACCCACGACGAAACCCACGATGAGGGTTTGCGCCCCGGTGCCGGCACGAGTGCGGATCGAGAGATTGGCGATGCGGCTGACTTCCTGGGTCACGACCGCATTAACAGTGAGCCGCGCCGACGGCGAAACGACGCCACCGACTGAATCCGTCACGACGACATCGTAGAGCCCGCTTTGAGCGGCGGTGACTCCGGTGAGGGCCAGCGTGCTGCTGGTCGCGCCCGCAACGCCAACCCCATCTTTCCGCCATTGGTAGCCGAGGGCACCGAGTCCCGTGGCGTCGACCCGCAAAATCACACTCCCCCCGACTGCAATCGTCTGATCCTGGGGCCGAAAATTTATTCCCACGCTCGTGCCGGCGAGGGCGAAACAACCCCGCGTGGAACTCGCGAGCGCAAAACCGCGCGGCAAGGCGACCGGAACATTTGTTTGGGACGAAACGCTCGAGCCCCACGCCACGACCGTGCCGTCGCTCTTCATCGCGAGGGAATGAAAGCCACCCGCCGAGACGGCCACCACGCCATTCAGTCCGGCGGGCACCGTGGACTGGCCATTGGCGTTGTTACCCCAGGCGGCCACCGTCCGGTCCCGCCTGAGGGCGAGGACATGGGTGCCGCCGTTTTCCCCGGCACCACACGCAGAGATCGCCACGACGTTCGCGAGACCCGCGGGAACGGCCCGAAAAAGCGCAGCCCCCCAAGCCACCACCGTGCCGTCGCGCCGAACGGCCACGCTTCCGCCCGAGCCCGCGGCAATCGCCACCACGTCCGCCAACCCGGCCGGAATCGTGGTTTGCGCGGAGGTGTTGGAACCCCACGCGGTGACCGTGCCATCGGTTTTGAGTGCGAGCACGTGGGTGGTGCCGATCGCGAGCTGGGCGACATTGCTCAATTCCGCAGGCACGGTGGTTTGGCCCGAGGCGTTGGAGCCCCAGAGCCGCACGGAGCCGTCGCGCCGGACCACGCCGCTGACCTCTCCACCCGCCGCCACCGCCACCACATCGGTCAGGCCCGCCGGCACACTGGTTTGGCTGTTGGTCGAATTACCCCAAGCGACGACACTGCCATCCGCCTTCAACGCGATCGCGTGCTGGCCCCCGGCGGCGATGGCGCGCACGCCGGTGAGACCGAGCGGCACATGCGTTTCCGGCACCGGCGAGGAGGGTGCGCCGGTATTGCCATTGAAAAAAGTCGCCCCTTCCCGGCCCCAAGCCACGACGACGTCAGGAGGGGTGCTGGGCAGCGTGACTTCGACGTCGAGGAATTGCGCCGGTTCGGTGCCGCCCCGCGCCACGGCTTTGATGACAACCCCCGAGACCGGATCGGAAAACGTCGCACCGATCGCGAGTGTGGCGTCATTGGCGTTCACGCCCGGCGTGGTGAGATCCAAGAGTTCGCTTTGCTGCCGGTTGTTGTAGCCCCAGATCACGTGGGCGCCATTGGCCGTCGGCGTGCCCGTCGCAAAATTCTGCCGCAGCCCCACCCAATACCAACGGACCCCGTCGCGAAAAATCCGCAGCGCGAGCGGCTGCGTGAGCGCCGCGTCCCGGCTGTCAAACCGGTAGATGCGATACGTGCCGCTCGTTTTCACGGTCGTGACGGCCGCATCGGGCAGCCAGCCGAGCCGATTTTTGTGCCATTGGTTAAAGTGGTGGCGAGCGTCGCGGGTCACCCCCGTCGTCCCCGATGAGCCCATCGTGTCAAAGGGGTCGCCGTATTCTAGCGTGTTGCCATTGGGCGACACGGGATTGCCGTCGTTAATACGCCAGAGGTTCGAGTGCATGAGGCCATAGGTGTGGCCGAGTTCGTGCGAGACGGTCGCGGTCGTGAACGATGCGCTGCCGTTAATCCAAACATTGGCCGCGTTCACAAGCGCTTCGCCGCCAAACGTGATGAGCGAACCCGGCACCCGCGAAGTGCCGAGATTGGGAAAGAGCACGATGATGCGATCAAACTGGGCGAGCGTGTAGTTCGCCGCCGCCGCGTTGCGCGCATCGGTGTGCATTTGGTTTTCGTTGTCGGCGAGCGCGTAGGAGCTGCCCGTTTGCGGCATCCGGTAGACCGCTTCGCTGATGGTGCCGTTGATTGAGGTCTTCCCGTAGCTCATGTCCTCGAAGAGCGGACGCACGCCGTTGTTCATCACGTTTTGGGCCGCAGCCACGGACATCGGCTCGCCGGGGAAATCGGAAAAATCCACCCGAATCACGAGCACCTCCTTCGTCCCCAACGTCCACGCGGTGGCCGCCTCAGCCGCCGTCACCGGCGTGTCCACAGTGCGGCGAGTGCTGCCATCCTCCGCCGCAATTAACAGCTGGGCGTGTCGCTCGATCATATCCCCGCTCGTGTCGCAATACTCCACTACGCGGGCCTCAAACTCGGCGTAGGCCAGCGAATCGTTTCCGATTGTCACGTCGGGGGGGGTCGCCGCGACGGGCAGATCGGAGACCGGACAGGTGGCGTTACTCGCACCGGCGGTGGTTTCGCCAGACTCCATCGCGCGCAGCGGACTCTCGTGCAATGCGATCTCACGATCGAGCGCGATGCCGTGGAGCGATGCCGCCGCGAGTGCCGTCTGCGGCTCGCGCCGCCCATAAATGTGCGCGGTGTAGCTCACCCCACCGATCAAGGCGACGCGCCGAATCCGCGGCCCGGCCGCCGGATCGTCGGGTGAGGGACTCGATGCCATCAGGGCAAACTCTCCCTTGCCGGCCACGCGGCGCTCCAACTCCACTGCAACTTCCGGCGGCAGATCGCGCCGCACCGCCGCCGGCACCGTGACGGCCAGCGCGCGCTGCGGGTCGGAGCGGATGAGATCCAGCAGCGCCACCCGCCGGGACCGCGCGAGTGAAACCCCTTCTTCCACCAGAGCGCCCCGCGCTGCCGCCGGCGCCGCCCGATAGCGATCCGTCCAGGCGCGAAACGCCCCGAAGGATTCCGGTTGGGCCGCGTCGGTCCACGCCTGCGCGTAGGCGTAACGCTCAAGAATTTGGCGGCGCGCTTCTGCGGTGAGGGTTGCCGTCGTGAAGGTCGGCTGCCTCGCATCCGCCGCCGTCGGCGGCACCGGCTCGCGCGGGAAAGCCGCTCGGTCGCGCTGCGGCGCTGCTCGCCAAGCTACGAAAGCGATGACCGCGGCCACGAGGACGTAGATCGGAAAAATTCGTGGTAAGCGCATGGGTTGGACTCGGGGTTTTCGATTTCCGCTCACCGCCAAGTTTATGCACAGCTGCGACAACGCAAACCCGACTTCGTTTCCCATCAGGGCGCGCAGTCCCGTGAAAACGGCGTAACCTTGAGCCGCCGGTTTCCCGCGCGGCCCCCCACAACTCCTCGGCGCGTCACGGCATTTCGTAGACTTCCACGAGCGCGGTGCCCGTGCCGCCGACACCGGTAACCTGCAGCGTATAGGCGCCCGGTGCGAGCGTCACCCGCAACGCCGCGTCGCGCGAGCCCGCCGGCAGCGCAAACGCGCCGACTTGCGCGAACGCCGCGGTCAACTCCGCCGTCCCGCCCCAATTGTCGTTGGCGCCGATTTCAGTGGCGCCGGAATAGAGCGCGAGCCGCGTGTCGGCGGCCGCGGCGGTGACGCCAAAGGGCGCGGCGGCGAGCGTCGGGCCGACGGCCCGCAGGAGCACGGTGCGCGGCGTCGAGCCGCCGATCACGAAGCCCATGGTGAGACCGTCACCGATATGCTTGAGCACGGAAACGTTGATGAGGCGCGGCGTAGTCGCCGTGAACTGGCCCGCCGGCGTCGCGTCGTAGAGTTCGGCCAGAACCTTGCCGGCACCGCGACCGGAGACTTTCGCCGAGCAGGCACCGCTCGCGACCGCGGGCAGCGCGAAGGCGGCATCGCGCGACGCGGGACCGGCAAAGGCAAAGGCTCCGACTGAATTCATCATTGCGGTCGTTGCCGCGGTTCCACCCCAGTTTTCGTTTTCGCCGATCTTCGTCTCGCCCGCGAAAAATTCCAGGCGCGGATCCTCGTGCGCGCCGCCAACGCCGAGTGCTGCAAGGGACGGTCCTGCCACGCGCACCAACATTGGCTTGCCGCCTGTCGTGCCCGCGCCGCCCACCACCACACCCACCGAGAACTCGTCCGTGTCCGACGCCAGCGTGGTGAGAATCGAAAGGTTGATCAGCCGGCCGGGATCCTGCGGCGCTCCGATTTGCAGCGCGTAGGTCGCGCTCGCACCGGCCCCCTGGCTGACGACGCGGGCCGTGGCTCCCGCGGAAGCAGAACGGGCGACGCCCAAGGCGTTGGTGACCTCGACCGCATACGTTCCCACCTGAGCGGCCGAGAGTCCGGAGAGCGAAAGCGTGCTCGCCGTCTGGCCCGGGAGAAATTTGCCGTTGGCGAGCCACTGGTAGGTAAACGGGCCGGTGCCCTCGACGCTGGCGCCGAGCGAGAGTGTGCCGCCAGCTGCGGCGGTGGAGGTCACGGCGTTGAGGGCGATCGTGCCGGGCAAGGCCGTGGCGTTGTTGAGGTTCAACTGATGAATCGCCGTCGCAAACGCGCGGACGTTCACGGGGCCAAACGGACGGCCCAGCGTGCGCATCTTGGAATCGTAAGTGGGGCGAAAAAATCCCTGTGCCCGATATTGCGAGCCTTCCCACGCGCCCGTCGAATTGGCGTCCACGGCAATCGGCGAAGTGGGCAGTGGCGTCGACTCGAGGAGGAAATCACGCCACGGGATCTCCGCGCGCGAGGTTTTCTGGGTGGAGTTGGGAAATTCCGCCGCCGGATAGTAGGGCGCGGAGCCGGCATCCACATACTCGTCAGTCAGCCGCGCAAACGAATGCCCGATTTCGTGGAGCACGATTTCGTCCGAGGCCGAATGCAGCGAAGTCACCACCAGGCTGCCACCGGCGCCGCCATAGATTGGTGTGTTCACGAGCAAAATGGAGAGGTCACAGTCGGGCGCCCTCTGGCGCAGGACCGTCTCCGCGCGGGTGCGGCCGGCCGCGGTTGCGACGGTGAGCAGCCGGTCGTTGACGGAGCCGCCGAAGCCGGTGTCGTAGTAAGTGTCGCGCCGGACATTTTCTCCGGCGACATCCGTGCCCGACTCGTTGCTCGCCGTGAAGATCGCCACGCCATTGATCAAGTCGCGCGCCGCGGCGAAGGCTTCGCTCGCCACAAGGGCGTCGAGTTTTCGCTGCGCATCTGCGAAAAACTGCTCCTGCTGCGCCACGGTGTAACCGTCGCCCAGGATGGCGACATTGAGGCGGTTGGCATTGGGGCCGGTTTGGCGCAGCGTGCGAGCCACCGGCGTCTGGGCCGCGAGACCCGCGGCCATCGCCAGCACCACACCAACGACACACCACATTCTCAGGCGCAGCGCACGGCCCGGGCAGGCGAGAGCAAAGAAGGCGGCGGGTTCCATGGTGGGGCGGGGAGTCACAGCGAGGCGCGCAGCGAGATATCCGCGAGGACCTCGCGGCCAGCGGGGCCGGAAAGCGCGGGATTGCGGACCCGATGGAAGACGATGCGCGCCGGCGCGCTCTCGCCGGGCAGCCGCACGCTGAGCTTTCCC
>JANOAF010000503.1:0-21353 GCA_031411015.1 Opitutaceae bacterium | reverse complement strand
CAGGCGCTTGAGCGCGCGGTTGAAGAGCCGGCGGATGGCGAGCTCCTCGACGCCGAGCACGGGCACGCGCCCGATGGTTTGCAGGTGCAAGCCGCTGAGAAAAATATCGAAGGCCCCCGGCACGATCTTCCACTCGACGTAGGCGCGCTCACAGGTCTCGACGATCCGCTGCACCTCGGCGCGCGGCAGGTCGAGTTGCATGAGGATCACGACATCGACGGCCGCGCGGGCGAGGTTGGCGTCGAGTTCGGCGACGGAGCCGAGCGCGGGCAGGTCGGCGGGCGGCGTGGAGATAGTGGCGGTTTCGCGCGGGAGGGCGACGAGCCCGACGAGTTGAAACGGATGCGCGGGATCGCGCGCGATCTCGGCGGCGAGGGCGCGGGCCTCGTCGTTCCAGCCGAGCAGCACGGCGCGGCGGCGAAGTTTACCGACAATCGTGTCGCGCGTGATCACCCGAAAGACCAGCGAACGCCACGCGCCGACCGTCGCGAGCACACACACGAACGCGATCACGACGAACAATCGCGAGATCGGCGGATCGAATTTCAGGACGAGCGAAACGCCGAGGTAGGTGACGAGCCAGAAGGCCGCGCCCTTCAGGATTGCGTTGAGACTCTGGTAGCGGCGAAGCAGCAGCCGCGTGTCGTAGAGACCGAATTGCGCAAAGGCGGCGATGAGCAGCGCTACGCCGACGAGCAGCAGCGGGAGATAAATCCGAAACGTGGCGTCGGGCACGGCGAGGCCGAGCTGCGCGAGCGAGGAATCGTAGCGGAACCAGTAGCCGAGGGAGAGGCCGCCGAAGGTCGCGAGCGTGTCGCCGACGAGCAGCGTCAGTGGCAAGATGGTTTCGCGGAGAGGATTGTTGGCGCGCGGCACGGCGGGGTTATTTTCGATTTTCGATTTTCGAATCTCGATTGGCGGAAGGAGGAACCGAAGCGTCGAGCAGGCTGAGAAGAAGCGGCGATGGCAGCCAGCCTTTCGGTGGCAGCGGTGACGCGGAGGACGGAGAGACGGAGGGAATGAGAGGCGGGGAGGAGGAGAGAGACGGAGAAGACGCGGTGGGCGCGAGTTCGCGCACGTCGAAGAGGTCCGTGGGGACGGGGAGGTCGAGGTTGCGCATGAGCACCGGGTAGCCGGTGCGTTCGCGGCGGTAGCTGCGCTCGGGGCCGTCGGGGATGCGGCCGAGCGTCGGGGTGAGGGCCGCGACGCGGGAGAGTTGCGCCGCGGCCCATGAATCGCGCGGGAGGCGTTCGCTGACGACGGGGACATAGTCGGCAAAGGCGGCCGCGGTGGCGTCGCGGGTCGCGGCGATCGCCGGATCGCGCCACCACGGGGAGGCGGCGAACGCGGGGTCGTTGAGGCACTCGAGGGCGAAAGCGCGCGCGGCGGCGTCGCGCCGACCTTGGTTCAAGTGCGCGAGCCCGAGGCCGAAATAAACGCCGCCCTTGTCGGGCACGAGGTGCGCAGCGGAGAGGAAATGATTTTCTGCCGCAGCCGGCTCGGCGGTGAGGAGGAGCCAGCCGAGGTTGAAGTGCGCGATCTCCTGATCGGGGTTGAGCGCGAGGGATTCACGCAGGAGCACGACGGCGCGAGCATCGGAGTCGGGCTGGCGCGCGGCGGCGAGGGCGAGCGCACGGAGGTTGATTTCCGGCGCGGGATCGCGCCGGCCGAAGAGGACGACGAGCGCCAAGGCGACAAGAGAGAAGAGACCGACGGTGCGGGAAAGTGTGAAGCGCGATGACGCGGGAGCGCCGGGCGCGGCGAGGAGCGCGGCGAAAGCCGCGACGGAGCAACTGAACACAGGCACGTCGAGCTGCCAGTCGAAGAGCGAAAACGCTGCGTAGCCGGCGAGCGCGAGCGCCGCGGCAGGTTGCTTGCGAGCACCGCCGCTGACGAGCGTCGCGAACGCGAGCGCGGCGACGCCGCCGAGCGCGCCAAGCTCGGCCCAGATCTGCGCGGGCGCACTGTGGAGTTGCAGGGCATTTTCCACGCCGCCGTCGAGGCCGGCGCGGTAACGCGGAAAAGCGAGAGGCGTAGTGCCAGGTCCCCAGCCGAGCAGCGGGCGGTCGAGGCCCATTTGCCAGCCCGCGGTCAACATTGCGGCGCGCTGGACGTTGGAGAGATTGGGTGCGGCTGCGGGATCGGGACGCTCGAACATCGCGCGCGTGCGGGGATTGGCAGCGATAAACGTCGCGCCGACCGCCCCGAGCGCGAGGGCGAGGAGAAGTTTTCTCCGCCACGGCCAGCGCGCGGCGAAAAATCCGCCGAGCGCCAGCACCGCGAGCCCGACGATGCCACCGCGGCTGCCGCTGCTGAACAGCAGTGCGACGGCCAGCGCTGCCGCCGCAAGGCCGAGGAGGCGTTTGCCCGCGCGACCCGCGAGCGCGAAACCAACGGGCAGGAGCAGCAGCGCGATGCCCGCGGTGTAGTTGGAGTGGCCGAGCGGGTAGGCGTTGCGGTTGGCGATCGCGGCCCCAGCCCCGATTTCGGGCCACCATGAAAGCCAGTGCGCGAGACCCACGGCGGCGGGCAGTGCGAGGGCCGCGGTGGTGAAGCCGAGGATTTTTTCGCGTCGGACTTCGGTGGGGTCAGCCGTCCCGTGCACGGCGTCGAACAACGCGAAAAAAAACGCGATGCCGCCGAGCAGCGGCGCGCTGCCGAGCAGGGCGGGGCCGCGATAGGGGCTCGCGAGCGCCGACAGCACAATGCCCACCGCAGCCAAGATCGCCGTGAGCAGCCAGCCGCGCGCAGGTAGTGCGAGGGGCCGCGCAGGATCGAAAGCGCGAAAAATCACAATCGCGGCGGGCGCGGCGAGCGCGAAGGCGTAGGCGAGCGACCACGGCCAAGCGTGCATGCGCGTGGCGCCGGGACTGGCGAGCGTGATGACGGCGAGGCCGCCGAGGCCGGCGGCCCAAAGCGCGCCGACGAGCGTCGGAGCGGGAGAGGCGGCGCGCGTCATCAAGAGCGCGATGAGAGCGGCGTGAGCGCGTTCCGGCAAGCTCGCGGGCGTGGGGCGCGGGGAAGTGGAAGGCAGCGCACTTTTCTTGCCAGCCTTGTTCCCGGCTTTCCGGCCGTAGGGGCGCGGCTCGTCCGCGCCCGGTTTTTCGGAGTGCGCGCACGAGGCGCGCCCCTACGCTGGCGAGAAGTGGAGCCGCGGTTTTCACAGACGCCTCGGGCCCGAGCGCTGCGGCGGTCGGGGAACCGCCGCTCCCGGGCGGACCGCGCGGGCAGAGGTCTTGACGGTGCCGAGCGAGGGCGGGCAGGCTGGGGCGATGTCATTGGAGCCCACGTTGCCGGCCAAAAAAATTCCCATCGTGAAGCTCGTGGTCGCGGCGGTGGTGCTTGGGGTTATAGGGCTCCTGGTCCTGCGCGAGGTGGGTTTGACGCGGCTGGTGGAGTGGCTCGATCAGTTCATCGCGTTGATTCGCGATCTGGGGCCGGTGGTCTTTTTTACGGCGATGGCGCTGCTGCCGGCGGTAGGCGCGCCGCTGTCGGCCTTTAACCTGGTCGCGGGCGAGGCGTTCGCGCCGCAGATGACGATGCCGGGCGTGATCGTGACGGTCGCCGTTGCGATCGCGGTGAACCTCGCGCTGACCTACTGGCTCGCGCGCTATGCGTTGCGCCCCCTGCTAACGCGGCTCGTCGCACGCTACGGTTACTCGATTCCGCGCCTGAAACCCGACAACACGCTGACGGTGACGATGCTCGTGCGGCTCACCCCAGGCCCGCCGTTTTTCCTCCAGAGTTACTTGCTCGGCCTCGCGGAGGTGCCGTTTCGCCTCTACATGATCGTGTCGTGGCTCGCGGTTTTGCCGCTGGCGCTCTCGGTCGTGCTGCTTGGTAAGGCGGCGCGCGAGGGCAACGTCGGGAAAATCGCCGTCGTCATCGGGCTGATTGTCGTGGCGGTGGCGGTCGTGCAAATCGTGCGGCGAAAGATCGCGAAACGTGAAGCCTGAGCTGGACCTCAGCGGCGAGCCACCGCGCGCGGAAAGCGTGAGCGAATTTACGCGGCGCGTGAAGACGCTGCTTGAGACGGGCATCCGGCCCACGTGGATTCGCGGCGAGATTTCAAACCTGCGCGCGCAGGCGAGCGGACACGTTTATTTTTCGCTGAAGGATGCAGGCGCGCAGCTCGGCGCGGTGTTGTTTCGCGGCGATGCGCTCCGGCAGACGGTGAAGCTGCGCGACGGACTGCAGGTGATCGTCTATGGCGAGGTGAGTGTTTACGAGGCGCGTGGGCAGTATCAGCTCATCGTGCGCATCGTGGTCGATGATGGCGTGGGGCGGTTGCAGCGGGAGTTTGAGGCGCTGAAGGCACGGCTGGCCGCCGAGGGCTTGTTTGCGCCCGAGCGCAAGAAACCGATCCCGGCGATGCCACTCACGGTGGGCTTCATCACGTCGCCCACGGGCGCGGCGGTGCAGGATTTTTGCCGCATCGTCACGCGGCGCGGCTGGCGGGGGCGCGTGGTGGTGCTGCCGGCCAAAGTGCAAGGCGAGGGCGCGGCCGCGGAGTTGGTCGCGATGCTGCGACTCGCGGAGGAGCTGAAGATTTTCGACCTCCTCGTGATCGGGCGCGGCGGCGGGAGCATCGAGGACCTGTGGGCGTTTAACGAGGAGGCGCTCGTGCGCGCGGTCGCGGGCTGCGCGGTGCCCGTGATTTCGGCGGTGGGGCACGAGATTGATTTCACGCTGTGCGATTTCGCGGCGGACCTGCGGGCGGAGACGCCGAGCGCCGCGGCCGAATTGATCACGAGCCAGTTTGTGGAGTGCGTGGAGCGTGCGCGGCAGGCGGGCGAAGCCATGACGGCGCAACTTGAAAGTGCGCTGGCCCGCGCGACCGAGCGGCTCGACCACGCGCGTTCAAGGCTGCGGCTGCTATCGCCGGAGGCCCAGATCGAGCAGGGGCATTTGCGGCTCGACGATTTGTCGAACCGGCTCGCGGCGGCGCTACGGCACTCCGTCCAAGAGTGTCGAGGGCGGCTCGGCGAAGTGCAGGCGGCGCTCGCGCAGCGCTCACCGCAATTTCGCGTGGAGCGGGAGTCGCAGCGGTTGCTATCGCTCTGGAAACGCCTGCAGGCCGCCAGCCCGGCGTCGGTGTTGCACCGCGGCTTCGCCATCGTGCGCGACGAGTCCGGCCGGCCGATCACGCGCCGCGCGGTGGTGCGGCCGGGGGCGCGCCTGACCGCGGAATTTGCGGACGGCACGGCCCCTTTGCGCGCCGAGTGAGTCCGACAATTCGCTTGGCAGTGCCCGTGAATTAATAATTATGATTTTCGCTACCAAACCCCCGGCCTTGTGCCGGTAACCCTGCCTACCATGACCCTACCGACCCAGCATCCGGGCTGCGCCACGCGCGCGGTCCTCGCTTCCGTCCTCGCGCTCACCGCCCTTGTGGCCCGCGCCCAACCATCGTCTTCCGCGCCCGCCGGCGACGACGTGATCAGACTCTCCGAGTTTCAGGTCTCGACCTCGGCCGACAAGGGCTACCGCGCCGGCAACTCCGTTTCCGCGACGCGCATCGACACGCCGATTAAGGATCTGCCGTTCGCGATCAGCGCGTTCACGCAGCAGTTCATCACCGACATCGGCGCGCGCGATCTTTTCGACGTGGTGCAATACGCGCCGGGCGTCACGAGTGCCGGCCGCGAGTTTAACGCGGGCAACGCCGTCTTCACGATCCGCGGCTTCGACCAGACGCCGCAGCACAACGGCTTCGTCGGCGAAGGTTACGTGGACACGCTCACGGTCGAGCGCGTCGAAGTGGTGAAAGGTCCGTCCTCCGTGCTCTACGGCCAGGTCGCGCCCGGCGGCACCGTGAACTACATCACGAAGCGCCCCGGCGCGAAACCGTTCACGATCGTCAACGCGCAAGTCGGCACCGACAGCTTTTGGCGCACGTCGCTCGATCTCAACCAGCCGATCGCGGGCAAGACCCTGCTCTTCCGTTTCAACGGCGCGTTTGAAAATGGCTACGAGTTCATCTCGCCCGGCAAGCAGCGCACGACCGTCCTCGCGCCCGTGATCACTTGGCGCCTCAACGAGCGCGTCGCGCTCACGGTCGATTACCAGTGGTTCTCGCGCCGCGAGACGCCGCCGTCCGCGCACATCAAGCCCAACATCGAGGTCGTCGCCCTGCCTCCGGCGAGCGGTATCCTCAGCGCGACGGGCGTGCTCATCAAACCCGACAACAGCGACCCGGGATTCCTCAGCGCCTATCCGTTCGCGCGCGATTTCAATTACGTCTCGAACAACGATCATCGCTTCTCGGATTACGAGTCGCTCAACGCCGAGCTGACCGCGAAACTCTCCGATCACTGGGGCGCACGCGCGAACTTCAACTGGAACAAGAACCGCACCGCGCAAAAACTCACCGGCCTCGGCGCGGTGAGCATTACGGTGCCGACGAGCTACTATCCCGCCGGTGCCACGCTGCCGATCTCGGCGGCGAATTATCTTATCGCCGCGACAAGCTACGCGCGCGACCTCCTCGACAATCCGAACCTTGCGCTCAACGCCCCCCAGGCGCAGCTCGGCCGCCGCAAGCGGCTCCAGGAAAGTTTCGGCCAGGGCAAGGCCTCGCAGGTCGAGTTGGCTGGCAACTACACGGTCAACGGCATGAAGCTGAAGCCCCTCGTCGGCGCATTCTACAACGAGTCGCGCGGCTTCGGCCGGCTCCGGCAGAGCGCGACGGCTAATTTTTTCCCCGTGTGGGACATTAAAAATCCCTCCACTTGGGATTACACGACGGACTTCGATCCGGTCACGCAGCCGTTTTCGACGAATAATCTCTCCGTCACGCGCAACAGTGCCGGCTACGCCGTGCTCAACGCCAGCCTGCTCGAGGACCGCGTGAGCGCCGTCATCGGCGCGCGCTACAACAAGGCGTCGGGTTCGACCGACAACTTCCTCGCCCCCGCCACGAGCCTCGCGAAAGTCTCGAATAAGAAGACCACGCCGCAACTCGGCCTCGGTTGGAAGGCCACGCGCGATCTGATGTTCTACGGCTCCTACAGCGAATCCTTCGTGCTCAACGCCGCCGCGCTCACGTTTGAAAACGTCCCGATCGGCCCGGCAAAGCCGACGACCTCGAAGGGCTACGAGCTTGGCGTGAAGACCGATTTCCTGAATGGCCGTGTGTCGTCCACCGTCGCCGTTTTCCAAATCGACCAGAAGGATCGTGTGTTGCGTTTCAACTCGTTCAACGCGACGGGCGTCACCGTGACGAACAGCCTCCAAGGCACGCTCGATCGCAGCAACGGCCTCGAAGCCGAAGTCACGTGGTCGCCCGCCGACAATTGGCAGGTTTATTTCAGCGGCGCGATCACGGACGTGCGCGTGAAGCAGGTGCCGAAGGGCGAGGAAGTCTTCCTCGGCGCGCACCCGGAGGCGACGGTCAAGGCGCTGGCGAACATCTGGACCCGCTACACGTTCAACACCGGCTCGGCGAAGGGCCTGTGGGTCGGCGCCGGCTTCAACCACACCGGGAAAAAAGCGCAGCGGACCAACAACCCGAAACTGTTCCTCCCGGCCGAGACGCTGTGGAATTCCGCGGTCGGTTATGACTGGAAGTGGGACGGCCGCCCCGTGACCGCCGCGATCAATTGGCAGAACATGGGCAACATCGAGTATTTCCCGGCGAACCAGCAGCGCGGGATGCCCGGTCGCGCGGTGCTCTCGCTCACGGCGAAATACTGAGCGGACGATCAATGGATCAAGAGTGGGGCGGGTCTCTGACCCGCCCTTTTTCGTTTCCGCGTCTCTCCAGCTTACGTCGGCCAAGCCAGGGCGGGTCAGAGACCCGCCCTACTTCCCAGACACGCCGCGAGCAAACGGTCTCGCACCGACGTCGCGGCGATGGGGGCGTCGTCACCCGTCGTGCCCGTGCCGATCAGGACCGGCCACTCGGCGGAATCGGCGGGGCAGGTGCCGTGTGAGCCTTTCACGAGTGAAGCGTCGAGCGGGATCACGTCCATGAGCGTGCGGAAACCGAGTTTCTTTTTCAGCAGCTTGCCGGCGATATTAAGTTTCGGTCGCGCGATCGCGGGATCGAGGAAGAGCTCAACGGGGTCGTAGCCGTATTTGCGGTGGATATCGACGCAGCGCGCGAAGTCGGGGGCCTTGGCGTCGTCGTCCCAATAGTAGTAGGTGAACCACGCGTCCTCCGCCGAAAAGGCCACGAGGTCGCCGGAGCGCAGGTGGTCGAGGCCGGCGGCGCGCATCTCCTCGGCACCGAGCACGCGCGCGACGCCGTCGACCGCTTCGACCGCGGCGCGCACGGCGCCGAGCAGCGCGGGGTCGTTCACGTAGATGTGCGCGATTTGGTGGTCGGCGATGGCGAAGGCCTTGCTCGCCCCGCAGTCGAGCAGCTCGAGCCCGAGTTCGTCTTTGATCGTGAGCCAACCCTTGGCGCGGAAGATTCGGTTGAGCGCAATCGAGCGGCGCACGGCCGTGATGCCGTATTCCGAGAGCACAATCGTTCGCACCCCGCGTTTTTCGTAGTAGTCGATCAACCCACCCGCGACGCGATCGATTGCGCGGCAGTCGTCGGCGAGCTTCGGATCGTTGGGCCCGAGGCGCTGGAGGTTGTAATCAAGGTGGGGCAGGTAAACGAGCGACAGGTCCGGCCGGTGCTTATCCTCGATCCATTCCGCCGAGCGCGCGATCCACTCGGACGAGGCGATGCCGGCCAGCGGACCCCAAAACGCGGGAAACGGAAACTCGCCGAGGTCGTGCTTGATCGCGTCGCGGATCGAGAGCGGGTGCGAGTAAACGTCGAAGAACTTCCGGCCGTCAGCGGGATACATCGGCCGCGGCGTGATCGACCAGTCGGCGGTGGAATACATGTTATACCACCAAAACAATTTCGCGCAGGTGAAGCCGGGCCGCGCCGTGCGGCAGGTTTCCCAGAGTTTCTCGCCACGCACGACGTGGTTCGACTGTTTCCAGAAATGATGTTCGTCGAGTTCGCGATCATACCAGCCGTTGGCGACCGCGCCGTGGCCCGACGGCGGGAGCCCGGTGAGGTAAGTCGACTGCGCCGTGCAGGTGACGGCCGGTAGCACCGGCTGCACGCGGATGAGCCCACCCGTCTGCGCGAGCTGCGCGAGCCGTGGCGTGTTGGCTCCGATCAGTCGTGGCGTGAGGCCGACGACGTTAAGGATCGCGGTGCGCTCAGGCATGGGAGGAAAGCTGAGAGCAGAGAGCCGAGAGCTCAGAGCACGGCAAAGCCACGAACCACATAAACGGTCTTCGTCCGGCTCTCAGCTCTAGACTCTCAGCTCGAGACTTCATCGTCCGACCTCAGCCATAGCGCGTGCGCAGCTCGTCAAAAGCCGCCTTCACGGTCGGTCCGTCCATCTCATGAACGTCGAGCCGTTCGCCCGGCGCGCGGATCATCGGGATGGTTAGCCGGCCGCCGAGGTGTTCACGAAATTCCTCCAGGCCGTCGAGCATGTCCTGCCGGCCGCTCGGGCCACGGATTTGTTTGATCGGTTCAAAAAGCGCGAACCCCAGGCGCTGAATAATTCCGAGAATGTGTTCCGCAATCGGCTCGGGCAGCAGCCCGACGCGCCGCGCGTAGATGAGATCGATCGCCATGCCCACGGCGACGGCCTCGCCGTGGCTGACGCGGAATTCCGAGAGCTGTTCCAGCTTGTGTGCGGCCCAGTGCCCGAAATCGAGTGGCCGGGCCGACCCGCGCTCGAACGGATCGCCGCCCGTGGCGATGTGTTCCATGTGTTGGCGGGCACTTTCGCGGATGACCGCCTCGTAGGCGGCGGGTTCGAACGTGGCGAGCGCCTCGACCCGCGCAGCGATGAACTCGAAAAATTTGGCATCACGAATCAGCGCGACCTTCAGCGCCTCGATCAATCCGGCGCGACGGTCGCGCGGCGGCAGGCCGTGAAGAAACGCGAGGTCGTTGACGACTGCGTGCGGCACGACGAACGAGCCGAGCCAGTTTTTCTTGGAGAAATAGTTCACGCCGTTCTTCACGCCGAGGCCGCCGTCGCCCTGGCTGAGGCTGGTCGTGGGAAGGCGCACGACCGGGATGCCGCGGTGCGCGGTCGCCGCGCCGAAGCCCACCATGTCGAGCACCGCGCCGCCGCCGATCACGATCACGAAGGAGTGGCGGCAGAGTTTGGCGGCGTTGATCGCCTGCCACACGCGTTCAAGGTGGTGAAAATCGTTTTTCACGCTCTCGCCGCCCGTGAGCGCGATCGGTGGCGCCTCAAGCCGCACGCGATCGGCGCGGGCGGCGAACCAATGCGTCATTTTTTCGGCGAGGCCCGGAAAGGCGGACGCCAGACCCGCGTCCCAGAAAACGATGGCTCGTGCCTTGCCGCCCGGCTCGCGCGGCGGGAGCAGGTTGACGAGGGTGTCGTTGTCCGGGGCGAAGACATCGCGCGTGAAGATCAGGCGATGCTCGTGCCGGAGCGTGATGGGAAAGGAAACGAGATCGGAGCGGGCGGACATGCGCGAGTCAGGTGGAGGCGGCGAGGCGTTGCGCCCAGCGTCCGAAAGGAACGGCCAGTGCGCAAGCCATTGCCGGAATCCAGGCCCCGACCAGCAGCAGCGCCACCGCGTCGATGAGCGGAATGAACGCCAGCAGCCGTCCGACGGACCGGCCGATTTTCGCCGCGGGCGCGCCGGGCTTGTATTCCCAGCGCGCAATCAGACTGAGCCCGACGATATAAGCGAACAGCACGCCGACCCACCACAGGAACGCGGGCGACGCGAGCCGCGAGGGCAGCGAAGCCACGGTGAAAGCGAGCAGCACCCGGCAGCCCGCCATAAGCACAACCGAACCGATCCAGCGCTTGTGAATCCAATCGTAGGCCAGGATGCACGCCGCGAGCGCGGCGGAGAAAATCAATGACGCGCCGCCCCCGCCAACGAGCAACGCGATCCCCGCCACCATTTCGATCCCCGCGACCCATGCCGCGCCAGCCCGGGTGACCGCGCCGCGCGGGATCGCGCGCTCGGGCCGGTGCGTGCGATCGAAGGTGGCGTCGAAGACATCGTTGAACGTCGCCCCGCCCGCGTAGATCAAGCAACCAGCCACGATCGCGAGTGCGAGCAATCCCGGCGCAGGGAATGCGTTCGCCAACCCAGCCCCGGAGGAAAGCACGAGCGCCGCAAGGACGTTGCTCGCCACCGAGGGAAAATTCCCGGCGCGCGCGAGGTCGAACCAGACCCGTAGTGAAAACCCGGCATTTGTTTTTCCCAGCATTGTCATTCTGAGCGTAGCGAAGAATCCAATGGGAAGCTCGTGCCGTGCTCAACTCTATCACGGTTTGTCATTGCGACGTGCGCGAAGCGCGCCGAGGCGACGCACTCGTCGCAATCCAGCTGGATTGCTTCGTCGCTGCGCTCCTCGCAATGACAAGCGTGTGAGCCACGATCACGCCCCGGCCGCGCGCGCGCAGGTTGACGCGAGAGCGGGATCGGCGAGGCCGCGTTGCGCGAGCGCACCGAGCGTCCACGCGTATTCGCGCACGAGTTGTTCACCGATGGGCAGGCGCAGCGCGGGCGGCAGCACCTCCCAAGTGTAGGTCTCCATTTCCAGATGCGTGCAGGCACCGGGGTGCGCCGCGAGCCAGTCGAGGGCGTCGATCAGATGATCACGAGTGTCGGAAAAAGGCGCTCCGGGCGTCGCGTGCAATGGCACGTGGAAATGCACGCGCCACTCATCGTCGAAACGCGCCGGGGCCGGATCGGCGAGCGCGTCGGGCAGATCGATGAAGCGGCGGCGCACCTCGTGCGAGCCGGCCCGACCGACGACCACCTGATGCAGGTAGGTCGGCTCGACAAATGCCGCGAGCGCGGCGCGGCCCGCGGCATCGGGTTTCACGCGTAGCGCGGAGCTGAGGTGGAGTTTGCTGAGGCGCAGCCCGGCCTGCGCGATCCGGTCGAGCGCAGCGGCGGCCGACTCGAACTCGATCGCGAGGTGACAGCAGTCGTAGTTTACGCCCACGTGGCGGAGCAGCGGCTCGATGCCGCGATCGCTGGCGCGCCATTCGTTGAAAAACGCGACCGTCTCCTCGCTCGTCTCGATCAGGCAGCACGGCTCCGGTTCGAGGCCGAGATGGAGATCGCGGCCGGACTCCTCCGCCAGCGCGGCGATCCGCCGGCCGCATGCAGTCAGGTGCGTGAAGATCGCTTTGCGCCGCGCGGCGTCGCCCAACCCCTCGGGCGGGACGCCCGTGCCACGGGGCAGTGGCGTCCCTCCTCCCATGTCGGAGAAGAAGCCCTTAAAGGACGCGGGCACGGTGCTGACGCTGCCAGAGCCGCCGGGTGGGACGAGTTGCACGAGCAGTTCGAAGAGTTGCTCGGTGTAGGCCAGCCGCTCGGGTGTGGACCAGTCGGGCGCATAAACCTGCTCCTTCACGCGCGTGCCGTGGAAGCTGCCGTAGGGAAATCCGTTGATCGTGAAAACGGTGCAGTCGTGCTTTTCGAGCCAGCGTTGAAACGCGAGCAGGTGGTCGTGCTGGGCGAGTTCGGTCGCGGCGCGCTGGCCGAGGCGGAGGCCGATGGCGTAGCTGCGACCGGGCGCGACGCGGCGGCGGACGGGCAGCGTGTGCTGTTCGAGCGCGGCAAAAGTCTCCGCCCACGTTTCACCGCGGTGGACGTTGGTGCAGTAGGCCAGCTCGATGCCGTGGTTGAGTTTCATGCGTCGATTCGTAGGGCGCGTGGCTTGCACGCGCCGCGGCGTCTGCAAGACAGACGCCCTACAGTAGTCTTCATGCGAGGCGGAACTTCGGGCACTGCGAGAGAAACGTGTGCGGGTTCCGGTAGAGCACTGCATCCACGAAGTCGGCGCTGTAGCCGCGACGGCGCATCTCCAGCGCGGTCTTCGGCACCGCCAGCGGATCACTCACGCCCCAGTCGCAGGCGGAGTTCATCCAGATGCGTTCGCGGCCGCAGATCTCCAGCATGTCGACGGCGCGCGGCGGCGAAGATTTTGAGTCGGGGTAGAGTGTGATGCCGGCCCAGAAACCGCGGTCGAGCACGCGCTGGATCGTGTGCTCCTCCACGTGGTCGATGATCACGCGGCCGGGTTTCACGCCGCGGTGCGACGACAGCAGATCGAGGATGAGATTCGTGCCCTTCAGCTTATCCTCAAGGTGCGGGGTGTGGACGAGGATCAACTGGTCGTGTTGCACGGCGAGCTCCACATGGCGCTCGAGCACGGTCATCTCGTTGCGCGTATTTCGGTTCAGGCCGATTTCGCCGATGCCGAGGACGTTGGGCCGAGTGAGAAATTCGGGGATGATCGCAAGCACGTCACGCGCGAGCGCGAGGTCTTCGGATTCCTTGGGGTTCAGGCAAAGCCACGAAAAATGCGGGAGCAGAAATTTCGCGGCGCGCGCCGGCTCATATTCGGTGAGCTGGCGGTAGTAGTCGCGAAAGCCCGCGACCGAGCCGCGATCGAAGCCGGCCCAGAAGGCGGGTTCGCAGACCGCGACGCAGCCGGCCGTGACCATCGCCTGATAGTCGTCGGTCGTGCGGCTGACCATGTGGCCGTGGGGCTCGATGTAGCGCATGGCCGGTTATTTTTTGGGAGCGACCGCGGGTTGCCACGCACCGAGCGCGGCTTTGCCCGAGGAGACCGCCTCCGCTGCCGTCGTCGGATCACTGAGTTTTTCGAGGATGCGCCGGGCGCGCTCGGGCTTGCCATCGACCAACAGCTCGGCGGCGTCGCGCAGGGCCGCGCAGCGGAAATCGCCCGCCACCTTGTGCCGCTCCACGCGGTCGAGAAACGCCGCCACCTCGATCAGTTTCGCGCGCACTGGGATAAACCCGTGATCGACGATGGCCGGCGAGGCCGGGGGGACGGGCGCGCGGGTCGAGGGGCGTTTGGAGCGAGGCGTGGGCACGAGGAGAAGACCGGCGCAGACTCAAGTTGACGAACACCGGGCAAAGCAAACAAACATCACTCCCCGTGGAAATCAACGAGGCAGGCCGCAGTTTGGGTAGGGGCGTGGCTCGTCCACGCCTACGGGCGCAGACGAGCTGCGCCCCGACGAAGTCGAAACCAACCCGAAGGAAACCGGAAAACGAAGACCTCATCCTCGTGGACGGCCGCAACCGCGCCATCGGCCGCGCTGAAAAGTGGACGGTGCATCAGGCGGGTCTGTTGCACCGGGCGTTTTCAATTTTCCTCGTCGAGGCCGATGGCCGCCTGTTGCTCCAGCAACGCAGTCGCGCGAAATATCACTCCGGTGGCTTGTGGGCGAATTCCTGCTGCGGCCACCCGCGCCCCGGCGAACGCACCTTGGCCGCCGCGCGCCGTCGCCTGGGCGAGGAACTGGGTGCGACCGCGAAGCTGCGCTACGCCTTTCGCGCGCGCTACTGCACCGCGTTGCCCAACGGGCTCACCGAAAACGAAATCGTCTACGTCTTCTTCGGCGCGGCGCCGCCCTCGTTCGCGCTCAATCCCGCCGAAGTCGCATCGCTCACACGGCTCACGCTGCCGGAGCTGAAGCGCGACATCGCCCGCCGCCCGCGCCGCTACGCCTACTGGCTGCGCTATTATCTGAAGAACCACTATGCCGCGTTGCGTCGCGGCGTTGCGGCGATGCAACGCCGCGCACGGTAGGGCCCGGCGCTCGTCGCCGTGCCGGAATGAAAAGCGAGATGGGTTGCCCGACAGGAAACGGGCCGCACTCACCGCCAATCCAAGACCTCCAATCCCGGCACGCGCGCAAAGTGCGCGTCGCGGGTGGCGAGCGGCAGACCGTGTTCGACTGCCTGCGCGGCGATCCAGAGATCGTTTTCGGGGATGGGCGTGCCGGCGAGCGCGAGTTGCTGTTTCAGGGTGCCGTAGCGTTCTGCCGTGGCGGGAGTCACCGCGAGGACCACGGTGATGCGCAGCCAGCGTTCGAGCTGCCGCAGGTTCTCCTGCGGGCGGGCCGAGCGATGGATGCCGTAGTGCAGTTCGCCCAGCACGATGGTAGGCGATAGAGGACGCGCGATTCCGCGAGGCGCTGGCTCACCGGGGCGACGCCGCGCAGGTGCGCCACGGCCACGGTGGTGTCGAGGAGCGCGTCACCAGTCACGGGGATCGACCTTTGCGCAGCCTTCTTCGATCGCCTTTTCGATGGCCTCGCCGTCCGGTCCGCTCCAAACGCCCGAGGTCTCGCGCAAGATGGCGAGCTGCTCCTCGCGAGTGGTTTCGCGCAGGCGGTGAATGAAACCCGCCGCCTCCGCCAGCTTCGGCGGCGGCAGCGTGCGCAACTCCTCGACGATGGCTTCCAGCTAGCTCATGCCGCCGAAGCTGGGATTTTCCGGTCGTTGGCAACTGTGCGGACAGTCGGGGAACACGTGCCCATTTCGGCTCGCGCGGTTCCGCGGCCACCGCTCGCGCGATCAACGCTAGTCAACGCGCGTCACGACGCCTTTTTGAAAGACCACCTGCTTCTCATCCGCATTGGTGGGGGTGCGTCCGCCGCCGCCTCCGCTGGAGACGCCGACGCCACCGATGCTGCCGCCGAGCGAGACATTGGGTCGCGGTAAATTCAGTCCGCTGCCCTTGCTGTAGACCCACACCTCGTCGTCGGCGTTCGAGCCCGAGCGCGTCTCGACGCGGGTCGGCTTGCCCAAAGCCATCTCCACCATGTCGGGCGTCATGCCCTTGACCGCCGTGCCGCTGAGCACGGCTTCCTTCATTTCGAGCGGCCACGTCTCATAGACCGCACGGTTGGAATCGATGCGGGACATGGTGGACGTCGAGCAACCCGCGAGCCCCAAGGCGAAGACCGCCACGAAGGGCAACAACCGTGAAGGGCGAGCGCGCATGAGCCTATGGGACACGGCGTGCGGGGAGTGTTCCCTCGCAGCGCGGCTACTTTCCTTTTGGGCTGCAGGCCCAGAAGAATGTCACGCCGTCTCCGTCGCCCCCGCCGCCACATACGGCTCCTCGCGCAATTGCGCGGTCTGCCGGCCGGAGACGAGCTGCCACCACATGCGGGCGTTGGCGATCACGACGATGGTCACGAGCAGGAGAAACACGGCGGTCACGACCGCGTCGACGCGGTTGTTGAAGAGCTGGGCCTGCCACGTCGCGAGTTCGGCGGCGCTGCCGTCCGCGGCGATTTTCGTTTCCAGATTTTTTGCCAGCGCGAGGAAACCCAGCGGGGCGGGGCTGAAGATTTTCATCAGGCCGGCGGTGAGCGTGACACTCAGCAGCCAGCCGAGCGGCAGCAGCGTGACCCAGGTGTAGCGGGCGCGGCCCATTTTTATCAGCACGGTGGTGCCGAGCGCGAGCGCGAGCACGGCGAGGAGCTGGTTGGCGATGCCAAAAATCGGCCAGAGGGAGTTGATGCCGCCGAGCGGATCGACGACGCCTTGGTAGAGGAAATAGCCCCACGCACCGACGAAGAGCGCAGTCGCGAGGATGCCGGCGCCGGCGGACTTGGTGTCGCCGAGCGGCTTCCACGCGTGGCCCAGCATGTCCTGCACGATGAAGCGCCCGACGCGGGTGCCGGCGTCGATCGTCGTGAGGATGAAGAGTGCCTCGAACATGATCGCGAAGTGATACCAGAGTCCGAGCATGGCCTTGCTGCCGATGACGCCGGCAAACATGTGTGCCATGCCGACGGCGAAGGTCGGCGCGCCGCCCGTGCGGCCCACCATCGTCTTCTCGCCGACGCTGGCGGCGAGGGCGTCCATCTCGCCCGTGGTGACGGGAAAGCCCAGCGCGGTCACCTTGGCCGTCACGGCTTCCGCGGTGCCCGCCATGTTGATCGCGAAATACTGGCCGGGCTCCATCGCGCAGGCGGCGATGAGCGCCATGATGCCGACGCACATTTCCGTCACCATCGCGCCGTAGCCGACGATGCGGATGTGCGATTCGCGCGCGATGAGCTTCGGCGTCGTGCCCGACGAGACGAGCGAGTGAAAACCCGAAATCGCCGCGCACGCGATCGTGATGAAGCAGAACGGAAACACCGGCCCCGCGAACACCGGGCCGGTGCCGTCGATGAATTTTGTTATGGCCGGCATTTTCAGCGTCGGCGCGAGGACGATGACCGCGATACCGAGCGCCATCACGGTGCCGATTTTCATGAACGTGCTCAGGTAGTCGCGCGGCGCGAGGAGCAGCCATACGGGGAGGACCGAGGCGAGAAATCCGTAGCCCATGATCCACCAGGCGAGCGTGGTGCCGTTGAGCGTGAGCGTTTTTTCCAGCTCCGTGCCGTGGAGAAACTGGCCGGCCCACACCGACGCGAGCAACGCGACGACACCAAACACGCTGATCCAAGCGAGCGCCTTGCCGCTGTGGCCGGCGCCCTTCATCGCCACGCCCATGATGAGCGCGATGGGCATCGTCATCGCGATGGTGAAAAGGCCCCACGGGCTCTCGGCAAGGGCCTTCACCACAACGAGTGCGAGCACCGCGAGCAGGATCGTCATGATGGCGACGATGCTCACAAGCGCGACGCCACCGGCAAACGGGCCGACTTCGTCGCGGACCATCTGCCCGAGGGATTTGCCGCGCCGGCGCGTGGAGCAAAACAAAATCACCGAGTCATGCACCGCACCACCGAGCGTGGCACCGACGAGCATCCACAGCATGCCGGGCAGATAACCGAATTGCGCGGCGAGCACGGGGCCGACGAGCGGACCGGGCCCGGCGATGGCGGCGAAGTGATGACCGAAGACGACCCACTTGTTCGTCTTCACGAAGTCGCGGCCATCGCCGTGCGTCTCGGCGGGCGTGGCGCGCAGATCGTCGAGCGTGAGCACCTTCGCCATGAGCCAAGCCGAGTGAAACCGGTAGCTGATCGCGAAGACGCACAGCGCGGCGACGACCATCCAGAGGGCGTTGACGTTTTCGCCGCGCGACCAGGCGAGAACGCCCACGGACGCCGCGCCGAGGAGCGCGATGGCACCCCAAGCGAGGGTGCTGAGGGGATTGCGGGTGGAAACGCGGGCGGCGACTTCAGTGCTCATGGGGAAAAGGGGAGTGGAGCGGGGAAGTTGGCGGGCGGCGTGCCGCGGCGCAAGCGCACGGAAGAGGTGAGCGTGGCATTGGTTGCGGGCTCGACTCGGTTTGGTCGTAGCCGCGAGCGTGAGCGAGTGGTGGTTCGTCCACTCGCTCACGCTCGCTGCTACAGGAGAAGTCTTTTCATGTGCATGATTCCGTTCGCCCCGCGCGGGTTTTGCCCGTGATGATTTCGGCCCATGCACTCCGCTCAACTGCGCGAAACGGTTATTCAGTGGCGGCGCGATTTTCACCGGCACCCCGAACTTGGCTACCGCGAATATCGCACCGCGGCGCGCGTGTGCGACGTGCTCGCGGCGATTCCCGGTTGCACGGTGCGCATGGGGCGCGACGTGATGGACCCGGCGGCGCTGATGAATCCGCCGAGTGCGGCGGAGTTTGCCGCCGCGCGGGCCGAGGCGACCGCGCATGGTGCGAATCCCGCATGGGTCGCGCGCATGGGCGATGGGCTTACGGGCGTCGTCGCGGAATTTGATTTTGGGCGGCCCGGCCCGACGCTCGCGTTTCGCGTGGATCTCGACGCGCTGCCGATTTTAGAAAGTGTGGAAGCGGCGCACGCACCGGCGCGCGAAGGCTTCGCCTCAACGCACCCCGGCCGGATGCACGCGTGTGGTCACGACGGGCACACCGCGATTGGGCTCGGACTGGCGTCGCTCGTGCCGACGCATGCCGCGCAGTGGGCCGGGAAACTGAAGATCGTTTTTCAACCGGCGGAGGAAGGCTGCTGCGGCGCGAAGGCGATGGTGGCCGCGGGGGTGTTTGCCGACGTCGATGCGCTCGTGTGCGGACACCTCGGCACGGGGGCGACGCGCGCGGGCCTCATCGCGTGCGGCACGGATGCGTTTCTCGCGACGACGAAGTTCGACGTCGAGTATCGCGGTCGCGCGGCGCATGCCGGCATGGCGCCGCAGGACGGCCGCAATGCCCTGCTCGCGGCGGCGACCTTCGCACTCCAACTCCATGCGTTGCCACGCCACACCGGCGGCGAGACGCGCGCCAATGCCGGCACGCTGCACGCGGGCAGCGGGCGCAACGTGATTGCGGACCGCGCGCTCATCGAGGCCGAGGTGCGCGGCACGACCGCCGCGGTGAATCGCTTCATGACCGACGAGGCGTTTCGTGTCGCGCGCGCGGCGGCGGAAATGCTCGGCGTCACGTGCGATATCCGGATCGTAGGCGAAGCGGGCAGCGCGCCGTGCGACGCGGCGCTGAAAAAAATCGTGCGCGCCGCGGCGCAGAGTTTGCCCGCGACGCACGAGATCGTGGACACGCTGCCGCTGGGCGGGTCCGAGGATGCGACGCTCATGATGCAAGCGGTGCAGGCCCGCGGCGGCACGGCGACGTATCTCCAAATCGGCACGGCGCTGCCGGCCGGTCATCATCATCCGTGCTTCGATATCGAGGAGTCCGCGCTCTGGCACGGCGTCGAGCTCTACGCGGCGATCGCGGCGCGAGTGCTGGGCGCTTGAGGTAACGCGGAGCTTTAGCCCGCGTTGTTTATCCTGAGCGCGGGCTGAAGCTCCGCGCTACGCCGTAGGGCGCGAGCTTGCTCGCCGCCATTCGCCCCAAGCGCGCTCACACCACGCGATCCACCATCGGCTCGCCGCGTTCGAAGGCCGCGAGGTTGGCGAGAAAATGCCTCACGATGGCCGTGTCCTGATCGTGGCGGCCGCCGGCGGTGTGGGGCGTGATGTAGCAGTTGGGCAGCGACCAAAACGGGCTGTCGGCGGGGAGCGGTTCGGTCTCGAACACGTCGAGATAGGCGTCGCCGATGCGGCCGGAGCGCAGCGCTTCGAGCAGCGCGCGCTCGTCGACGGTGGAGCCGCGGCCCACGTTGTAGAAACGCGTGCGGGGTTTGCAGCAGGCGATGCGGCGGGCGTTGACGTAATTCCGCGTGCTCGGGTTGTCGGGCAAGATGTTCACCACGTGATCGGCGGAGGCGAGGGCGCTGCTGACGTTTTCCTCGGGGATGATCCGCACGCCGCGCTCGCTGCGCGTCTGCCGGCGCACCGCGATGAGCGTCATGCCAAAAGGCGCAAGCAGGTCCGCGAGCCGCCGGCCAATCGCGCCGAAACCCAGCATCACGACGGTCTGGCCGGTGAGCAGGCGTGAATCGTAGCGGCGCTCCGTGTAGTGCCAGCTGCGGTCGCCAAGTTGGTCGCGATACGAGGGCAGGAGCTGACGCCCGAGCGCGAGCATCATCGCGAGCACGTGTTGCGCGCACGAGTCGGCGAAGACCTGCGAGACGTTGGAGAAAATCGCGCCGCGCGCGCGAAACGCCTCCTGAAATTCCGGCGTGTCGTAGCGCGTGTAGCCCGCCGAGGTGACTTCGACCCAGCGCAGCCCTGGCAGCGCGAGGCACTGCGCCGCGTCGGGCTGACCGAACGCGATGTCGGCCTCCGCCATCGACGGGTCGGGTTGGCCGGCGACGAGGACGAGGGAGCTCGCGGATGGCGAGAAGACGAGGCGGTGGTGCTTCGTGCCGTCGATCAGCAGCTGCGTGTCGGCAGGAAGAAACTGGGCGTTGCACCAAATCTTGAGGCTCATGCGGGAAGGGGAGGAGTTGGAGCGGTTAATTCGGAAGCCAGAAAACCAGAAAAAAATCCGCACTCATGGCTTCCTGGCTTTTGAATTCATCGCTCGGAATTATTCGGTTTCGGAAAATTCGCACAGGGCGTGGACGGTGAGTCCGTCGGCCCGCAGCGCCGCGGATCCGCCCAGCTCGGGCAAATCGATCGCGGCGGCCACGCCGACCACGACAGCGTCGAGTTGGCGGAACAACCCCGCGGCCGCGCGCAACGTGCCACCCGTCGCAATCAAATCGTCGAGGATCAGCACCCGATCGCCCGGCACGCAGGCATCGACGTGGAGTTCGATGGTGGCGGAGCCATATTCGAGCGCGTAGTCGGCGGATACGGTCAGGTGCGGCAGCTTGCCCTTCTTCCGCACCGGCACGAACGGCAGATCAGTCGCGAAGGCGACGGCACCGCCGAGGATGAACCCGCGCGCATCGACGGCGGCGATGCGCGTCGCTCGCGCTTGGCGGGCCTCGGCGACGAGCGCCTCCACGATGGCGCGAAACGCCGCCGGGTCGCCCAGCAGGGTGGTGACATCGCGGAAATTCACGCCGGCCTTCGGCCAGTCGCGCACCGTGCGGACCCGGGTCTTGAGGAAGGCGGAGAGTTCGACGGGAGTCATGGGGAAATGTGAGAGAGGGGAACGCTCAACGTTTAACTTTCAACGCTTAATGGGACTCGCGCGTTCAACGGACGTTCGTGGTCGGGAGTAGGGCGGGTCTGTGACCCGCCCATTCGCGCGCTGAGGGATCGAGGGCGGGTCACAGACC
>JANOAF010000502.1:0-1633 GCA_031411015.1 Opitutaceae bacterium | reverse complement strand
GGAGAGAAACGCCGCGGTTTCCGCGGGGGTCGGCGGCAAGCCGGTGAGATCCTGGGCCACGCGACGGAGCAGCCGGGACTTTACCGCTTCGGGTGAAGGCGTGATTTTTTTCTCCTCGAGCCGCGCGCGGATGAACGCGTCGATCGGGTTTTCGCTTTTGGTTTCTGACTTTCCGCTCGGTGGAACGTTCGGCACAGCCGGACGCACGAGCGCGGCGTAGGCCCAGTGCGGCTCGTAGATTGCGCCCTCAGTCACCCAGCGGCGGAAGAGTTCTTTTTGTTCGGCGCTGAGGGTCTTGTGCGCCTCCTCGGGCGGCATCGGGTCCTCCTTGTCGGTAATGCGGAGGATGATTTCGCTGTCACCGGGTTTGCCCGGCACGATGGGAATGACGCCGCTCTTGGTCGGCTTCAACGCCTCCTCGCGGAGGTCAAGCCGCATCCCGGCCTTCCGACTCTTGGGGTCGTTGCCGTGGCAGTGAAAGCAGGTGTCCGACATGATCGGACGGATGTCTCGGTTGAACGAGACGCGCGACGCGGTCGGTTGCGCCGCGGCCGCGAGCGGCAGCAAGGCGGACAACGCGACGGCGAAAAAAAGGTGACGTGGCATACGCGAAATATGAAATGAACTAGGAGCGAAAAAGACTGCGCACCGCTTTCCCTTTACCGTCGCTCGTCACATAGAACGGGCGCTTCTCGACGTCGTGGCCGTGGTTCGCCGGAATGCCTAGCGCGCGGTAGATGGTCGCATGAAGATCGGTGATCGTCATGGGGTCCTTGATGGTTTTGCAGGGGCGCTCGTCGGCGGTCACGCCGTGGATGTGCCCGCGTTTCATCCCACCGCCGAACATCAGCACGCTGCCCGCCGCGGTGAAATGCCGGTGCATGCCGTAGAATTTCTCGTCGTTGAGCACGACCGGCACCACGACCTGATCCTTCACCGCTTTCTCGGGTTTGCCCTCGAGCATCATGTCGCGGCTGAACTCGCTCGCGACCACGATGAGCGTCCGATCCAGCATCCCGCGCTCCTCCAAATCGCGCACGAGCTGCGCGATGGGCGCATCGATCATCTGCTTCATGCCGACGAGACGCGCGTGACCATTCTCGTGCGTGTCCCAATTGAGAAACGGAATGTATTCCGTCGTCACCTCGATGAAGCGCGCGCCAACCTCGCAGAGTCGCCGTGCGAGCAGGCACCCGAGACCGAAACGACCGACCATGCTCTCCTCGTATTTCGCGCCGAACCGATCGCGCGGCGCGTCGAAGCGCATGCCGGGTTCATAGGCGGGAAAATATTTCTTCGCCCGCTCCAGCGGCTCCAACGCGAGATCGAAAGCCTTGGCGGCGGGCGAGCTGAGGAGGCGGTGGGCGTTGTCCATCGAGCGCAGCAGCGATTCCTTTTGGTAGCCACTTCCCTCGCGGCCGATCGGGCTCGCGTCGAGCAGTTGCCGATAGAGCGCGTCCCGATTTTCAAAACGTCCCGGACTCATGCCAGCGGGCGGGCGCACCGCATCCGCCGCCTGCTCGGGAAACGCGACGTTGAACGGTCCATATTCGCTGCCGAGGAAACCCGCCGTGGTAAACGCCTTCAACTCCTCGCCCTCGCCGAGATCGAAGCGCTGGCCGATGTTGATGAA
>JANOAF010000501.1:0-3504 GCA_031411015.1 Opitutaceae bacterium | reverse complement strand
ACGCTGTCACGCTGCAACGAGACGCGGCGAGGGCAAGCGTGGGTTCTCACCGCGAGATTGCCAACCGCACGTGGCCAGTCTCATGGTTTCGTTTCTTCGCCCACCCATGAGCCTCCCCCACTCCGTTTCCCGTCGCACGTTCCTCAAATCCGCCGGTGCCGCCGCGCTGGCCGCGCCGTTCTTCGCCAAAAATCTCCACGCGCAGGCCCCGAGCCGTGTGCTGCGCCACGCGAGTTTTGGCACCGCCGGGATGGCCGCGAGCGACATTGAGGCCCTGACCAGCAACCCCCTCGTGAAGCTCGTCGCCGTCGCCGACGTCGATCTCACGCGCGCGGCAAAACTGAAGGAGAAGTTTCCCGACATTAAGATCTATCAGGACTGGCGCCAGCTGCTCGACAAGGAGCAGAAGAACATCGACTCGGTGAATGTCACCGTGCCCGACCACATGCACGCGCCGATCGCGATGTCGGCGATGCAGCTCGGCAAGCACTGCTACTGCCAGAAGCCGCTCGCGCACGACATCTACGAGACGCGCATGCTCACGAACTACGCGCGCGAGAAGAAGCTCGTGACGCAGATGGGCATCCAGATCCATTCCTACAAAGTCTACCGCCAGGCCGTCGCGGTCGTGCAGAGCGGCGCCATCGGCAAGGTGAAGGAGGTGCACACGTGGAGCAGCAAGAAGTGGGGCGACGTCGGCGCACCGCCGGAGCGAAAAGATCCTGTGCCGGAGGGCGTAAATTGGGATTTGTGGCTCGGCACTGCCGCGGAGCGACCGTTTGTGAGCGGTTACTATCATCCGGGCAATTGGCGGAAGCGCCTCGATTTCGGCACCGGCACGTTTGGCGACATGGGCTGTCACATTTTCGATCCGGTATTCGAAGCCCTCGCACTGACCGCGCCGCTCTCGCTGCGCTCCGAGGGCCCCGCGCCCGACAACTGGAACTGGGCCATCAACGCGAACATTCGCTATGTCTTTCCCGGCACGCGCTTCACCGAGGGCAAGACGGTGAATGTGACGTGGTATGACGGCGACGCCCGCCCGCCCAAGGAAATCAGTGCATTGATCGCCGGGCCGGCGGCCGGCGAGGTCACGTCTTTCGACGAATCCGGCAAAGCGCGGAAACGAAAGCAGGATCCCGACAATCAGGGCTCGATCATCATCGGCACCGCGGGCGTCCTGCACGTCCCGCACGTCAGCACGCCGAAGCTCTATCCGGTAGAGAGGTTCAAGGACTACAAGCTCCCGCAACCGGACCAGGGTGACCACTGGGGAATCTTCTCCAACGCGTGCCTCAACGGCGGCAAGCTCCCCGGCGCCAATTTCGATTACTCCGGGCCGCTCACCGAATCCGTGATCCTCGGCAGCGTCGCGGTCCGCTACCCGCAGACCACGCTGAATTGGAACGCGGCGAAGCTGCAGTTCGAGAACGAGAAATCCGCGAACCAATACGTGCGCCGCACGTATCGGAAGGGCTGGGAGGTCGCGGGGTTGTGATGAATTGAACGGCCTTCCTCCGGGCGATGAGTAGCATAACACTAAATCTGGTTGTGCTGAGGTGCGTCGAGCCAAGGCGCGCCGTTGCGTTCTATTCACAACTGGGCCTGCAGTTTTCCCCGCATCGACATGGCAGCGGACCAGAACACTACGCGGCGGAATTTCCGGACGGAGGCGTCTTCGAAATTTATCCGACGTCCCCGAACGTCGAATCGACCCGCGGGACTCGAATCGGCTTCAAAGTTCCCTCGGTTGATGGGGCGCTCGCAGCGCTGCGCGACTTTCCCGCCGCGGTATTTTCACCAGCTAAAGACTCCGAATGGGGACGCCGCGCGGTGGTAACCGATCCCGACGGACATAAAGTCGAACTCGTTCAGAACTGACCTTGCGCGATCGGGCTTACCCGCGGACGCGCATGAAAGGTCGGATCAAGGCTCGCCCCACACCGCCGGAGATTTGAAACCGGGCGCCATCGGTGCCTGCTTCGAGGGCACGGCCGCCTTCGCATACGCGTCAAGCAGCCCGCGCAGCTCCTTGACCTTGGCCGGTTGCTGTTCCGCGAGGTTGGTTTTTTCGTAAGGATCGGACTTGATGTTGAACAGCTCGATGCGCGGGCCGGCAGCCTCGTTCTTCGCGGCCTTCTTGGCGTTCTTCTTCCCGGCTTTCGGCGCGGTCGCAGCTCCTTCACCTTCGGTTTCTACGGCATCACCCGCCACAACCAGTTTCCAATCGCCAACCCGAATCGCGCCCCCGGTCGTGGTGATGTTGTGGAGAATATCCTCGTGTGGCGACGCCGCGCCTTGGGTGATCGCGGGCCATGCATCGCGGCCGTCGAGCGGATTTTTTTGCGCGAGAGAAACGCCCGCGAGTTTTAGCGTCGTGGGATACCAGTCGACCATGTGCAGTGCCGCATCGACAACTGAACCGGCCTTGATTTTTCCTTCCCACACCGCGACCGCCGGGACACGCACACCACCCTCGTAGAGGGTGCCTTTTCCGGCCCGCAGCGGGCCGTTGCTTGTCACCACCCCGGGACTAGGCCCACCGTTGTCGGAGCAAAAAAAGATGAGTGTGTTTTTGCGAATGCCTTTGGTGTCGAGCGCGCCGACGATTTGGCCGATGGCTTCGTCCATCGCCGCGAGCATGCCGGCGTAGGTGCGGCGGTTGCCCTTCAGATTGGCGTAAGGCTCCATGTAGCGCTCAGGCACTTGATGCGGCGAATGCACGGCGTTGAACGGCACGTAGAGAAAAAGCGGCCGGCTCGCATCGTGTTCCGCGATCAGGCGCGACGCTTCGCGCGCAAGGAGATGCGTGGAGTAACCTTCGTCGCGGTTCACCTTGTCGTCGCGATGCCAGTCGTGGCCGCCGTCGCGCTGGTGGGTGTTGTAATCGAGCGCGCCGTTGTAGTGGCCGTATTGGTGATCGAAGCCGCGGTGCGTCGGGAGATACGCCGGCTCGAAATGCCCGAGGTGCCACTTGCCCGTGATGGCGGTCGCGTAGCCCGCTTCCTTCAACGCTTGTGGCAGCGTGCGCTCGTCGAGCGGCAGGCCGTAGCGCGCCCACGGACGAACCACGCCGATGTGCAGTCCGTGCCGAATCGGATAGCGGCCAGTCATGAACGCCGCACGCGTCGGCGAGCACACCGGCTGCACATAAAACTGCTCCAGTCGCGCGCCCGCCGCGGCAAGCTTGTCGATGTTCGGCGTCTTGATCTCGCTGCCGTGGAAACCGACGTCACCCCACCCGAGATCGTCGGCGAGGATGAAGAGAATATTGGGTTTCGGAGCCGCGGGTTCAGCAGCGCGGGCAGCAACAGCGAACAGAAGGAAGCAGAGCAGGCGCAGTGGGGTCATGCGCGTGAGTTAGCAGACACGGCGCGCGAGGCAAGCGCGCGGCCCACCGAGAGGCGAAGCCGACCAGTTTGTCATTGCGAGTCCGGCGCAGCCGGGCGCGGCAATCCAGCTGAGTAAAAATCCCAGCCTGATACCCTCGAACCCTGCCCCCGT
>JANOAF010000500.1:0-1644 GCA_031411015.1 Opitutaceae bacterium | reverse complement strand
GGCTATCGCTGGACCAGTGATGGTATGGTCGATTTAGGCTTCTTTCCTAGCGGTAACAATAACACGGCCAAAGGCATTTCGGCGGATGGTAATGTAGTGGTCGGTACTGCAAATTTGCATTACGTTCGAGGCCCTAATGACTACCCTAATACATATCAGGCCTATCGTTGGACTAGCAACACCGGTCTGGTCGGATTAGGCTACCTAGCTGGCGGTAACATGAGCAGTGCTTGGGGCATCTCAGCAGATGGTAATGTGGTGGTTGGGCAAGCCAATACCAGCGACTATAATTATCAAGCTATGCGCTGGAGTAGTGGTACTGGTATGGTTGGTATAGGCAACTTACCTGGTTATGACAATGGCCAAGCGTATGCCGCCTCAGCAAATGGTGATGTGATTGTAGGGGCGTCTGTGCATGACAGTACATTTAATCATCAAGCATTTCGTTGGACCAGTGCTGGTCTGGTCGGATTAGGTTATCTCCCTGGGGGTAACGAGAGCCAAGCCCGCGGAGTGTCGGCTAATGGTAATGTTGTGGTGGGGGAGTCTACTTATGACAGTACGGGCAATCAGCAAGCCATTCGTTGGACCAGTGCTGGCATGGTCGGCTTAGGCTTCCTAGATGGTGGTAAATTTAGCCTTGCCGCTGGCGTCTCGGCAGATGGCAGTGTGGTGGTGGGGCAATCTAGTAATAGTGCGAATAATACCCAAGCCTTTCGCTGGACTAATGCCACTGGTATGCAATCTATTACCCAATGGTTAGCCGCCGGTGGCGTGACCGCGCCGGCATCGCTGGCGGTAAATAACGCAGCAACTGCCATATCAGCCAATGGCAATGTGGTTACAGGTAGAAGCGGCAATGGCAGTTTTGCCTGGGTAGCCCGTGTCGACCCTGCTGGCAGCGGCTTTTTGCCTGATATCAACGCCTACAACCGTAGCTTGATGCGCGCCGCCCCTAATCTACCTAATCTTGCTATGTTCGGTGCTCATCATCGTTCAATCCTCGATAACGGCCTCGCCAAGACCAGTAGTGATGGCGCTTGTGGTTGGGCAACAACCGATGGCGGGCGCTACGATAACATCGGCACCCGTGAGCAGTTAATTGAAGTAGGCGTCTGTAAAGACTTTGGTACCACTAGAGTGGGGGTAGGTATTGGTCAAGCCTGGCTCCAACAGAACTTATCTTTAAATGGCAGTGCCCGCTATGATGGCCAATACTTATTGGCTGAAGGCGCTAAACAATTTGATAATGGTCTACAACCTAGCGTTACCGGTTACTATGGCCATTTTGATGCGAAGATGGCGCGTAATTATGTCAATGGCGCATCGGTAGATAGTTCGGCGGGAAATAGCGAAGCTAATGGCTATGCATTACGGGCAAGACTAGACTGGAAAGACGCAGCGCAATTAGGACACCTTAGCTTAAGTCCTTATGCAGCGTATACGTGGATGAAGACTAAGGTGGGTGGCTATACCGAAACTGGTGGTGGATTCCCCGCTTACTTTGCCGCCTCTAGCTTATCTACCGATGATGTACGTATTGGCTTAGCGGCTAATACGCCATTAAGCTCAAGTACAGATCTACGCTTAGGCGCTGAGGTAGTGCATCGCCTTGAAGAGAACATCAGTGGCATTAATGGGCAG
>JANOAF010000499.1:0-7646 GCA_031411015.1 Opitutaceae bacterium | reverse complement strand
GCGCGGACTGTTCGTGTTTTTCGTGGATTTCGGCCGCGCGTTCGTGGCCCGCGAGGCGTGGGTCCACGGCCAGCGCCGGATGGCCGACGACGATCTCGCGCCGTCGCGCTCGTATCTGAAAGTGGAGGAAGCCTATGTCGTGCTCGGCCGCGAGCCGCAGCCGGGCGAAACGGTGTGCGACCTCGGTGCCGCGCCCGGCGGCTGGAGCTACAGCGCGGCGAAACGCGGGGCGCGCGTCCTCGCGATCGACAATGGCCCGCTCAAGGGCGGCGCGCTCAATCACCCGCAGATCGAGCACCGGACCGACGATGCGTTTCATTTCAATTTCGAGACAAACACCACCTTCGACTGGATGATGTGCGACCTCTTGGAGGAGCCGCACCACGTGATGAAAAATCTGATCGAGCCCTGGCTCGCACGTGGCTGGTGCCAGCGTTTCGTCTTCAACCTGAAGTTCGGCCATGTGGACCCGATCGCGTTGCTGCGCGAACTCCGCGCGCCCGACTCCGCGCTCTCGCGCCACGCGCCGCACGCCATCATCAAGCACCTCTACCACGACCGAGAGGAGTTTTCGGTGATGGGCGCGGTAACTCCGCGCGACTGACGGCCGTAATTTTCATCCGCTTTCACCTAGTCTTTCTCAGACCGCGGCGTGTTGATGGCGCGGTATGAAATTCACGCGCTGGAGAGCACTCGGATTATTTTTGATTTTGCCGCTCGTCGCGGGCGCGACGAATCCGGCGCTGGCAGGGCGGTGGCGGCTCGATCCGAAGCGGAGCACGGCGCTTGATGGGTGGACCACGTGGGATCTCGTCGTCGCGCTCGACGGTTCGCAGGTGAGCTTGCGCCACGACATGCAGTGGCGGGCCACCAAGCTGTCGGCGACGAACACGGTGGACACGACGCGGCCGACGGAGGTGAAGGATTTTTTCCGCGTCGAACAGCGGCACATGGCGATCTACGGGATTCGCGGGGCGGCGACGCCGGTCCGGGCGGAATGGATCGATGCTGGGCGCACGTTGCGCGTCGAGGCGGCGATGCCAGTGGAGGTTTCGCAGGGCAACACGACGATGCGGATTTCCCAGGAGCTGCGGCTGGTCGAGGGCGACGGCGAACTCCAACTGATCGAATTGCACAGCACGCGGGCGAAGCCGCTCGTCTATCGCTTCACCAAAATTCAGGAGGGGAAATAAGCCATGCGCCGTCTCATTGCTGTTTTCCTGTGCGTCTCATTTTTCAGCGCTGGCTCGCGCGCCGCCGAGACACCCGCACCGCGCGCGGCGTGGGTGATGCGCTTCGATTCCGACTGGCTGGTCGCGAAAGGCCTGCCCGAGAAAGTGCTGCTCGTGAGCTTGCAGGGGCTCGCGAATCGCGCGTCGCCGCAACTCTACGTGGTGCATCCGAAAGATTTTCAGTGGGAGATCACGGAGCCGCTGTTTGAATTTTATCAGCGTAAGCACGGCGTCACTTTCACCGAGGTGAAAACGGCGGACGCGGCGCTGGCGCTTTTCGCGGGCTACGCGAAGGGCTACGTGATTTGGGAGCCGGCCGTGAGCGCGTCGATGAACGTCGCGTTCACGATCGCGGGCCTGGAAGACGCGGTGGTTGTGACGGCCGAGCAGGTCGCGCTCGTCGAAAAGCACGGGCTCAAAAAAATCGACGACCTGCGCGGCCGCTACACGGGCCAGACCGACGCGCAGATCTACCGCGATGCCGTCGCGCGCTACTGGGCGCGATGCACGCACGAATCGATCATGATTATGGGCGGGCACGTGGGCGCGGTGCGGATGCCGGCGATGGCGGACTGGGGCGTGCGGCAGAAAATGTTCTTCCATGATCTCTCGGCCAATCCGATTCACGCGGAGGAAGTCGCGTTGGAGAAAAAACTCTTCTCCGAACTCGCGCCGCTCGGGACCGTTTTTGGCTGGCACTCCTACGGCAAGGACACCGAGGAGCAGCACACCACACTGCTCTCGAGTTTCGGGCTGCGGATGGAAGGCCTGCACAATTTGCCGAACCTGAGCTTCAATTGCCAGTTCACGTTCACGCCGGGTTTCAAGTTTGAGAACAACCACCACGTCGCGCGCGACGCGAAGCTCACGGCGGAGAAGAAGGTTTACCTTTCCTTCGTGCAGTCGGACAGCATCGGCATCGGCGTGTGGACGAAGCCCGGCCGCGGCCAGCTGCCCTTCGGCTGGCAGGTGACGATGAACTGGACAAAATTTTCGCCCGCCGCGCTGGAGTATTTCCACGAGAGCGCGACGAAGAACGATTACTTCATCGGTGGCCTCTCCGGCCCCGGCTACCTCTATCCCAACCACATTCCCGTCGAAAAATTCGGCCCGCTCATGGCCGAGGCACGCAAGCTCATGGCCACGCTCGACGAGCACGTGCTAGAGATCATGGACAACTCCGCCGCCGACGGAAACGTAGGCAACGCGGATCTCACCAAGGAAACCGTGGACCGCTACTATGCCGCGTTTCCGGACGTGATCGGCTTCATCAACGGCTACGGTCCGGCGCGCACGCGCGACCTGCGCGACACGCGGCCGATGATTTCCTACGACTACTACATCGACCCGCGCCGGCCGCGCGAGGAGGTCGCCGCGGATCTCAACGAGCTGATCGCGCTCAATGCGAATCGACCGTATTTCCTGCTCGTGCACGTGCGCGAGTCGAACGACGTGAACAGCCTCGTCGAGATCACCAAGCAACTCGACGGCCCCGTGGAGATCGTGCCCGTGGATGTCTTCCTCAAACTCGCCGCGAGCAACCAGACTTACACGACGCGCTACCAAGATCCGGCAGATCCGAAGCACTTCAAGGGTTACTGAGCGCGTGCGCTTTTGTTTGGTATCGACGCGCAGGCTCGTCACTGTGCGGCATGCCTCATTTTTCCAAACGCGGTTCTGATTTTCGTCCGCCGGCCCGGCCCGCGTTTTCGCGCGATGAATTCGTTGCGCCATCCGGGGTGGTGCGGCCGCGGGGATCGTCGGATGGTCCGCGGGAGGTGTCGGCGCGACCGTTGCCGGTGGCGCCGCGCCAAGAGGCGGGCGTTGACGGTGCGCCCGCATTGCCCGGCTCACGGAGCGGCCCGGCGCGTGATGAACTCAAAATTTGCGGTCTGGCGGCAGTGAAAGCGCGGTTCGCGCGCGATCCGGGCTCCATTCAACGACTCTATTTCGATCATCCGACGGGACAGCGCGTCGGCTTGATGTGCAAAGCGCTCGCGGCCGCGAAAAAGATTTACCGCCTCGTCGAACCGGTCGAGTTGGAGAAGGTTTCCGGCTCGATTCACCACGGCGGCATCGTGGCGGTCGTGACGCCGGCGCCGTTGCGCACCACGACCGCGGCGGAAATTGCGAAATGGGCGAAGCGCGGCGAGTGCGTGCTCGTGCTCGATCGCATCGGCAACGCGCACAATCTTGGCGCGATTGCGCGGACGACGGCATTCTTCGGCGTGCCGCGGATCGTGATCCCGGACACGGCGGCGGCGGCGCGGCCCACCGATGCGGCGCATCGGGTGGCCGAGGGCGGTTTTGAGCAGGTCGAGGTTTGGCTGGCGAAAGACCTCGTGATCCTGGCGCGGGAACTCGCCGCGGCGGGCTACGATGTCGTCGGTGCGGCGACGCGGGGAGCGGCGTCGTTGCGTGGCGCGGCAAAGGGAGCGGCGAAAAATGAGGCGGAAAAACCCGTCGCCATTGTGCTCGGCAACGAGGAGCAG
Organism: Opitutaceae bacterium; assembly: GCA_031411015.1. Taxonomy (GTDB): domain Bacteria; phylum Verrucomicrobiota; class Verrucomicrobiia; order Opitutales; family Opitutaceae; genus ER46. Next base: position 3,922 of record JANOAF010000499.1, on the reverse strand, counting down.
GGTCTCGCAACCGATCTCGCGGCGGCCTGTTCGCGGCTCGTGACGATTCCGGGCAGCGGCAAAGTGGAATCGCTCAACGTCTCAGTCGCCGCCGCGGTGTTGCTCTGGGAGCTGGGCGTGCGGCGGGCTTAACCGTAGGCAATCAGTGGAGAGTTCAGAGTTTAGAGTTGAGAGCCTGTTGCCCTGAGGGTAGGACATAAAAACGCGCGGCGGGACGTGATTCGCGGTTTGGTTTTGCTCTCAACTCTCAGCTCTTGTCTCTCAACTGAATTGTTCCGGCTCAGTAGTCATCCATCACAAACCACATCACCCACGTGAGCCCGAGGCTGAACATGATGAACCCGGCCAGTCCGTAGATCTTGGTCATCGGGTTGGCATAGGGGCCGAAGGCAACGAAGGCGAAGAACGCGTTGATCGTGAGGAGGAGCAGCCAGTAATCGCGTTTCCGTCGCGAGCGCCGGCGCACCTGGGGAGCGAGATCGTTGAGGCCCCCGACGTTGGCGCGGGAAAGGTTTTCGCGGAGGAGGCCATGAACCTCGTTTTCCGTGGCCTTTGGCGGAGGAGGGCGCGGCGCGGGGGCGGAGGCGTTTGCGGCTTTGAAATGATCGTGGACGTCGATGCGCGCGGGGCGGACGGCCGGATCGGAATCGGGTGCGGCGTGGCCCGGATGATCGTTCACCCGCTCAAATTCGCGGGGTTTGAACTGGTAGTGCTTTCGCGGGGGGTCCGACGGGTCGCGCATCGACCGGGGAGCATGGGGCCGGCGCGGCGCGGGTAAAGTCCCGAGCGCGGAGGGAGGTTTTGGCTTCGACGTGGCGAATGCGGAGCGTAGCTTCGGCGCAATCTCCCCGTCATGGTCGCGACCCCCACCTCTGAAACTGCGCGCACGTTTGACTGGCCCCTGTGTTACGAGGCCGAGCGATTGCTTGGCGGTTACGTCGAGGCGTTTCTCGGGAGAAATGCGTTTGCCCGGCAGCTGGCCGAGCGGATGCGCGACGAGACCGGCACGGAATTTTTTGAGTGGGTCGATCACTTGGTGTTAGCCCCCGACAGTGTCCCGGCGCTGCGTGCGGCGGGCTTGAGGGAGGAAAACGTGGAGGCTCCTGCCGGCACGACCGTGTTCTGGCATCCACGGGCTATGATGCCGCGGGTGTTGGTTCGTAGCGACGGTGGTGGTGGCGGCGTCCCGAGCGATCTGGCACTTCGGCCCGAGGTGCTGGCGGATTTTTTGGCGGCGCACGATCTCGAGGCCCACATCGAGGGCGCGTGTGGTGCGCGGTTCCGGCGGGCACGCATGGCGGAGGAAAATGGCGCGACGCTTTGGGGCGTCGAGCGGCTGGGCTACCGTGGGTATGTGGTGCACGAGCCGACGGCGGCGCAGGTCAGCGGCGTGTTGCATGCGCGCGAACTCTGGCGCACGCGCAAACGGAATTTCGCCCCACAAAGTGATGCCGCGGGCGTGACGCACGCGCTGGCGCGGCTCGATGCGGTGCTCGCAATCGTCGACCGCGATACGGCGTGCGATTTGTTTTTCGCGGAGGAGCGCGGGTTCTGGGAGGCGCGCAACCGGGCCGGGCAAATTCAAAAGCGCCGGCAGGATCGGCTCGGGCTCGGTTGGGGCAACCACGACCACCACACGTTTCGCTGCTCGCGCGAGCGCTTCGCGGATTTGATGATATTTCTCGATCGGCTCGGGTTTGCGAAACGAGAGCGTTTTTTTGCCGGCGCGGAAGCAGGCTGGGGCGCGCAGATTTCAGAGCAAGCGGTGGCGGGCATCGTGGTGTTTGCCGACGTGGACTTGATGCCGGAGGAAACCTCGATCGATTTCTCGACGAAGCGGCTGCCGCCGGCACCGGCCCTGCGGACAGTCGGGCTGTGGTGCGGGCTGCACGGCGACAGTTTTCTGCAGGCGGGAATGCACCACTTGGAAGCGCGCTTCGATTTCGCGCGGCTGCGCGATCAACTGGCGCAGCAGGGCGTGAACACGATGCGGCCGTTTTCGGATTTCGAATTTTTGCGGCAGGCGTTTACCGAGGGCGAGCGCTGGACGGTGCGGCCGGAGCGCGTGCAGGCACTCGTCGCGCAAAAACTGATCACTCCGGCGCAGGCGGAAGGATTTATCCGTGACGGTGCGATCGGGAGTCATCTGGAAAACTTGCAACGCAAGGGCGGCTTCAAGGGCTTTAACCAAAAATCGGTCAGCGTGATTATCTCCGCGACCGACCCGCGGAAGGTGCAAGCGGGCCACGGGCAGAGTTAAGTGGGAATCCAAGAAACCAGGAACGAAACAGAGCGGATAATTCAAAAGCCGGAAAGCCACGAGGTCGGTTTTCAGGTTTCCTGGCTTCCGAATAAAATACTTCTATGAAAATTGGCATCATCGGGGGCGGCAAAGTTGGCGGCACGATCGCGACGCTCCTGGAGTCATGCGACTTTTGCAGCGCGGTGCTGCTTGGCGATGTGCGACCCAATCTGAAGATCCGCGGCTTGAAGAAGGCGACGGCGCGGCGGCTCGACGTGCGGCGCGCGGCGTCGCTCGCGGCGTTCGTAAAGGCGTGCGATGCCGTGGTGAGTGCGGCGCCGTATTTTCTGAATCAGGCGATCGCGTCGGCCTGTGCGGCGGCGCGCGTGTCCTACTTCGATCTCACGGAGGATGTGGCGACGACGAAGTTTATCCGCGCGCTCGCGCGGAAGACCAAGGGCGTGACGTTCATGCCGCAGTGCGGCCTCGCGCCCGGCGCGATCAACATCGTCGGCGGATCGCTGGCGTCGTCGCTCGACCGTGCGCGCTCGGTCGAGATGCGCGTGGGCGCGCTGCCGCAATTTGCGAGCAACCAGATGAAATATTACCTCAGCTGGAGCACGGCCGGGCTGATCAACGAGTATTGCCAGATCGGCGAGGCGCTACACGACGGCCGGCGGATCGCGACGCTGCCGCTCGACGGCGTCGAACGGCTCACCATCGACGGCGTGGAATACGAGGCGTTCAACACCAGCGGAGGCGTGGCGACGATGTGCGAGACCTTCGCGGGCAAGGTGGGCGAGCTGAACTACAAGACCATGCGCTATCCCGGCCATCGCGACCTGATGAAGTTTCTCCTGCAGGATCTAAATCTCGGTGCGCAGCAGAAGCTGCTCACGCAAATCTTCGATCAAGAGGTGCCGCTGACAGATACCGATGTCGTGGTTTTCTACGTGAGCGCGGTGGGCACGGTAGGCGGTGAGCTGGTGCAGCGCAGCTTCGTGAAGAAAATGCGCGGCGACACCGTGCAGGGCCGGCGGCTGTCGGCGATTCAACTGACGACGGCGGCGGGAGTGGTGGCGGTCCTGGAGCTGTTCGCGCGCGGCGTGCTGCCGAAAGGCTTCGCGAAGCAGGAGTCGATTTCACTGCCGCAATTTCTCGGCACGCAGTGGGGTGGGCGGGTGTATGGAGAAGGATTGCCGCGCTCGGGCTGACGTCAGTTCATGGAATCGTTATGAAACCGCAGAAGCCTCGCGCAAAGGACGCAAAGGTCGGCAGGGCAGAGAACTCTTTGCGGCCTTCGCGTCCTGTGCGTGATGCCGCGCTTTTGTCAGCGGTCAAAACGGTCGCCGCGGAGATTTTTCCCCGCCTCGGCCTCAAGGCGAAAAACGCCGGCGTGTTTGCCGGCGAGTGGTTCGGCTCAGGGCCCGCCATCGAGAAGCGCTCGCCGATCGACGGTAGCGTGCTCGGGCGCGTTACGACGGCGACCCAGGCGGAACTTGGGCGGGTGGTGGGCGTGGCGGAACGGGCGTTTCAGGTGTGGCGCGACGTGCCGGCGCCGAAACGCGGCGAGCTGATCCGGCGCTACGGCGAAGCGTTGCGCGCGCACAAACGCGACCTCGGCCGGCTCGTGACGCTGGAGACCGGGAAGATCGTCGGGGAAGGCGAGGGCGAGGTGCA
>JANOAF010000498.1:0-3911 GCA_031411015.1 Opitutaceae bacterium | reverse complement strand
TAGTTACTTACGAGCGCATCGCTCGTCGTGCCGGCGGCGATGCGTCCCGGGTGGTGGAAAATAAAGGGGATCTGCATCATCAGGTCGTGCGCTCCGACGGGACGGGAGTGATCACCCATGCCCCACCGGCCGTTCTGACCGCCCATCCACCCTTGGTCCGAGGCGTAGACCACGAGCGTGTTTTCGGTGAGTCCGTGGCGTTCGAGGGTCGCCATAATTTCGCCCACGCCGTCGTCAACGCCGCTGACCTCGGAGGCGACGCGCCTCATCGCGTCGACGTTGTTATGATACTGCTTCAACTGCCGCTGCCACGGATGCATCGGCTCGCGGGGAAATGACGGCAGATCCTTGTCCGCATAGTAGGCGGCGTGCCGGTTCTTCGCCTTGTTGCCGAGCAGGCCGCCGAGCGCGTAGGGACCATTGTAGGCAAGAAACAGAAAAAAGGGCCGCGTCTTGTTTTGCTCGATGAACTCGACGCCACGGCGGGTCCACAGGTCCGTGGTGTAGCCGGCTTCTTGGCGCACGGCCCCGTTTTCAATCACGTCCTGGTGGTAGAATTCTTTGGTGTGGCCGTCGGGTTTCGTGACCCAGAAACTGAAACCTTCCGATGGGTGCAGGTTGTCGCCGAGGTGCCACTTGCCGCTGAGGCCGCAGGTGTAGCCTGAATCGCGCAGCACTTCCCCGAGCGAAGTGAATTCGCGCAGCGTGTTGTAGGCCTGGGGACCCATCATGAATTTCGGATCGAGAAACGAATGCACGCCGTGCTGCGACGGGACGAGCCCGGTGAGAAAAGTCGCGCGCGTCGGCGAGCACACGGGGTTACTGCTGAGCGCGCGGGTAAACCTCACCCCTTCGCGCGCGAGCCGGTCGATATGCGGCGTGCGGATATCGGGGTTGCCGTAGCAGCCGAGCGTCCACGCGCCTTGGTTGTCGCTGAGGATGAAAACGAGATTCCGCGGACGGGCGGAAGGGGATGCGGCGATGGCCGAACCAACCCCCATGGCAACGAAGAGAAACCAGCGGAGCGCGCGGCGGATGTAGTGTGATTTCATCGAAAGGAAATGCCGCGCGAGGGCTTCAGCTTCCCCGCACGCGCAACCGCGTCGTGAAGCTCCACAGGCCTTTCACGTTTTGGATTTTGATCAAGAATTGGTTCTTCCCCTTCCGCAGCCGGAGCGGCACGACTTCCTCGTCGAGCTTGCTGGTGCGCGCGAGCCAGCGGTCATTCACGAGCGTGCCGTTGAGCCAGACTTTCAAGCCGTCGTCGCTGCCGATGCCGAGCCACGCGTCGGTTTCCTCCGGCACTTCGACTTCCGTCCACGCGTAGCCGACGCAGTAGTCGACGCTGCCGACGCTCGCGCTGCCGAGGAAATCGACGAGCCCGCTCCGCTCCGGCGTGACTTTTTTCCAGGTAAATTTCTCCCCATCGATCTCCTGTTTTTGGCCCGCCACCGGCAGCACGCTCGCCGGGCCGCCGGTGTCCTCGAACCAATCGTAGTTGAACGCATTCACCTGCGACGCGGTGGAAACCTTGTTCGACGAGCCCGTCTTCACCGCCGTCATCATCACCGTGCCATCGGCGCCCACGCGATCGATCGTGGAGAAAACCTGCTGCGGCACGTGCACAGATTTGAGCACCAGCCAGCTCTTAAGCGGCACCTCGCGGCGCGCGTCGCCATTCACCCACGCCGCATCGGCGGCGAGTTGTTTGTCGAGCGCCGGAATCGTGAGCACGTAGTCGTGGCTGCCCGCGACGGCCGTGCCGCGCTCGATCGCGGGGAGGAAAATCGCGTTGCGGCGCAATGCTTCAGTAAGTGGAGCAGCGAGCGGCGCGGGCACGCCGGTATCGGGTGCCAGCGCGACGCCCGTCGGCATGCCGTCCACGCCCACGTCGATTTTAGCTGCGATGCGCGTCACGCCACGCTCGCGCAAAGGATCGACACGCAGCGGATCTATGAGAAGGAGTGGCGCAGCCAACCGCTCGGCGAACTCCACCGGGCGCGTCGCGCGCAGGTAGTGCAAGCGGTCGCGCGCGGTGCGTGGGTTGGCAGGATTCAGTTCCCAGAGAAAATTGCTCGCGCCGTCGACGAACGTCATCACGTCCTCCATTTCGTTCGCCGCGCAGCCGAAGAGCGCAACACCTTCGCGCGTCATCAGCACAAACGACATCCCCAGCGCCGGCGTGAAGCGCGTCATCAGCTTAATGCTGCCGGCCTTCGCCGAGTCGGCGATGAGCCAAGAGCGCGCCGGGAGCCAGCGGGCCTCCATGTTGGCCTGCCGCGAAGCCAGCACGACCGTCGCCACGCGGCCGGGATACACGCGCTGCACGCGACTCACAAACGGCGCGAGGTTGTCGAGCAGGTGCCCGACGCTGCCCTCCCGTTTGCCAATGAAGACCGCGATGATCAACTCAGGCTCCGGTATCGCCGCGAAATCAACCGCCCGCAGATTTTGGTTCGACGAGTGGTGCAGTTTCCCCACGAGGTCCGCCGTCGCCTCGCCTTTCGCCTCGCTCCACCGCTCCGCCCGTGGCACGCGCGCCGCAATCGCCTGATGAAAGCGCACGCAGTCCTCCGGTGACAGCACGCGCATGGGCAAAAATTTACTGGAGATGGCACCGGTCCGAAACAACACCATCGGCCCCACCACCTCAATCGGTTCGCCTTTGAAGGTCGCGCCCTTCGCGTCCTTCCACTCCTGCATCGGCGACGCCGCGCGCACGATCGCAATCACGGCGAAAAATAGAAACAGGGGAGCACGCATTCGGATGTGGCGCATGGGGAGACGCGATGGGACGAAAGACGCTCCCGACTAAACACGCCTCACCACCTGTCAACCCGCCCGCTTGCGATTCAGAGTAGCGGACCGTCGTGGTCCCAGGATGGGCACGAGGGCAAATTTGACGGCGGTTCCAAGTGTGGCACGCGCGTCTTTCACCCGTGCCGCTCAAACGGTCCAATCCGCTGCGGAGTTGCCGCCCGTCTCCCAACTCCACACGTTCGCCCGATGCTGCCCCAATCTCCGCTCCGCCGCCGACTCCTGATCGCCGCTATTTTGGTTGGGCTGTTCACGGTCACCGGCTTTTTCATTTTGCCGCCGATCGTGAAGTCGCAGTTGGAGCAGCGGGCCTCGGCGGCGCTGGGCCGCCGCGTCACGTTGGAGAAGGTGCGGTTCAACCCCTACACACTCGCTCTCACGCTGGAGAATTTTGCGATTCAGGAGCAGGCCGGCACGGGGACGTTCGTGGGCTGGAAAAAACTGCACGTGGATTTCGACGCCCTCGGCTCGCTCCGCGGCGAGTGGGTGGTCAGCGAAATCACCCTTGATGGCTTCGCGGCCAACGTCGCCGTGAATCGCGATCAGTCGCTCAATTTTTCTGACATCCTCGCCAAACTCACCGCGCCCGACCCGGCGAAACCCGGGTCAGAGCCCGCCACGAAACCCGCCGCCCCAGCCAAGCCACCGCGGCCGATCCGCATCGGCAGTCTCAGTGTCACCAGCGCGCAACTCGCCTTCGCCGACGCCTCCCGCTCGCAGCCATTCGCGACGACACTCGGGCCGCTCACGTTTACGCTCACCGAGTTTCGCACCGTGAGCGAGCGCGGCGCACCCTATCGTTTCGAAGCCGTATCGGAGTCGGGTGAGCGCCTCGCGTGGAGCGGCACGCTCCAAGCCCAGCCGCCCACGTCCACCGGCGAGTTCGCCGTGGAGAACATCGCGCTCCCAAAATACGCGCCCTACTACGCCGACCGCCTCCAGGCCGATCTCGCGGAGGGAAAACTCTCCGTGCGCGGGCGCTACGAGGTCGCGCTCGCCGGTGACAACCGCACGCTCAAGCTCGCCGGCGGCAGCGTGCAGTTGCGCGGCATCAAGCTCGTCGAGCGCGCCACCAAGGAAATCGCCCTCGATCT
>JANOAF010000497.1:0-4258 GCA_031411015.1 Opitutaceae bacterium | reverse complement strand
CTGCCGACGCCGAAGAGGATGGCGTTGGCGCCGCGGATGACGGTCACGCCGTCGGTGTTGTAGCCGTCGAAGCCGAAGTCGGAAGTGAAGTAACCGCGGGTGGAATTCGGACCGGTGAGGCCGCGGGTGCGATTCTGCGTCTGCGGGGAATTGCGCGAGCCGTCGCCCACGATCTGGTCGTTGTTGATGTTGCCACCGGTGCCGTTGGAAAAATTACCGCCGGGGCCGGCTGCCTCCATGCCGGTGGCGTAGATGAGGAGGTCACTGACATTGGTCGCGCCGATGTCGGTGAGGAAATCCTTCGTGTAAATCGAGACGGAGGCGCCGATGTCCTTCACGGGTGTGTTGAGTCGAGTGCCGGCGAGCGTCGTCGAGGCGGCATAGCCCGTGTCTTTCTCGGTCGAGACGACGAAGGGATTCAACACGACGGCGATATCGTCGTCTTTCGCCGGGGTCGCGGCCGCGGTCGGGCGAACGGCCTGAGCGTGGAGCAGACTTGAGGCACCGAGGGCAAGGCAGAGCAAGGAGTGCCCGATTTGGTTAGGTCGATTCATAGGGTGGGAGGCGGAGGGTTGCAGGAGGTTTTCAGAAAAGGCAGTCGGACTGGCGAGAGGCAGCGCGGCGGCTGGCACGATTGCGCCGAAAGCGCCGCGGACGCGCCGCGTTTTTTCCCGGCGGAGCTGGCGTCGGTCGGTCGACGAGCGACAGGCAGTGGGAATGGCGCACTTAGAACGAAAACCGCGAGGAGAAGGTAAACTTGCGTCCCTCGGCGACCGAATAGACGGCCGTCCGGCCATCGGGATTGATTACGACGGGCACGAGTTCGTTTTGCGTGAAAAGATTCCGCACGTTGAGCTGAAGTTTCATCCCCACCTTTCCCTTCAGGATTTTCCGCTGATAGGAGAGCCAGCCATCATAACGGATCTCGGTCGGGCCGTAGAAGGGGCGGCGCACATCGGAGATGCGAATGTCGCTCGGCAGCGCCGCGGCACCCGCCGGCACGGGAGTCAGGTCGGCGCGGAAGGTGGCCACGGGGTAACCCAACGCGGACTTGTCCAGCCAGCGGACGCCAGTGCCCGCGCCCCAGCCCTTCAGCCGCTCGCCCTGGAAATCATAGTTGCCGACGAAATTCGCGCGCCAGCGGCGCAGCTCGTGCACGGCCGCGCCATCGCCGGAGACCGAGGTATTGAAGGTGTTCAGCACGAGGCGCTGAAACGACGCCGCGAGTAGATTGGGTTCGGTGCGACTGCCGATCAGGGGAATGGCCGCTTGGGAAGTCGGAATCTGATACGCCCAATCCTTGAGCCATTCGGCGGCGAGCGGCTGACCCGAGGCGGTGGCGGTGGCGAACAGCAGCTTGCGCGTGGCCGCGCCGGTATTGCTCCGCACGGATTTCTGTTCCGACACATTGAACATAAGCGAAAGGCCGCGCGCCGGCCGGAACATGATTTCCAGCTCCCGGCCCGTGCTCACAAAATCGCTGGTGTCCTGCACACCGGGATTCGCCGACGAGGGCGTGCCGTTTTGCAGCCGCCAGTTGAAGAGCGTCAGCAACTCCTGCGGGGGCGCGACGTAGCCGACCGGAAAACCGCCCGCGCCCGCCGGAACCCAGCCGTTTTGCACCGCGCTGAAGGCCTGCGAGTGCAGGCTCACGACCTGCGCTGCGAGTCCGCCCACTGCGCCGTTGAAGCTGCCAGTCTGCGTCGTCTCGAAGAAATTCAACCGGGCGCTCAATTTGCCTTCGAAGACTTCCAGATAAATGCCCTTTTCTTTCGTCACTCCGGCGGGTGGCGCGATGGGCGCGCCGAACGTGTTCACGGTCCGGCCGGCGGGCGGGCTGAAGTTTTCCGACTCGCCGTAATAGACGTTGAAGGCCGAGACGAGCGGCACGCGCCGCAGCCATTTCTCCGGCACTTTGGCCACGCCACTCCACGCAAACAGCGTCTCCTCGAAATTCTGCGGAACGATTGTGGGATTGCTGAGCGCGAACGAAGGATCGTCCACCAATGCGTAGCCCTCGCCGTTGGCGACGATCGGGGCGGTGATGCCGCGGATGGAGGATTTTTCTTTTCTCCAGCCCACGGTCGAAACCAGGTGATCCCGGAGCCAGTGGCTTTGCAGCGCGAACGCCTGCGAATCGAGCGTGCGCTTGTTCAACCCGGCCGAGCTGGCGGTGTTCGTCACGCGGTCGTCCTCCCGCCGCAGATCGATGGGCGTGTAGAACGGCGCGTAGGCGGCCTGCTGCGCGACGGCGGCGCTGGGCGCAGGCGTCCGCGTGAGCACCACGCCTTTCCCGTTCACATCCTGGTGGAAATTCATAAGGTCCTGCCGCAGTCCGGAAATATTGGCGCCGGCGGGCGAGCTCGCGTTGGCCAGCGAGGGCCCGAGATAAACCCAGACGACCGGCTGTTTGCTCTGCGGCGCGAGGCGGCTCTGGTTGTTGCCGTTGACCCAGAAATCCGGCGTGTAGAAAAGTCGCCCGCCCGAATGCGTGCGCGTGGTCAGTTCCTCGCGCTGGCCGAGCAGCGAGAAGACGTGCTTGCCGAGAATGCCGCCGAGCCGGTTCGCCATCTTCTCCTGAAAATTCAGCTCGTAGAAGAGCTTCGCCCGCGAGGTTTCGATTTCCTGCTCGTTGTAACTCGCGTTGCCCGCGGTCGAGATGAAAGGCCGCCCAAAGTTGGGATTCGTTTCACCGGTCCACATCCGCGTGTTCACATCGATCGAGATCCACGGGGAGGATTCCGAGATCAGATTTTGCAGACTCTCGGTCCAGCGCTGCCGGTTAAACGAGAGCTCGAAACCGACGGTGCTGCGCAGGAGGAGCTGCTGCAGCGAAACATCCACGGCTTCCAACCGAGATTTCTGCCGCGAGTTCGGACCGACGAGCAGGTTGTCGAAAAAATTGAAGGTCGACGGGTCCGTTAAATTTTCCGCCGTGTAGAAGGCCTGGTCGGGGAACGCGTAATCCTGGCGGACGCGGCTCATCTCGCGCGAATAGGCGTGCTGCGCCGTATTGGTCAGACCGGACGACGCGAAGAAAACATTGTTCGACACCATCGCCCGGCCGAGGACCGGCTGGCCTGCGGGCGAGACCGGGGTGTTGTCGCGCGGTGCGCGGGCCGAAGTATCCTGAAAGGTAAACGTGGGCGAACGGTTCACGTTGTCCACGGTGCCGATCGTGGCGGTGCGCGCCGCGGCGGTGAAGATACCGCTCGCCACGCCCGGATCGTAGGTGACCTTGCCGCGCGCGCCGAGCGCCTTGAGATTATCGGGGAGCGTCGCTTCGAACCACGAGGCCAGCCGATCAGAAGGAGGCAGGAGCCGAGGGTTGTTCGAGACGATCCGGCCGCGCTCGTAGGAGGCGCGGATGACGGTGGAGTCGAGCAGGCCGCGGTTGCGCAGCGGTTTCACGTCCCAGCCGGCCGCCACATATTTCCGCTCCGTGTCGGTAAACGCGTAATCCTGCTGATATTTCTCGTCGTCTTTCACGGCCGCGACCCGCACGGCCAGATTGCCGCGGCTGGGCACGGCATTGTAGTCGAGCGCCGCGCGCCCACTGCCGTAGCTGCCGCCCGACAACTCGAGTTTGCCGCGCTGGCGCTGCAAGTCCGCCGATGTCGTCGAAGTGTTGATGATGCCGGCCGGGCTGCCGACGCCGAAGAGCAGCGCATTGGCACCGCGGTTGATTTCGACGCGGTCCGTGTTGTAGCCGTCCATGGGAATGATCGAGCGGTAGAAATTTCGCGCCTGCGTCGCTTCCGCCAGGCCGCGCACGCGCGTGCCGGTGGGGCCATTGCCGAGCGAGGGTTCGCCGGTGACGCCGCCGCCCGCCGGGGAGACCCCGGACAAATTGCCCCCGAAGCCGCGCACCTCCATGTTGGTTTGGTAGACGAGGACGTCGCTCAAATTCTTCGAACCGGTGTCCTCAAGAAACTTCGAGGTGATCACCGAAACCGACGCGCCGAGATCGGTGAGCTTGGTTCTCAGGCCCGTGCCGGCGAGCGACTCGCTCGCCTCGTAGCCGACGTCGGTATTCGTTTGCACCACGAAAGGAGAGAGCACCGTGACATCTTCGACTGGCGGCTTTTGCAGCGCGGTTTGGGCAAACAGGGGCAGCGTCACAAGCACGACGCAGGCGAGGAGCAGACGGCGGATACCGAGGAGGGTGGCGGCAGGGGTCATAGGGAAAAGGGGGGGGAGGGTCAGGGAAAGTCTCGACGCGACGGGCATCGCGGTCGCAGGCCGGTCGGGTTCAGTG
>JANOAF010000496.1:0-3131 GCA_031411015.1 Opitutaceae bacterium | reverse complement strand
CCGCGCTACGCACCCAAATCGCCACGCTCGAACGCGACAATCAAGGGGCCGCCTCCGCGCGCCAGGCCCTCGATACCCGGGCCCGCCAGCTCGAGATCGACAAGGTCGCCCTTGCCGCGCGCAACGAGGAACTCGCCGCCGCGCATACCAAGGCGATGAGCACGGTGGACGAGCGCACCCGGGAAGCCGCCGCTCTCACCGAAAAACTGGCCACGAGCCAAAGCGAGCTCGTGCAGGCGCGCAACGTGGGGGTTCAAGCCGTCGCTGCCCAAGCCGACGTCCAAAAACAATCCGAGACCCAACTCGCCGCGCTACGCATCCAAATCGCCACGCTGGAACGCGACGTCCAGACCGCCGTCACGTGCAGCGCGATCGAGCAAGCCCGCGCCGAGACCGCACTCGCGCTCGCCACGCAAAACGCCAACACGCATCTCGCCGAAGCCGCCAAGCTCCGCTCCGCCCTCGCTGCCGCCGAGGCCGTGCCGAGGATTTCTCCCGCCGAGCTGGAGACCGCGCGCCGCGAGTTCTCCGACGCGCAGCGCCAGCTCGCCGCCGCCGGCCAGGAACTCGCCACGCTCCGCACCCAGGCCGCATTCGCCACCCGCGAGAGCGAGAGTCAGGCGGGCAAGCTCACCGCCTCAGAAGAAAAGCTCGCCGCGGCCCGCCAGGAGCTTGATCAAAAAAACACTGCGCTGCAGGCCGCTGCGGTCGCCAATGGCCAGCTCACGGCCACGCTGAGCGAAACCAAGACTCAAGCCGAAGTCCAAACCTCCGCGCTGCGCACTCAAGTCGCGGGCTTGGAGCGCGACCTGAAGGGCGCCACTGCGGCCGCCGAAGCGAGCGCCAATTCCCTTCGCGAGCAGACCGCGAAACTCGAAGCCGCCCTGCGCGACGCTTCCGAAGCGCGCCAGTTTCTCGCCACCGCCAACCGGGAGATCGTCGCCCTGCGTCAGCAAGTCACGATTGCCCGTAACTTCGAAACGAAGGCCCGCGAGCTGGATTTCGACAAGTCGGCCCTCATCGCGCTCGTGAGTGAGCTGAAGACCGCCTCGCGCAAGACAGCCGAGGACGTCGAAACGCAGTTGCGGCAGTTTGCCGGCCTGGAGGAACAGCTCACCACCACGCGCAGTGAACTTTCCAACACCAAGAACGCGCTCGAGTCCGTCGCTTCGCGCAATGCCGCTGCGACCACCTCACTCGCCGAAGTGCAGGCCCGGGCTGCGGCCGAACTCTTCGCCGCGCGCGAGCAGGCCGCTAGCGCCGCGCGTGATTTCGAAAACCGCACGCGTTCGCTCGAGTCCGAAAAAATCACCCTCTCGACGCAGCTCGCCGCCACCGGAGCGAAGGCCGCCAGCGCCGTCGAAGCGCAAGCCCGCCAGCTCGCCACGCTTGAAGAACGCCTCACCGCCGCCCACGCTGATCTGGGGCAGATGAAAACCGCGTTCGAAAACGCTGCGGCTCGGCAGGCTCAGGTGGAGGCTGCCCGCGCCGAGGAGACCGCCGCGCTCCGGGCATCCGCCACCGGCGCCAGCAGCGAGCTCGCGCTCGTCCGCGAACAAAGCGCCACCGCGCTCCGTGAACTCGAGCAGCGCACCCGACAGCTCGAAGCCGAGAAGGCCGCGCTCGCCGCTGACACCGTGGCCCGCGAGGAATTCGTCCGCGTGGCCGTCGCGCAAGCGGAGACCGAGGGCAAACTCGTCGCCGCCCTCCGCTCGCAATCGCTCATCGCCAGCGAGCGCGACGAACTGCGCGCCCTCGTCGCCAGTATCTCCACGCGGCTTCCGCCCGCCGCAGCCGCCACTTTGCGCGCCTCCGAATCACCCGGCGCCGCGGCGCCGACGCTTCCCCTCCGCGCCCAGCCCAGCCGTGCGCCCGTGCCCGTTCCCGCCGCGAGCCCGACGCTGGCTTCGCTCGTGCAGCCCGCTTCGTTCCTCGGCCAACCCGCCCTCACGCACCGCATCTCTCCCGGCGAAACGCTCTCCGCCATCGCCCGCCGCTACTACGGCACGACTGAACGCTGGCCCGAAATCGTCGCCGCCAACCGCGACATCCTCCCCGACCAAGGCAGCTTCACCGCCGGCCGGATGCTTCGGATTCCGTGAGCGGACGATCTGGGTGCCGCAGAAAAAATACGCGCCCCGAACTACTGGCCGGCCCCGCGCACAGCCGCGTTCAATTCATCCCGACTGCGCGCAAGAGCAGTGACGAAGGCCGGATTCTTCCGCGCTTCCTTTAGATACGCCTCGGCCAAGCGCTGGCCCGCGACGACATCGCTCGGGAAATGCACGCCTCCAATCACGCGGCCCCAGGCCGCACGGTGGGCGCGGGCGATGAGTTCGTCGCGTTTCGCCGGAATCATTTCCGCGAGCAATTCCGCCCACACAAACGACTGCATGCCGCTCCCACTCGGGTAAGAACTGCTCGCGGGCTGCGTCACACACGGCTGCACGCGCGCATCCACGACCCACGGCCGCGGCCGGAGAAATGGTTGCTTCGCCACCGGGTCGATCGCGCGCAGGTCTTGGCCCAGCGCGGTAAAAAATGCCGCGGTGGCTGGCAAGCGTTCGGCCGTGAACCATGCGCCGAGCACGCCCGCGTGATTAAAGACCTGATCTTTTTCCACGAGCTTCGCCCACGCGATTTGTTCGGGCGTGCGCCATACCTGCACCTGGAGCACCGCTTCAAGATCCACCTGCGCGGCCAGCGTGTCCTTCGCCGGCGGCACGGGTAAAATCGCCGCATAGTCCAGCGCGGTCGGGGCGACAAAACGCACCGTCGGAGCCGCCGCGGGGCGGGCCGCCTTCATCACATTTTCCTGCGCCGGAAGGACCGGAGTGATTACCAAGCCGAAGATCCAAATCCACGCAGCGGGAGAGGTCATGCGGTGCAAACTGGCCACCACCTCGCGCCGGGCGAGACTGATTTCGACGCGGCTCCGCCCAGCAGCCCGTATGTTTTAGACCTTTGTCATCGCGAGGTGCGCGCAGCGCGCCGCGGCGATCCAGCTGGATTACTTCGTCGGGGGACTCTTCGCAATGACAGTCCAAATATCAACAGACGATGAGCTCCACCCAGACCGCGCTTGCCTCGGACAACGGGAAAAGGCATCGACGAAACCCATGTCCTCGCTG
>JANOAF010000495.1:0-20205 GCA_031411015.1 Opitutaceae bacterium | reverse complement strand
CGTTGACCTCAACGCGCTTTGGCAGTCGAACAGCGCGTTGAGGTCAACGCGCTCCACCTTGGCGGATTCCCTTCCCATGCGCTGGACCCATACGCCGCCCCCGGCCGCCGAGGCCGAGGCGCTGAGCAAGCGCGCCGGCATCAGCCGCGTGCTGGCCGAGCTGTTGCTGCGCACGGGCCTGCACGAGGGCGAGGCCGCGGCGGAATTTTTGCAACCTGCGCTCGCCGCGCTGCACGATCCGTTTCTGCTCCGCAACCTGGAAGCCGCGGCGGCGCGGTTGGGCCGGGCCATCGCCCAGCGTGAAGAGATCGTTGTGTTGGGCGACTACGATGTGGACGGCGTGAGCAGCACCGCGCTGCTCGTGATGATCCTGAGGCGCTTTGGCCTGAATCCACGTTTCATTGTGCCGCGCCGTTCGGAAGACGGCTACGGGCTGTCACGCAGTGCCATCGACCGCGCTTTGGAAGCGGGAAAGCCGCACCTCTTCATCGCGCTCGATTGCGGCACCAATTCGCACGCCGAGACGGCGTTCCTCCGTGCGCAAGGCATCGATGTCATGGTGATCGATCACCATCGTTCGAAGGAACAGCCGCTTGAGCAGTGCCTGCTCATCAATCCGCACGTGCAGGCCGACGAGACCAACGGTGACAGCGCGTGGCGCAACCTCTGCACCGTGGGCCTCGTGTTCAAGTTGTGTCACGGCTTGTTGAAGCAACTGCGCGCCGAGAATCATCCGGTCGCGTTCCGCATCAAGCTCCGCGATCACCTCGATTTGGTGGCGCTCGGCACCGTGGCCGATCTGGTCCCGCTGCTCGGGGAGAACCGAATTCTCGCGCGGCACGGACTGCGGATCTTGCAGGAGGCGCAGCGGCCGGGGCTGCGGGCGCTGATGGATGTCGCAGGCGTGAAGCCCTCACTGGGCATTTCGCCCACCGATATTTCATTTCGGCTCGGCCCGCGGATTAACGCGAGCGGCCGGCTCGCGGACGCGGCGCTTTCGGTTGAACTTTTGTTGAGCGAAGACGTCGCCTTTTGCGTCGCGACCGCGCAGCAGCTCGATGCCTTCAACCGCGAACGGCAAGACATCGAGCGCGCGATTACGGAAGAGGCGGAGCGCAGTATTGAGACGCAGTTCCTCGCCGACGCGGGAGTAGTGCTCTTTGCGGAGAACTGGCATCCCGGGGTCGTCGGGATCGTGGCCGGTCGCGTCACTCGAAAATACAATCGGCCCTGCGTCGTGCTGGGAAATGAGGGCGATATGGCGAAAGGCTCCGGGCGGAGTGTCGATGGCGTTAATCTGGTCGATGTGCTGGGCACGTGCTGTGAGCACCTCACGAGTTGGGGTGGCCATCCGATGGCGGTGGGCATCGCGCTGCCGAAGATTCACCTTGAGTCGTTTCGCGCGGGATTCGCCGCGGCCGTGCGGGCCCATGCGGGCGGCGACATCGCCGAGGCGCGCTTGGATATCGCCGCGTGGATTACCCCGGAGCAAATCACCGAGCGGTTAATGGAGGAACTGGAGTCGCTGCATCCGTTTGGGCAGGGCAATCCCGAGCCGATTTTTGGCGTGCGGGGAGTCGTGTTGCGCCATGCGGTGGAAGTATTCAAGGAGCAGCATTTCCGTTTTCACTTTGAGGACGGCCGCGGACGGCGCCTTCACGGCGTCGCGTGGAAATTGGCGCACCGCTGCCCGCCGTTGGGCGTGCCCGTGGACCTCGCGGTTGAGCTGAAGTGGAATCACTTCAACAACCGCAAACTGCTCCAACTCGGACTGGTCGACTGGCGGGTTTCGCCACACTGAGTGACGGAGCACGTTCAGCCTGATCGTGCTGTTGGGGAAAACCTAGTCAGGCGTATCGCGCCACGACCAACAGCGATCGACGCTTAAAGCGAAGATGGATTTTCCTCCCACCGTTCGCGGTAAATTCTCGCTTGCGCTTCCGAATGAATCGCTGCTTCTTCTCGCCCTCTTTCGTGCACCCGTAGCTCAATTGGATAGAGCGTCTGACTACGGATCAGAAGGTTTGGGGTTCGACTCCCTACGGGTGCACCAAATTTTTCCTCCCGGAGAAATTCACGCTATTTGCTCGCTTAAGCGCGGGCCACCCACGGTGTTCGCGTGGGGGCGAATACGCGACGCAGCCCGCGTCGCCACCACGATACATCGCCTTTGCCGGAGTGCGTGGCGGCGCCGGGGGCCCCGCCGGTGTGGGTGCCGCGCTGGATGACACCCTTCGCTTCGGCTGCGCGCAGCAGAGCTTCCTGAAAAGTCGGCACCATCTTGGCCCCTGCCACACCGTGCCTGTGGAGAAATCGATCCAGATCCGGCAGCTCGGTGCGCAGGTCTGCTTCGCTGCGGCCCGCGCGCCCGGCGAGAAAGTGGCAGCGCAGTTTTGCCGACCCACGCCAGAATTCGACCGTGAGCGCCGCTTCGTGCCAAGTCAGACCATCAAACTCGAAGTAATCGCACTGCCATTCGGGCACTGGCTTGCCCATTTCGATATAGTAGTCGCGCTCCTCCTGGGAGGGACGGGTGAACCCAGCGCCCCCCGCCGCCTGGACCAAGAACAACACATGATTGTCGGCCGGGTTGCCAAGAATCCCTGGCACGGGGCCAATAAACTCCATGGAGACTTTGTCGGGATTGCTCGTGGCGGACATGGTGATACGTAGTAATCTACAAAGTCGGACCCTACGACGGAGACTTAATCAAACGCGATGCTGAGGCGGTAAAATACCCGCCAAAACTGACTTGGTCGCCGCCCAACTGGAAAGAGGCTGTTGGGATGTCTCGGCACTCCTTCGCTACGCGAACGGGATTGATGCTGTGGCCGAAAGTTCGCCAAGGCTTGCGCTTTACGCGCCCGATGATTGCGGCCAGTGATTCGATGTGCTACCCGATCTTCAACCGATGATTTTCCCTTCGAGATTGGTTGTATCGCTCGTAATCGCATGGGTTGGTGCGCTGACTCCTTCTGCGGCTCGTGCGGCATCGGCAATCGACTACAACCGCGACATTCGTCCGATCCTCTCGGAGAATTGTTTCTCATGCCACGGCTTCGATGAGAAAGGCCGCAAGGGAAAGCTCCGGCTCGATGTCGCCGAGTCGGCCTACGCCGAGCACGAGGGCATCACGCGGATCAAGCCGGGCGACGCCGCCGCGAGCGAAGTATGGCAACGCATCACGAGTCCGCACGACGACGAGGTGATGCCGCCGCCCGACTCGCACCTCGCGCTCACCGCCGCGCAGAAGGAGAAAATTAAAGCCTGGATCGTTCAGGGCGCGAAGTATGCGCCGCACTGGTCGCTCGTCGCGCCGGTGAAAGCTGCCCCTCCAAGTATGGCCGGTGCGCCCGCCCATCCGATCGATGCCTTGGTGCGCGCGCGACTCGCGGAAGAAAAACTTTCGCCTGCGGCAGAAGCGGATGGGGCGACGCTGATCCGCCGGGTGTCGCTCGATCTCACCGGGCTCCCGCCTTCGGCGGCGGAGGTGAACGCGTTTGTGGCCGACCGCGATCCACGGGGCTACGAGCGCCTGGTGGCGCGGCTTTTGGCGAGCCCACACTTTGGCGAGCGCCTCGCCCTTGATTGGCTCGACGCGGCGCGCTACGCCGACACCAACGGCTTTTCCATCGACGGTGGCCGGCACCTGTGGCTGTGGCGCGACTGGGTGATTCAGGCGTTTAACGACAACAAGCCTTACGACCAATTTTTGGTCGAACAGCTCGCCGGCGATTTGCTGCCCAATCGCTCCGAGGCACAGCTGATTGCGACCGGTTTCCAACGCAACAACATGGTTACGCATGAGGGCGGCACGATTCCCGAGGAGAACCTCACCAACTACAACGCCGACCGCGTGAAGACGCTGGGCGAATCCGTGCTCGGGCTCACCCTCGGCTGCGCGCAGTGCCACGACCACAAATTCGATCCGATCACGCAGAAGGACTATTTTGGCATCTTCGCATTTTTCAATTCGCTCGGCGACAAGGGACTCGATGGCAACGCGGGCGTGAATCCCGGCCCGAGCATCAAGGCTCGCACCGTGCTAAAGACTGGCGAGGAGCCCGCGCTGCGCGCCGAGATTGCCGCGCTCGAAGTGAAGCTCGCGCAGCGGGATGACGCCGTTCTTGCGCAGTGGGAGAAACGCGCGCAGGTGCAGCTGGCCGCGCGGGGAAACGACCTGCGCGTTTTCTCGCTCAAGGCCCGCAAGGTCTCCACCCCGAATCGCGGCGCGGGTTTCGAGGTCACCGACGACGGCCGCGTGAAGATTCGCGGTGCCGGGGATCTCGCGGCGTTCGACATTCTCGCGGAGTTGCCGCGGACCTCGGTTCCGATCACGGGACTGCGTTTCATCATGCATCCCCAGGCGGATCTTCCATTGGGGGGGTGGGGGAGCGGACCGACGCGTCCCGCGGATCCCGCCGCAAAAAGGAAAAAGGGTGCGGCCATGGTGGAGCAGAAGGGCACGTTCAAGCTCACCGCGGTGGCGCTCTCGGCCGACCTCGTGCCTGGCGATCAAATCAATCTGCACAAGCTGGAGAAGATCGCGCGTGTCACAGCCAGTTCATGGGAGCCACAGAATCCCGCCGCCGGCTGCCTTGATCCGCGCAACGACTCCGGGTGGTCGCCCGATCTCGCGGCCGACGGTGCCGTCCACCTTACCGCGACACTGGCGCGCCCCATCGATCCCGCGGCGATGCCATATCTCACCGTGCAGCTCAACTTCGGCGCGGGCCGGGCGATGATCCCCGGGCTCATCGAAGTCGCCGCGATTACGGGGCAGGATGATGGCACCGATCTTTCGGCCGAGGTGGTGGCCGCGCTCGGCGTGACTCCGGCGCAGCGCACGCCCGATCAGCTCGCGGCGCTCTGGCGGGAGTGTGCCGCGCATGCGACCGAGTTGACGCGGGATCGCGTAACGTTGGGAAATTTGCGCGACCGGCTGGCGGCGCTCACGGAGCCGTTCACGACGATGGTGATGGAGGTCGCCGCCAAGCCGCGGGACACGTTCATTCTCAATCGCGGTGATTATGCACAGCCGGGAGCCAAGGTTGAGGCGGGAACACCGGCCGCATTGCCCCCGTTGCCGGAAGGCGCGCCGGCGAACCGGCTGGGACTCGCGACTTGGGTAGCCATGAAGGAGAATCCGCTCACCGCGCGCGTCGCCGTGAACCGTTTTTGGAAACTATTTTTCGGCACGGGTATTGTCGCGACGCCGGCCGACTTCGGCTCGCAGGGAGAGTGGCCGACGCATCCTGAAGTGCTCGACTGGCTGGCGGTTGATTTTGTGGAACACGGTTGGGACGTGAAGCATCTCGTCACGCAGATCGTCACCAGCGCGACCTACCGGCAGAATTCCGCGACGAGTGCGGCGCAGCTGGAGCGTGACCCGCAGAACCGACTGCTCGCCCGCGGCCCGCGCTTCCGTCTATCCGCTGAACTGGTGCGCGATCTGGCGCTGAGCGTTAGCGGGCTGCTCGTGCCGCGCATCGGCGGGCCCAGTGTGAATCCTTACACCCCCGGCGATCTCTGGCGCGAGGTGAGTCACTACGGCAGCTCGCCGGCGACCGCGCAGACGTTCGTGCAGGATCACGGCGAAAAACTTTATCGTCGCTCGCTCTACACCTATTGGAAGCGCACTGCGCCGCCGCCGAACATGATGGCGTTCGACGCCCCCAATCGCGAAGTATGCACCGTCGCGCGCGGCAATACCACCACGCCGCTCCAAGCCCTCGTGACGCTGAATGATCCGCAATTCGTCGAGGCGGCGCGGGTGTTCGCAGGGCATATTTTTGAGCAGCGTGGCGACGACGAGGCGAAATTACGTTGGGCCTTTGTGCAGTGTGTGGCGCGCCCGCCGAACGAGAAGGAGCTTGGCGTCCTCGCTGCGGCATTGCGGCGCGAGCGCAACCGTTACGGCAAGGACGTTGCTGCCGCCGGGGCCCTCGTGGCCGTCGGCGAATATCAACGCCATGAATCGCTCCCTGTTTCTGAACAC
This sequence comes from Opitutaceae bacterium, assembly GCA_031411015.1. GTDB lineage: Bacteria > Verrucomicrobiota > Verrucomicrobiia > Opitutales > Opitutaceae > ER46. The sequence continues at coordinate 14,207 of JANOAF010000495.1, read as the reverse complement.
GCGGCCTTGACCCAAGTCGCCGCTCTACTCCTGAACCTCAGCGAAACGCTTACGCGGAACTGACCATGCAACCGGCTCACGACTATCTCCGGCATCTCACCCGGCGCACCTTCATCGGTCACGCGGCTCGCGGCATTGGGGGCGTCGCGCTTGGTTCATTGTTATCCTCCGGCCTCGCCCGCGCAGTCGGGGTTCTGGGCAAGGGCCAGCCCGGTCTGCCGCATTTCGCTCCGAAAGCGAAGCGAGTGCTCTGTCTTTTCCAGAGCGGCGGTTTGTCTCACGTCGATCTCTTCGACGACAAGCCGATGCTCCACACGCATGCGGGCTTGGAGATTCCCGCGTCGGTGAAGGGCAATCAGCGTCTGACCGGCATGACCAGCGGCCAGAGCGCCTATCCGGTCGTGCCGCCCCTGAAACCGGGAAAACTCTGCGGCAAGCATGGCACGTGGATCAGCGACTTGCTGCCGAACATCCAAACGATCGCCGACGATATCTGTATCGTGAAAAGCCTGCACACCGAGGCGATCAATCACGACCCCGCGATCACCTACATGAACACGGGCAACCAGCTGCCCGGGTATGCGAGTATGGGGGCTTGGGCGAGCTACGGCCTCGGCACCGAGAATGAAAATCTGCCGGCTTTCATCGCGATGGTTTCGCAGGGCACGGGCAAAAATCCAGGGCAGCCGATATTCTCGCGGTTGTGGGGTAGCGGATTTTTACCGGCTTCGCATCAGGGCGTGGGTCTGCGGCCCGGTGCGAATCCCGTGCTCTACCTGAACAACCCGCCGGGGGTTGACCGTGAGCAGCGTCGCGCGCTCCTCGACGATTTAGCGAAGTTGAATCACCAGCGGGCCGACGAACTCGGCGATCCTGAAACCATCGCGCGCATCGACGCCTACGAAATGGCGTTTCGGATGCAGACTTCCGTGCCCGGACTCACCGACATCAGTGGCGAATCCGCCGCCACGCTGGCGAGCTACGGACCGGAAGTGAAAAAGGCCGGCAGCTACGCCGCGAACTGCCTGCTCGCGCGGCGACTGCTCGAGCGCGAGGTGCGCTTTGTGCAGCTCTTCCACCGTGGGTGGGATCAGCATATTGCCATTTCCCGCCAGCTGCCCAACCAGTGCAATGACATCGACCAGCCCACCGCGGCACTCATCAAAGATCTCAAGCAACGCGGGCTGCTTGAAGACACGCTGGTGGTTTTCGCGACGGAGTTTGGCCGCACAGTTTTCAGTCAGGGTAAGATTGGCGATCCGGCCATGGGGCGCGATCACCACGGGCGCGCGTTCACCGTCTGGCTTGCCGGAGGCGGCATCAAGGGTGGCATGACCTACGGCGCAACGGATGACTTCTGCTACAACATCACGGAAAATCCTGTCCACCTGCGCGACCTGCACGCGACAATTCTGCACTGCCTCGGCATTGATCACGCGCGCTTCACGTCCAAATTTCGTGGCCTTAACGTGCGCCTCACCGGCGTCGAGGAAGCGCACGTGGTGAAAGCGATTCTGGCGTAGTCAGCACGCTCGCCAAACGCGTCATCGGATCCGCCGCGCAGTTATTTTGGAGTAACGGCGGCTGCGGCTGAGGCTGAGGCTAGCGCAAGTTTGCGGCTCTCCATGATCGCCAGCGGATCGGCGGGCGTGGGCTTTTCCGGCACGTAGTGCGCGAGATCGCGGAGCGCGATGACTTTGAAGCCTTCGCGATGGAGCCAGCCCATGTATTCCTCGAAGCGCTCGCGCGGCGGGTTGACCCATGGATGCTCGCCGTCGGGGACTCCGTGGAATTGCAGCACGCAAATGCGGCCGTCGCGCGCCTTCGCCCCCGCGCGTTTCAAATTCTCCAGCGACCAGTCGGGCCGCGCGTCGCCGGTGGTGGGGATGAGCAGCGGATGATCGACGCCGGGCTCGTAGGGCACGCCGCCGCCGATGGCGTAGGGCACCTCGGGTTCACCGCCGCGACGCGCAAAACGAATCCCTGCCTGCTGCAGCACGGGCAGCGCATTCACGTGAAACTTGTTACCGGGCCAGGCGAAACTCACGGGCGCGGGAATGCCATGCGCGCGGCAGCGCGCGGCGATCACCTCCAGTTGCTCGGCGAGTTTCGCGACATTTTTCTCCGTGATGCTCAGGTGATCGCGCGTGTGGTTGCCGATTTCGAAGCCGTCGCGGTGGAGCGCTGCGACTTGCTCCCACGTCAGGTAGTCGCGCTTGTTCGTCGTGAACGTAAATCCCTCGGTGATGAAAAACGTCGCGCCGAAGCCGTAGCGCTTGAGCAGCGGCGCGGCGATGGTGGCGTGCGAAGCGGAGGAATCGTCGAACGTGAGGACAACGAGTTTGTCCGGCACGCGGCGCGTGATCTGATGGCACGAGGCAAAAAGGGCCGCGATTACGGTCATGACGAGTGCCTGACGGATCGGTCGTGTCATGTGTGCAGGTTGAAAGTTATCGAAGACAACGGTGTTGATGCGACTGAGCTTTGCTCAGGGCATTTTCGTTGCTGGCGCTGGCGGGGTGTAGTCGGGAGGAACCAGAAGGGTGCGGTTGCTCATGTCGCGGGCGTCGTCCGTGCGCGGATAGTCGCGCCAGAGCCAGCGCAGCATCTCGGGTAGGATCGCGCCGCCCTGTTTGCTGGAGTGCGTGCCGATGCCCCACGTGAAGTTCACGTCGTAGCCCTTCTCGGTGAGAGCGGCGACCATCTTGATATTTTGCGCATGCCAGTCGCGGTCGGGGCTGTAGGTGGCGGCGGCGCCCTCACCGCGGAGGCCGCGGTTGTCGTTTACGCCGTCCTGGAGGAAAATCCGGATTGGTTTCTTTGCGTTGCCCCGAATGAGATCGGGGTAGGCGTGGCCGCCGCGGATATTCGTGAAGCTGCCGATCGTGCTCAGAACTTTGCTAAAATGGTCGGGGCGATGCCATGCGACGGTGAACGCGGCGATCGCGCCGGAACTCGCACCGCCGATGGCGCGGTCGTGCGGATTTTTTGAAAGGTTGAACTGTTTGTTCAGCACGGGCAGCAGCTCGTCGACGATCACCCGGGCGTATTTCTCGTCGAGCGCGTTGTATTCTTGCGGGCGATTGGTGGAGCGGTCGCCCCAGTCGGCGGCGCTGGCCTCAGGTTGCTCGGGTTTGCGGCCGGGATTGATAAAGACCGCGATCGTGACGGGCATCTCGCGACGGTAGATCAGATTATCGAACACGGTGGGCACGCGGTAGTCGCCGGTGGCGCGGAGGAAAGCCTGGCCGTCTTGGAAAATCATCAGCGACGCGGGCGTCGCGACGTCATATTGGGCGGGCACGTAGATGCAGTAGTCGTGCAGCGTGCCGGGATAGGCCTCGCTCGGCAGCTTCACCCACTCGCCAATTTTGCCCTGAGGCACGCCGGGTTGCGGCAGAGAATCAGGGCTGTGTTTGTAGACGTCGTCGGTCGGAGCGGCGGGTGCGGTAGGTGCAACAAGAGCGAAAATGAGAGCTGCGGCGGCGAGGTGTCGCGCAAAGCAAAACGGAGTCAGGAGCAGGGATGAAGCGTTCATGGGGCTGAGCTGAATGAATGCTTTCGGGCGCGAGCGTCGAGTCGATAGGCGACCGGGACCTCGGGCTCGAGATTGACGTGAGACAACAGCTCCGAGGGCCGGCTACCGAAGCGCGCGGGGTCCATGAATGCGAAAGCGACAAGCGGGTCGGCCGCGCAAGAACGATTTCGCTTCCATGGGCTCCCACGTTGGCGCGTCGCCGTCCCTCCGTGAAACTGTTTCGGAAATTGTGCGTAAGATTAGATAGCTTTACTGGTGTCTAAAGCGCGGTGACTACCGCGCCAACGGGCCGTTCGGTCAGTGCCTCCGCGTGCATCGGTCAGGTATAGTTGAGGGATAATTTTTTCCACCATGCCCGAAGCCCTCGTCGTCCTTGCTGTTTTCGTTGTCGCCGTTGTGGCGTGGATGGGCGCGTGGATGCACGCGCGTGATCCGGCGCAGCAGAATCCCCGGGAGGATTTCGCGCAGGCGCAGCAGCACGCCATGTGGTTGGAGCAGCGGCTCGAAGTGGCGCGCCGCGAGCGGTGGGAGCACCACATGGTCGTGAGCCTCACCAACGAGCTTGAGTTGACGCAGGCGCGGGCCCGCACGCTACGCACCGTGTTGCCGGCGGCGTGAGCGTTTTGGCGCAGGTCGTGGTCTTCGCCCGTGGCGGGCCTACGGGCTGACCGTTGTGGCGGGCAACGCTTTGATCGCCTCGTGGCCGAGGAGAAAGGCGTGGCGCTGATCGGCGAAGGCTTTCAGGCCGCGCGGGCCATCGAGACTCGTGACGAAGGCCTCGTAGCTTTCGAGTTTGCGCGTGTCGCGCTTTACGTCGGCGTCAATGAGATCGTGATACCGTTGGGCGACGGGACCGAGCTTGGCCCAGTCGAGCCACGTCGTGGCCATTTCTCGCACGTAGCCAAGGTAGCGCGTTCGGAGTGCGGGCACAGCCAAGAGCTTCTGCGCGATGACGGCATTGGAGTTTTTTAAGACTGCAAGTGGGTCGAGTTGCACGCCGCCACCGCCGCCGAAGAATCCACCAGGGCCTCGGCCGCCGCCGGGAAATCCGCCAGGACCGCCGCGATCGCCGCCGGGCGGAGGAAAGCCACGGCCGCCGTCGGCTCCGGCCAATCCGCCCGGTCCGCGGGCTCCGTCCTGTTCGCCTCGCGGCGCACCGGGCGCACCGTCCCGTCGGTCGGGACCGTTTTGTCCGCCCGGTCCACCGGGACCGCGGCCACCGCGACCGCCAAATCCGCCGGGACCACCGGGGCCGCCGCCGAAACTAAACGTCTCGTTCATGTCGTGCGGAATCATGTGCAGCCGACCTTCCTTGTCCTCGCCGATCGTATAGTCGCTTGTGCGGGTCCAGAAGCCGTCGCCATTGGCGAACACGGTGTCGAGAGCGATGAATTTCAACGCCCCGTCGACATCGAAGACCGGTGCGAGCGCGGCCTCGAGCTTCTCCGGCTCAGTCTGCTCGATGATTTTTGTCACGCGGATCAGTTTCCACCACGAGGCATCGTCGTCCTTCGAGCGGATATCGTAGATCCGCTTGTAGGCGGCGAGATCGTCGCCGAGGTAGGCGAACCCGCCGCGACCGCCGGGGCTACCGGGGACTTTCCAGCGCGCGCCCTTGCTGGTGCCAAATCGGCTTTTGAGGAAATCCTTGTTGAAATGTTCGGCGCTGGCGTAAATGCCCCAGTTTTCCCCGCCGATTACGACGCGCACGAAATTTACTTTGGGCGTCGGGATGTATTGCTGGGAGACGAAACTGTAGAGCGGAGCGCGCAGAAATGACGCGTCCTCGTGGGAGTTGAGGAGGTTGAGAGCGCGGAAGCCGAGGAGGTTTTGCTCTTCGTCCGAGTAGTCGATCGAGACGTGGAGCGAGCGTTTGCGGCTTGCACCGACCATCATATAGGAGGAGTTGCCGCGGAAGTGCACTCCGACCTCGCGGTAGGTCTTGCCGTCAACGCTGAGCTTCGCGGGCACGTCGACATCGGTGCGGTAGAAATCCTCCATCTCCTTTTCCCAGCCGGCGTCGGTGAAATCGATGAACAGCGTCCGCAGCGTCGCCGTGTCGTAAAGTGATTCGGGGCCGAAGACGTTTACATCGGCGAGGGTGAGTTTTTCGCCGGGGCCCGTGGGTTCCTGCTCGCCCCCACGGCCACCGCGCCCGCCCGGAAAACGTCCGCCCGGCCCTCCGCGCCTCGCCTTGTTGGTGAGATGAAATTCGCGGGCGGCGGCACGTTCGTCGGCGTTGAGTAGCTTGTCGCCATTCTGGTCGAACTGAGCGACGAGTTTGGTCTCCTGCATTGTGGGCCCAAAACCGCCGCGACCTGGACCGCCCGGTCCGCCTGCTCCGAAACCGGGATTGCCGCCACCTGGGAAATTATCGGGAGGAGGGATTGCTTGCCCGACTAGGGAAACCGAGCAGAGGAGGAAAATAAATTTTTTCATCGGGAGCGGGAGTCGATTGTTGGGATAGGACGCAGAGGTGGGGTAAGAGTCTCACAAATCGTCGGCCCTCGAGCGTCTCGATGCCCCGTGACTATGGCGGTGATATCAGACCGCACGGGGGAGGTAACCACGTTGTTACATTTCTGCTTTTGCGTGGAGACGTCCGCGGAAGGCAGCGTTCGTCGTAGAGTAGAACGAACCTTAGCCGTTTCCTTCTACCGCGACCTTGTTGAAGTGTTACCCCATTGCCAGTGATGTCACCGCGGCCTTTGCGCGTGAGCTCATTCGCGGTTGGGTTTCATTGGGGCGGGCCGCAGTTTGCCGTTCCGCTTGCTCCTTTCTTTTCCTCGACCCACTCGTCACAGTCCCCTCGATCCTCATCATGCGCACCATGCGTTTCTTTACTTTTCCGCAGCTGGGTCTCGCGCTCGGGGTGTTCGCGACCGTAATGACGTTGTCGAGTATCGGCGCGAGCCCTGCGAGTCCGAAGCCGGCGCCGCCGCCTCTGAATGAAGGTGCGACCTACATCGGCGAGGCCGCGTGCATCTCATGTCACAAAGCGCCGAACAACCAGTTTTCCCACACGATTCATGCGAACGTTTTTCGCCTGAATCCGAAAAACGAAAAGGAGAAGCTTAGTTGCGAGGCCTGTCATGGCCCGGGATCCAAGCACGGCGACGATCCTGACAACCCCAAGAACCGCACGTCGCTCGTCGGCTTCACGAAAGAGTGGGGCACCCCGATCGCGTTGCAGAATCAGATGTGCAGCACGTGCCACCAAGGCGGCGCACAGATGTTTTGGGAAGGCTCCGCCCACGCGACGCATCAACTGAGCTGCAGCGACTGCCACAATCCGATGGTGAAGAATTCCACGACCGGATTGCTGAAAAAACAGAGCATCAACGAAACCTGCTACACCTGCCACCAGCAGCAGCGCGCTGATTTCGCGAAGCGCTCCCACATGCCGATTCCCGAGGGTAAGATGAGCTGCGCGGATTGCCACAATCCCCACGGCACCACCGCGAAGACCCTGCTCAAGGCCGATACCGTCAACGAAACCTGCTACACCTGCCACGCCGACAAACGTGGGCCGTTTCTCTGGGAGCACGCGCCCGCGCGTGACAACTGCCTGAGTTGCCACAACGCCCACGGCTCGAACCACGACAAGCTCCTCACCACCGCGCGGCCCTTCCTCTGCCAGCAGTGCCATGCCAATGCGGGTGGTCACCAAGGCACGCTCTACAATGCCTCGCAGATCGTCGGCGGCGGTGGCAATCCCAGCACGCGCGTCATGAGCCACTCCTGTGTGAACTGTCACTCGCAGGTCCACGGTAGCAACCATCCGGCCGGCGCACGTCTCCAGCGCTAGTCCACCGCGAACCAACCTCGAGCGCAACCCGCCATGAACTTGACCTCCCGGATGCTTCCGCGCCCCGCCGCGGCCGCCGCAATTCTCACGCTCGTCCTCGCTGCCCCCGCCGCGCTGCTTGCCGACACCGCAGTCGGCGCCGCCACGGCGCTCGGCAATAACCTCGGCGCTACCACCACGCTCCCGCGCGATCCCAAGTGGACCGAGGCCCTGCACACCCCGACGGGGCAGTCGCTTGGTTTTCCCCTCGCCGTCGAAAAGGCCGGCCCCACGCCTAAACTCGCCAACGGCTGGGAATATTCCGGCTCGATCGAGGTGGGCTACATTGGCGGCGACGCGAATGAGCGCAGCGCGCAGTTCCGCACCTTTCAGGATTTGGACAACGGCGCACACGTGAACACGTTTTCCTTCAATCTCAACGAGCCCAAGACCGGCCACTTTGTCGAAGTCACCGGCGGTGCCGCCGGCCGCGACGATCAATATTACGGCGTTCAGTTTGGCCGCGTGAATAGCTGGAAGGTGAAACTTTTCTATAGCGAGATTCCGCACGCCTTCACCGACCGCTACCGCTCGCTCTGGAACGGCGTCGGCACCGGCAGTCTCACGCTGCTCCCCGGCCTCACCTCAAGCGGCACGGCCTCGATTCCAACCGATAACACCGCCGTCGCCACCGCCGCCGCCGCTCAGTCCGACCTCACGCTCTCGCTCAAGCGCAAGCGAGCCGGCGCCCGACTCGATCTGACGCTTTCGCAAAGCTGGAACGCCTACGTCAGCTACCAGCTTGAGGATCGCAAGGGCGCACGCCCCCTCGGCGCTGTCTGGGGCAACGCCGGCGGCACCGCCCCGATCGAGATCGCCGAACCGATCGACTACCGCACGCAGGAGATCCTCGCGGGCGTCCTCTTCGGCGACGGGATCAACGCGCTCAACCTCCGCTTCTCCGCCTCCCTTTTCGACAACAAGATCGATACCGTCACGTTTCAGGAGCCCGTTCGCATCGCGCCGCCCGGCGGCATCACGACCACACCCGCCACGGGTGCCTACACGCAGGGCCGCTTCGATCTCACGCCGAGCAATACGGCCTACAACGTGCGTGCGGAATACACGCGCAAGCTCCCGGATTTCTACCGCGGCTTCGTGACGCTCGTGCTCTCCGCTGGCCGCTGGCGGCAGGACGATAATCTGATTCCCTCCACCACGATTCCCAATCTCACGCTCGCCAACGTCACGCTGCTCCCCGGCGGTGCGTGGGACACCGTGGGGTCTCTCAGCCGCCGCAGTGCCGATCAAGTCGTCGATACCCGCCTCGCTGATCTCACGCTTTCGCTCAATCCTAACGCGGATCTAAACGTCAAATTCAAGGGCCGTTTCCACGAGACCAAGAATTCCAACGATCCCTACCTCGCGGTGAATCCCAACGCCGTTTATCTTGATGCCGACGCCGCGACCGCGGGTAATCAGACGCGTGGCCTCACGTTTAACGGTGTGACCGGCGTGTGGGGCCGCCTCCTCAACGATGGCAGCGGCAACAACGTCCTTCTTGGCACCAACGCCAACCCCGTCGGTAATTTCCCGATCAAGGCACCCAGCTTCGACAGCAAGGAAGTGCGCTTCGGCCCGACCGCCGACTACCGTCTGACCAAGAGTTCCACGCTCAGTCTCGCCCTCGAACGCGAGGTCATCGATCGCACCCGCCGCGAACGCGCCCGCACTTGGGAAGATCGGGCCAAACTCGGCTACGTGAATCGCGGGCTCGGCATCGCGACCCTGCGCGCCTCCTACGAATACGCGCAACGCCGCGGCAGCGCCACGAACGCTTCGACCTACGACGATCTTTTCAGCTCCGCGATCTTCCCGATTCCCACCACCGCCGGCACGGCCGTAAACACCTGGGCCGTGCGCACCAACACCGGCCTGCGCAACTTCGACCTCGCCGATCGCGATCAACAGACGATCAATCTGCGCGTCGATACGATGGTGCGCCCCGATCTCGACGTCGGCGTCTCCGTGCAGTCGCGCGAGGCGCGCTTCCCCGACTCCGCCTTCGGCCTCAACCGGCAGAGCCAGCGCTCCGCGAATCTGGATATTAGCTACCAGCCCTCGCCCGCGCGGTCCATCTACGGCTTCTATTCGTGGCAGTTTGGGCGGGTGCGGCAGGTTAATATGCCGAACGCCAATGCGAACATCACGATCGGTCTCGTGACGCCGGCCGGCATCATCACCCCGGCCAACGCCATCGAGCTTGGCGCCGCCCCCGGCGGCCTGATCTTCCCGCTCCTCAACACGTGGACCGCGCGCAACGAGGATCGCAATCATGTCGTCGGCGCCGGCATCCGGCAGGAATTCAAAGCGGCGAGCCTCAACGTGGACTATTCCTATTCGACGGGCCGCTCGCGCATCGCCTACGACTACACCATCGGCGGGGCGATCAATGCTGCCACGGCTCCGCTCGCCGGCAGCCGCATGCCGGACCTGGCGACCGACATTAACTACCTCGACGCCAACCTCCGCATCCCGCTCTCCGCAGTCTGGGCCCTGCGCTTCATCTACCGCCACCAGAAGGAAACGATCCGCGATTGGCACTACTCCGGTTTGGCGACGACACCGGTGGTTTTGAACAATAACAACAACAACGCGCTCCCCACGGCAATCCTCTTGGATGGCGGACCGACCAACTACCGCGTCGACTGGTATGGCGCGATGCTGCAGTTCAAGTTCTAACGCGCCATTTCTCGTGACGCGGGGATTGGTATTCGCGCATCCCGCAAGATTCCAGATTGCTCGCCACCCTTGGACTTGGGGCCGGGGTCCTTGAAGCTATTTTCCTGCACGCGGCTGATTTGGCCCAACCGCGCGTAGGCAGGGTGGCGTCAGCGACTACGCCCCCCGATTGTGGGCCAGATTTTGGTTTTTCGAGTGGTGGACGTAGGCGCAAACGAGGACGCGGTTAAATCGTCCGCTAAAAAATCCAAAGTGGATGCCGCCGCGGAAATTGGGATGGCGGTTCGCCCGCCGAGGTGCCGATTGTAGGGTGTGTTTTCGTTTTTCAAGACCACGCCCGAATCTTTGGTTAAGCAGCTGCGGGACCTGCCGCCCGCGCCCAAGGTGTTGCAGAAGCTGCAGCGGCTTATAGCCGATCCGAGCTCCTCTCTGCAAAAAATTGCTGAGGTGATTGCATTGGAACCGGGCCTTTCCGGCCGGGTGGTCCAGATGGCCAACAGCACGCATTTCGGGCGCGGCACCAAAGTCGAAGGCTCGGTGGAAGCGATTCAACGGGTTGGGCTCAAGGGCGTGCAGGAATTGGTGACCTTTGCCGTCGCCTCGCAGTTGGTCGGACGGCCGTTGAACGCCTATGGGCTCGATGCCCAGTCGCTCTGGTCCCGGGCACTGGCCTGCGCCTTGGCGGCCGGAAAACTCGCGGAGCATTCCGGCCTGGTGGACCCAAACGAGGCCTATACCGCGGGCCTCATGCATGGGCTGGGCTTGCTGGTGATCGACCGGCACGTGACGGAGCAGAAGAAACCGCGGCGTTTTGCCTCGTCGGGCTATCCGCTCGATTTCGCCCCGGCGGAACGCGAGTGGTTGGGATTTTCCCACGCGGAGGCCGGGGCGGCGTTGCTGCAGATGTGGGGCTTTTCGGAGGCCGTCGCGACCGCCGTGCGCTACCAACTCACCCCCGAGGAAGCCACCGCGCACCGGCCGCTATGCATGGTGCTCGCGACGTCACGATGGGCACGGTCGTTGTTCTGCGTGGCCGAGGAAGTGATTCCCGATCTCCCTTCAGAGCAGTGGTTGAAAGAGGCGGGCATGCCACTCGAGGACTTCGGCGAGTGGCTCACCCGCGTCAAGGCACGCTACACGATAACTTGCGAGGAATTGCGACTTGGGGCGTGAGCCACCACGGCGCTAGATCAGCCCGAGCTTCATCTTTCCCTCTTCCGAGATCATCGATTGGTTCCACGGCGGGTCCCATGTGATGCGGACGTCGGCGTCGCTCACGCCGGGGACGAGCAGAATTTTCCCCTTCGCATCCTCGGCTATCGCGGGGCCCATTCCGCAGCCGGGGGCCGTAAGCGTCATCGCGACGTTTATGCGGTAGCCGGGCGGAGTCCCTTCCTCAAGCTTCGCGACATCCATCGAGTAAACGAGGCCGAGGTCCACGATGTTGACCGGGATCTCGGGATCAAAGACTTGACGGAGCTGCGCCCAGACCGCCTCGGGATCGGGCGCTCCGCCGCTGAGCGTGGCGGCGGCGACGGAGTGGTCCGCCACCTTTTCGCCGAGGGCATCGCCGTCCTTGCCGTCAATGCGGTAGAGGCCGAAGTCGGTTTGCACGGTGTAGCTGCCGCCGAGCGTCTGGTGAATCATCACCGTGGTGCCGGCGGTCAGCGTGGTCTTGTCACCTGAGGGAATTTGCGTGGCGGTGACTTCGCGGGAAAGGATGCGATCGCGGTTCATGGTTCGGAAGAGATGCCCACGGAACACACGGAATACACAGAAAAAAGAAATCCGGTTCCGCGTGTTCTGGGTGTGCCGTGGGCCAAAATCATTTCTTGAACTTCGTTTTGATGAGCGTTCGCAGAGCCTCGTGGAGTTCGTCGCTCGCGAGGCGGTTGAGGACTTCCTCGAAGAAACCGAAGGTGAGGAGTTCGTCGGCTTGTTGCTTCCGGATACCGCGCGACTGGAGATAAAATTCCTGCTCGGGATCGATGCGCGAGCTCGTCGCACCGTGGGTGCAGCGCACGTCGTTTGCTTGGATTTCGAGGCCGGGGAGGGAGTTGGCTTCGGCTTCCTCGCTGAGCATCAGGTTGCGGTTCGATTGGTAGGCGTCGGTCTTCTGGGCGTCCGGATCGACGACGATGAGGCCCGAGAAAATTGTCTTCGCGCGATCGCTGAGGGCGTTCTTGTAGAGGAGATCGCTTTTGGTATTTGGCGCTTGGTGGATTTGCAGCGTGCGCTGATCGAACTCCTGATCGTCGTGGGCGACGGTGAGGGCGAGCATTTAGGAAAACGCGCCGGGCGCGGCGAGCTGCGACAGCGACTCGTGGCGGGCCTGACGGGCACCGAGGTGGACGTTGAGCGACTGCACGCGCGCGTCGCGGCGGACGACGGTGGAGTTGGATTGGAATGAAAGCGTGCGATGACTCCAATCCTGCTTGCCGATGTAGGTGAGATGGGCGCCGTGGCTCGCATAAAGGTCGTTAGCACCGACGGCGAGCTGAGCGTGGGTGTCCTGGTCGGAGCCGAAATATTCGACGACGGTCACTCGCGAATTCTCCGCGGCGACGACGAGCGTGTGCGGGAAAACGGCCGCACGATCGTCGATGGCGTAGGAAAACACACCGATCGGTAGATCGACCTCGACGCCCTTGGGCACGTAAATGAACGCACCGTCGATGAGAAACGCCTCGTGCAGCGCGGAGAACTTGGCCGAGCCGAGTTTCGGCGGTTGCGCGAGCAAGTGCTCCCGGACCAGCGCCTCGTGTTGCACGAGCGCGTTATGGATGGTGTCGACGATCACGCCGCGTTGGCCGAGATCGGCGGCGATTAATTCGCGCGAGAAGAGGCGACCGTTGGCGAAGACGAGCTTGGCAGCTTTCTTGATCCCGATGGGGGCATGCGGGTCCGCGGCCGGAACCGACGGGAGCGTGAAGCCATCGAGCGTGAGCGTGCTGATGTTGCTGAAGCGCCACGACTCGTCGTTGCGGGTCGGCATCGGCAATGCGGCGAAGCGATCGTAGGCGGCGCGCTTGCGGTCGAGCCACCACTTTGGCAGCGGCGGGAGCGCAGCGAGATGCGCGGCGAAGGCTTCGGCGGTGAAGGAGCCGACGAGAGATTTGGTTTCGGTAAGGACGGAACTCACGGGAATTTTTTTTAGAGGGAAACCATGAAGCCAGGAAACAGAGACCGGAGAGGAAAGTTCGTTTCCTGGTTTCCGGGTTTCCTTCTTCAAATTTGGATCAGCCGACGCTGCCTTCCATTTCGAGATCGATGAGGCGCTTCAGCTCGACGGAATATTCCATCGGGAACTGGCGGGCGAGGTCGTTGATGAAGCCGTTGACCGCGAGGCTCATCGCCTGGCCTTCGGTGAGGCCGCGCTGCTGCATGTAGAAAATCATTTCCTCGTTCACCTTTGAGACGCTGGCTTCGTGCTGCACGGAGTTGCGATCGCCGCGGACCGTGATGGCGGGATAGGTGTCGGTGCGACTGTTGGTGTTGATGAGGAGCGCGTCGCACTCGGTGTTGTTTTTGCAACCCTTGAGGTGCTTCGGGATGTGGACGACGCCGCGATACGTGCTGCGACCCTGGCCGACGCTGATGGATTTCGCGACGATGTTGGACGTGGTCTCATCGGCGGCGTGGATCATCTTGGCGCCGGTGTCCTGATGCTGGCCGTCGTTCGCGAGCGCGATGGAGATGACTTCGCCGCGGGCCTTGCGGCCCTTGAGGACGACGCCGGGATATTTCATCGTGAGGCGGCTGCCGATGTTGCAGTCAATCCACTTGATCTCTGCCTCCTCGTGCGCGACGCCGCGCTTGGTCACGAGGTTGAAGACGTTATTGGCCCAGTTCTGAACGGTGATGTATTGGATCTTCGCGCCCTTGAGCGCGACAAGCTCGACGACCGCGCTGTGCAACGTGGAAGTGGAGAACTTCGGCGCGGTGCAGCCTTCCATGTAAACGACCTCGGAGCCTTCGTCGGCGATGATGAGCGTGCGCTCGAACTGGCCGAAGTTTTCCGCGTTGATGCGGAAGTAGGCTTGGAGCGGCTGCGCGACCTTCACGCCCTTGGGCACATAGATGAAAGAGCCGCCGGAGAACACGGCGCTGTTGAGCGCGGAGAATTTGTTGTCACCGGTC
>JANOAF010000494.1:0-1668 GCA_031411015.1 Opitutaceae bacterium | reverse complement strand
GCGCCCGTGCGCGCGATTCTTGAGCAGCTTCCGGCTTCGGCCCACACGATGGGCGTGCTGCGCACGGCGTGCTCCGCCCTCGGTGCGCTCGAACCCGAGCGCGCGCCCGCGGGCAGCGCCGGACCCACCGATGTTGCGGCGGCCCGCGATATCGCGGACCGGCTCATCGCGAGCTTCCCGTCGATGCTGCTTTACTGGCATCACTTCGCCACCACCGGCAAACGCATCGAGGTCGACACCGCCGAGCCGACGCTCGCCGCGCATTTCCTGCGGCTGCTGCACCAGCGCACGCCCTCGCTCCTCCACACGCGCGCACTCGACCGCTCGCTCACGCTCTACGCGGAACACGAGTTCAACGCCTCGACCTTCACCGCGCGCGTCATCGCCGGCACGGGCTCCGGGATGTATTCCTGCGTCACCGGCGCGATCGGCGCGCTGCGCGGACCGAAGCACGGGGGCGCCAATGAAGTTTCGCACGAAATCCAAACCCGTTACCGCACGCCCGACGAAGCCGAGGCCGACATCCGCGCGCGCGTGGCCCGCAAGGAAATCGTCATTGGCTTCGGCCACCCCGTTTACACCATCGCCGATCCGCGCAATCCGATCATCAAGGAAATCGCACGCGAGCTGTGCGCCGATGCCGGCCGGCCGGAGATGTTCGCCGTCTGCGAGCGGATTGAGCGCGTGATGTGGGACCTGAAGAAGATGTTTCCCAACCTCGATTGGTATAGCGCGCCCGCCTACGACATGATGGGCGTGCCGACTTCGTTCTTCACGCCTCTATTCGTGATGGCCCGCACCGCCGGCTGGTGCGCGCACGTGATCGAGCAGCGCCAGGACGGAAAAATCATCCGCCCCTCCGCCAACTACACCGGCCCGGAAGACCGCCCTTTCCCATCACTCAATCAAAGATAATTTTCTCACGCGGAGACGCGGAGAACACAGAGTCCACCGATCTCACTCCGCGTTCTCCGCGTCTCCGCGTGAGCCTATTTCCGAATGTCTTCTCACATCTCCAACGTCCGCCCGCCACCCGATGCGCTCCTCGCCGAGATCGCCGACTACGCGCTGAACTACAATTCGCCGTCCGCCGAGGCCCTCGACACCGCGCGCTGGTGTCTCCTCGACACGCTCGCCTGCGGCATCATGGCGCTCGCGTATCCCGCCTGCACGAAACTCCTCGGCCCCATCGTGCCCGGCACGACGATCACGAATGGCGCACGCGTCCCCGGCACGAGCTACGAACTCGATCCCGTGCAGGCCGCCTTCAACATCGGCACGATCGTCCGCTGGCTCGATTTCAACGACACGTGGCTCGCCGCCGAATGGGGCCACCCCTCCGACAATCTCGGCGCCATCCTCGCCGTCACCGACTGGATCAGCCGCAACAAGGCCGCCGGCCAACCGCTCGCTGCGTTTGGCTCTCAGCTCTCAGCCCTCAACTCTAAACCGCCGCTCACCATGCGCGACGTTCTCGTCGCCATGGTGAAGGCCCACGAAATCCAGGGCGTGCTCGCCCTCGAAAACTCCTTTAACCGCGTAGGACTCGACCATGTGTTACTTGTGCGCATTGCCTCCACTGCCGTCGCAACCGCTCTCCTCGGCGGGACGCGCGAGCAAATCATCAACGCGCTCTCGCACGCGTGGCTCGACGGCTCCGCGCTGCGC
>JANOAF010000493.1:0-6944 GCA_031411015.1 Opitutaceae bacterium | reverse complement strand
GGTGACGGCGAGCGTCACGCGACCGACGGGGACAGGCGAGAGCCGGAACGCACCCTCATCTTCCGAGACGACGGTGTCGCCGCTCTCGACGATGCGAATCTGGGCATTGCGGAGAAATTCGCCCGTGGAGGGATTGAAGATGCGTCCGACGATGGTGCCGGCGGCGGATTGGGCAAAGACGGGCAGCGCGGTGAGGAGCGCGGCGCAGAGGAAGGTGAGCAGGGTGCGGGCGGGGTATGAGGGCATGGAGGTCAAGTGCGGGGTGAGTGCGAGCGGGTCGGATAACCGACTAACAAACGATTGGAACGACGGGAACGTTGCAAGGCGCACCGAGTGGTTACAAGCGTGACCTGAGCACCGCCGCGCGTTAACCCGTGTGGCTACACAAACTGCGGAATCGCCAACAGTGGCCGCGGGAAGGGAGGCGTCAAAAGCGCGCGGTCACCCCGAGTTTGTAGCTCGTGCCGGCGCCGGCGGCGTAGGACGGGATCTCACGGCCGAAAGCGTGGACGTAGTCGTTGTTCGTCCAGTCGTTCGTGAGATTGTAGACGTCGAAGTAGAGACTGAAAGTGCGACTGAGATTATACTGGGCCTTAAAATCCCAGAGCGTGCGCGCGTGTTGGAAGACATCGTAGAGCATCGTGCCGGGGAGGACGCCGGCGCCGGAACCGAAGGTGCCGGAGGTGGAACTCCGGAAAAACTCGCTGCGGTAGTTCATCATCACGCGCAGATCGAGGCCGTAGCCGCGCCACGTGAGGCCGGCGTTGGCGCTGCGGGGCGTGAGATTCGGAAGGCGCGTGGTGGTCAACGCGGAGCCGAAGTCGCCCTTGGTGTCGAGGTAGGTGAAGTTCGCGAAGGAGCCGAGGCCGCGCAGGGCGCCGGGGAGAAACGTGTATTGCTGCTGATGGTTGAGCTCGATGCCACGGATGCGCGCAGAGCCGATGTTGCGGTTTTGCGTGAGCGTCCACCCGGCGTAGTCGCCGCCGAAACCGTTGTCGGCGCCGGCGGGCACGGTGGATTGGAAGGAGCGGAAATAATTCGTGATCTGCTTCAAGAAAACGCCCACGGAGAGCTGGCCGATGCCGGTGAAATATTTCGCGATGGTGACGTCGAAGTTGTCGGAGGTGTAGGGCTTCAGGGCGGGATTGCCTCCGGAAAGCGTTTGGTTGGTCTCGTTGGGGACGAGCGTAGGCAGGAGGCTGGTGGGCACGGGGCGCGTGATGGATTTCGAGTAGCTGGCGCGGGCGAGGACATTTTCCGACACGTCGTAGACGAAGTGCACCCCGGGAAACGTGTTGTTATATTTCGTGCCGGCGGTGGCTTTGCCGCGGAAGTTGGCGAGGGCGCGGGCGGCGTTGACCTCGGGCGTGGCGGTCGCGAGGTTGTTGTTGGTGGTATTGGAAACGCGGATAAGGTTGCTGCCGTTGGTCGACGTTTGCTCCCAGCGGAGGCCGGTAAGGACGCGGAGGCGGTGGAATTTCAGGCTGCCCTGCACGTAGGCGGCGTTGATGGTCTCGTCGAATTCGGCGTCGTTGACGCGCGAGTTGTAGAGGGTGTTCCAGACGTCGGAGGCGGACTGGGTCCAGTTGGCGGAGTTGGCCCACACGTCGTTGGCGAGGCCGGTCTGCGGAAGTTGGAGAAACGGGAACGGGCCGTAGCGTCCGCCGGACATGCGCATATTGTAGCCGAGCCACGGAGTGATGCCACCGGTGGCGGGCGTGGTGGGCGGGCCGGCGTAGGTGTAGTAGTTTAGGTCGCGATTCGCCTTCTGGTAAAAGCCGGCCTGCTTCACGCCCGTCTTGAGCACGAACGGGACGGTCGTCGCGAACGTGTTTTCGAGATCGGCGCGACCACCCCAGCGCTGCGCGGGCGCCGAGTAACTGATAAGCTGAGAATCGGGACGGACGACGTAATTGACGGGGTTGGTCCAGTCGGGTCCGCCGGTCTGGATCACGGCGGGGTCCCAGTCGTTGTGGCCGCGGCGGTCGAGGCGCCAGCTCACGCCGGTGAGCCGGGCGAAGAGTTGGTTGAGCTGGGGATACAGCGTGCGGTTTTTCGAGTAGTTGAACTCAACGGTGAGTTTGCCGCTGCCATGGAAGAGGCGTTGTTCGATGCCACCGGAGAGCGTGGTGCTCTCGCTCTCGCGGATGTAGAGCACGGACTCGAGATCGAGGGTGCCGTTGCGCGCTTCGACGACATCGTAGGTGCTGCCGGGGAGAAAATTCGCGGCGGCGGCGGTGTTGAAAAGCTTCCAGCGAAAATAGGACGGCGAGGAACCGCTGCGGCGTTTCACGCGGTTGTAGGTGCTCTTGACGTAGAGCGTGGTGTCCGCGTTGAGCTTGTAGTCGGCGTTGAAGCCGAGGTTGAGCACGGGCGACTGGTCGCCGAGGCCGCCCCACTCGCCGGCGCCGTAGGCGCGCTGGAGCGGCTCGTTGGGCGCGGCGGCGGCCACGAAGAAACCGGTCTGCGCGGCGGCGGCCTGACGCGGGCCGACCTCGGTGATGAGGCCGTTGCCGATGTTGCGCTGAAACGTGCCGACGACGCCGAGATTATTTTTCCCGCCAAAAATGGAGAACACATCCGAGTAGCTCACGTTGAGCAGATCAAGTTCGGGGCGATCCTTGTAGGGCACGCTGCGGTGCTCGTAGCTCTCGGTCCACGCGGTGCCGGCGGTGACGCTGACGAGGCGCCCCGGCGTGCGGTCGTAGGCGCGCTTCGTGCGGAGATTCATGTAGCCGGCGATGGCGTTGCCATCCATGTCCGGCGTCGGGGATTTGATGATCTCGGCGGAGGCGAGGGTGCCGGTGCTGACCTGACCGAAGTAAACGTTGCCGTTGCTGATCGCGGTGCCGCCGGAGACGGCGATCTGCGAGCCGTCGACGAGCAGCGAGGAAAAATCCTGCGTCATGCCGCGGATGTAGATCGCGCCGACTTCGCCGCCGCTGCCGTCGACCGAGACGCCGGGGAGACGCTGGAGCATTTCTCCGATGGCCGCGCCGGGATTGCCGAACGCATCGATGGCGGCGACGGTGCGGATATTGGCGGAGTTGCGCTCCTCTTGAATCGCAGCGGCCTGCCCCTCGCGCAGGCCCTTCACGACGAACTTGTCGAGTTTGTAGAGCGAGGAGGTGAGAGCGATGTCACGCACGACCGTTTGACCCGGAGCGGCAGCAACCGACAGGCGCTGATCGTCGAGGCCGGGGTAGGAGACGACAAGGGCTCGCGTCCCGGCGGACACGGGAAGCCGGAAGTTACCGTCGCGGTCAGTGGTCGTTTGGGCATCCGTGCCTTCGATCCCGACGACGACGCTGGTGAGGACATCGCCGGTGGCTTGGTTGGTGATGCGACCGGTGATGACCGCGGAGCTCTCGGCGCCGATGGCGTGGCGCGACGTGACGAGACAGAGTGCCAACAGAAGCGTCGGTAAAACGCGAACGGCGCCGCGAGCGAAAGGAGCGAAGTTCATGTCCGAGCAATCGAACGTTTTCTGGCGTGAGGCAAAGCATTTGGCGTCAGACCAACATCGAAAGGCTCCGACCTCAGGGGTTGCAGTTGGACCCGGTGCGGATTGGCTCCAGTCACACTTATGAAACGTCGCGATCTGATTCGCCGCGCTGCGTTTGCCGCCACTGCCGCGGCGCTCACACCACTGGCGGGGCGGGCGAGGTCAGAGGCCGGGCGGGCGCTAACGTTTCGCCATGCGACTTTGCCCGATCCGGACGGACATCACGCGGCGCTGCGGCTCAAGGGCGATTGGATGGTCGTCGCCATCAGCGACGGGCGGCATACGGGGTTCGGCGAAATCAGCCACAGTAACGATGATGTGGCGTGCGCCGCGCGGGCGCGGGCGTTGTTCGAGCGGCACATCGTGGGGGTGCCGGACGGCTTCGTGCCGGGGCGCGAGGCGATCGCGGCGCTCGAGAGCGGCGCTTTCTCGACGGCGACGGATTTTGTCACGGCGACGGCGATCTCGGGGCTCAACCAAGCGCTGCTCGATCTCGTGGCGCAGCAGGAAGGCGTGCCGGTGTGGCGACTCTTTCGGCCCGTGGGTGCGCCGGTGCGCGCCGAATTGCCCTGCTACTTCACGCTCAATCGCGCGCTGCGCGAGCGCGACATCCCCGCGTATCTGCGCGCGATCGAGGCCGCCCTCACGCTGGGCGTGACGGCGGTGAAGTGCGCGCCGTTCGAGGCGGTCACGCGCGGCGGTGACCACGGTGCGCAGGCCGCCGAGGGCTTCGCCCGGCTTGAGGCGATTCGCCGCGAGTTTCCCAAAATCTCACTGCGCGTGGATTGCCATGAGCGGTTTTCGCCGGAGTCGGCGGCGGCGTTGTTACCGCGTTTCGAGGCCTTCAACCTGACTTGGCTGGAAGAGCCGTGTCCGCCGGGCCCCGCGCTCGGCCGGCTGCGCGCGCAGACGAGGACGCCGCTCGCCATCGGCGAATTGTTTTTTGGGGAGCCGCGTTTCCGCGAACTCCTCGTCAACGGGTGGGCCGACGTGATCATGCCGGATCCGAAACACGTCGGGGGCTTCAGCCCGCTGCTGCGGGTGTGTCGTGTGGCGGAGACCCTCCGCGGTCAGGTCTCGCCGCACAATCCGTCCGGTCCTGTCGCCGCCGCGGCTGCGCTGCAAGCCGCGGCGCTCTCTCCCGCTGTCACCTCCTTGGAACTCATCCTCACGAGCGATCCTGCGCGCCAGCCGTGCCGCGAACTCTTGAAGAACGGCTTCCTTCGCGTGCCTGAAGCGCCGGGGTGGGGTGTGCCGGAGAGCGTGCGGCGGGTGTTTCCCTAGTCGGTGCGCCTGACCCTAGACGCAACGGGCGGGATTTGGACCTAGTCCGATTTTGGAAAAGTTTTCGCGGCCGGTTTCCCTCGGAAAGCCCCTCGACACGCTCCGCGGCGAGCCCGATAAAAAGCACGCTCCGGCGCTGCCGGAGCCGTAACCCCCGATGTCGTCCGCTGAGCAGGCCCGCTGGTTTTCCGAAAACGTGCAACCGCACGAGCCCGCGCTGCGCGCCTACCTGTCGAAACGGTTTCCCGCACTGCCCGACCACGACGACCTCGTGCAGGAGACCTACGTGCGCGTGCTGCGCGTCGAAGACCCCGCCCGCCTCGCGCACCCGAAGGCCTTTCTGTTCACCACCGCGCGCAACGCCGCCATCGACCTCTTCCGACGGCGCAACGTCCAGCCGCTCGAAAACCTCGACGACGTGATCGATTTGCCGCCGCTCGACGAGGCGCCGGGAGTGGCCGATTCCCTGGAGCGCCGCCAGCGCGGCGAGACGCTCACCGAGGCGTTGCGGTCGCTGCCTGAGCGTTGCCGCGAGGTGATGCTGCTCCGCTATCTCGACGGCTGCTCGGGCAAGGAAATCTCCGAGCGCCTCGATATTTCCCTCGGCACCGTGAAGGGCCACTTGCTCAAAGGCGTCCGCGACTGCGCCCGTTTCTTCGAAGCGCGTGGCCTGGTCGACGCCGCACCTCGATCGGAGGATGTCCGATGATAACCACGCGCGCCATTTGCCCGTCCGCATTCCGTTGGAGACGCGGCGCCCTCGCCGCGTGGTTTGCGGCGGTCGCCCACCTCACCGCGGCGAGGGCGCCGCGGCTCCATTCGAGACACCGGGATGAATCATGATCGGCCCTGATCACCCTCCCTCCGGCTCCGCCGCCATCGAGGACGCCGCGATTTCGTGGCTCACCGAGCGCGACGACGGCTTTTCGCCCGCCCGCGAGCGCGAGTTTGCCCAATGGCTCCGCGCCGATCCGCGCCACGCCGCCGCCGTCGCGCGACTCGAGCAAACCCTCGGCCTACTCGGCGAACTCCCGGAGTTCCGCACCGAGCTCAACACCGCCTTCGATCGCGCCGCGCCGGTCGTGGCGTTTTCATCGGCCTCAACGGAGCCACCCGCCCGTGCAACTCAGCGCTGGCCACGCGCGCTCGCTTGGGCCGGGCTCGCCGCGGTGCTCGCTCTCGGCTCCTTTGTCGGCTGGCGGGCCCTGCAGCCGCCGCCGGAAACCCATTTCACGACCACGGTGTCCGGATACGAACGGGCGCGCCTCGACGATGGCTCCACGCTGGAACTCAACGCCGCGACCGCGCTGCGCGTGCAGTTCACCGCCGCCGAGCGTCGCGTAAACCTCGAGGCCGGCGAAGCCCACTTCGCTGTCGCCCACGATACCGCCCGGCCTTTCATCGTGAATGCCGGTGGCGTGGCGGTCCGCGCCGTCGGCACCGCCTTCAACGTCCGCTACGCCGCCGATGGCGGCGTCGAGGTCATCGTCACCGAGGGCAAGGTCGCTGTCAGTGGGGTGGAGCGCGTTGAACCCCGCGCGCTTTCAGCCGGCGTGGAGACCGAGCCAGCGCGTTGGGGGCAACGCGCTCCACCCGGCAGCACACTCGTCTCCGCCGGCCAACGTATCTTTCTCCCGAAACACGCGCCGCTCCCCGCCGTCGAGCGAGTCGACCCTGCCGCCCTCCGCGCGGCGCTCGCGTGGCAAAGCCGGCTGGCCGATTTCGCCGAGGCCCCGCTGGCGGACGTCATCGCACGCTTCAACGCCCGCAGCCGTATCCAACTGTTCCTTGCCGACGAAAAACTCGCCGACCGCCGCATCGGCGGCACCTTCGCACTCGACGAAGCCGAAGCCTTCGTCCGCCTCCTCGAACGCGACGGCGAAATCGTCGGCGAGCGCCGCGGAGAAACCGAAATCCTGCTACGCCGGGCACCGTAATCAGAACGTTTTCTGGCACCCCAACCGTTTCCCAAAATCAATCCAAGCCCCTTGACCGCGGATGACGCAGATGGCGCGGATAGTCGGAGATTCGCCTGCTATTATCCGCGTTATCTGCGCAATCTGCGGTTCAAAGTTCGGTGGTTTGAAAATCGTCGCGAACGGAACTGGTCCGAGTTGATCCCCGGCCAGCGCGACACCCGCACCACAACCAACCC
>JANOAF010000492.1:0-2573 GCA_031411015.1 Opitutaceae bacterium | reverse complement strand
GTCTTGGCGTGAGCCGCCGTAGCCCATCTTAAGTAGTAGTTCGACGACGAGGCGCTCGAAGAAATCTGGTGCGGCGGCGCGAATTCTTGTAAGGAGATCGGCAGCGAGCGCCCGCTGCAGTTCGGCGTGGGCCGACTCGATCATTTCTTCAGGGCTTTCTTTGGATTCACTCTCTGAAGTTGACGCAACAGATCGAGGTTCGTCGGTGTGTTTCGTCTCTTTGAATTCGACGAAACTTGGGAAGCGCTCGAGGAATCGTGCGTCGATGCGTGGTGGTTTTTCAGCGAGAACCTTTTTTCCGGCCTCGGTGAGGCGAAAATGACCGCGCTTCTCGGACTCCAGCAGTCCGGCCTTGGAAAGGTAGGTGCGTGCCCAGCCGACCCGGTTGCGAAACTTGGTCTGACGGCCGCTCGGGAGGGGCTCCCGAAGATCGTCGGCGGTGAGTTTGAATTCGACCGCGATCGAATCGAAAATCTCATTCAGCGAATGGACATCGCCATCTGCGTAACGCTGCAGCAGAGGTAGCATCAAGGTTTGGTAGTCGGGGACGGCCATGGTTAGTGCTTCGGTTCGAGTTTGAGAATCAGTCCATCGAGGATGGCGTCGGCTTGGAGTTTGATGCGCTGGCCGGCGGGGGGCTGCTTGTCGGGCGCGGCGGCTTTTTGCTGCGCGGCGAATGCGGCGTCGCCTTCGGCTTGGGCGGCTTTCATGAAGGCTTCTTTCACGTCGTGAAAAGCAGCGCCGTCACCGAGCTCGGCAGATGTGGCGACGCGGCCGAAGAAGGGCGTGGTGGAATCGCCGATGAGCCAGACGCGCCAGTCGTGGTCGTCGGCGAAGTAGGCGGCGACGGCGCCGCGAGTGGTGACGCCGAGTTTGGCGGCGAGGGCCTTCATGAACGCACCGGGCGCGCTGTCTTCGGCGGCGGAGGGCGATTTCGCGAAGATGCGCGCGGCGATGCGCACCCCGGTGGCGCGCTCGAAGTTCGCGAGCTTGGAGTTGAAATTCTTCGCCCGCGGCGGCTCGGCGGGAAGGAGGCTGTCGGGATCAGCGAAGTGGGTGAGGGCGCCGGGGAGTGCGGCGGTTTTCGCGGACGGGCCGGGTCCGGGAGAGTCGGCGTATTTTCTCTGCGCGGCGGAGAGTTTCGCGAACGTGTCGGCGTCGGCGCGGAAATTGTTCGCGGCGCTGCCGACACGGAGGACTTTGATGGAGACGGAGTCGTCCTGTTTGATTTGTGCGAGGACTGCGAGGCCGCGGACGGTGCGGCCGAAGACGGAGTGGAGGTAGTTGAGGCGGTTTGTCGGGGCGAGGGTCAGGAAGAATTCGCAGCTGTTGGTGTCCGGGCCGGCGTTGGCCATCGAAAGCATACCCACGGCGTCGTGACGCAGGCCGGGAACGAATTCATCCGGGAAGCGGTGGGGAATGGGCTTCGCCTCGTCGTCGGTGTCTTTGAGCCCCGGGTTTCCGCTCTGGATGACGAAGCCGGGAACGACGCGATACCACGTCAGGCCGGTGTAGAAGGGCTGGCCGTTTTTCGGCGCGAGCGAGCCCTCGGCGAGGCCGACGAAGTTTGCGCACATGAGCGGGGCCTGCGTGTAGAAGAGCTCCACGGTGGTGACACCGCGGGCCGTGGAGAACTCGGCGTAGAGGCCATCGGGCAGCGGCGGCTCGGCTGCGGGGAGGCGGGAGAAGGGAGCAAGCAGGAGGGCTGCTACCGCGGAAACGAACAGCAGACAGGGGTCGCGTCTCATGCGGCGGACGGTGAGGACGTCAGCGGAGCGCGACAACGAAACTCTGGCGATACTCCCGGAGGGCGGGTCAGAGACCGCGCCCAACGATTACGGCAGGAACGAGCAGATGTATTCGCAGAGGCCGCTCTTGACCGCGATGGTGAAGCCGCTGTTGGCGGGGACGTCGAAGTGCGTGCCGGCGCCGTAGGATTTCGATTCCTTGGCGTCCTTCTGCGTCACGACGCAGTCGCCCGCGACGATCTCCATGCGCTCGGCGGCGGCGGTGCCGAAGTAGTAGGAGCCGGGGCGGATGAGGCCGAGGGTCTTCTTCGATTGGTCGGCGAAGTGCACGGTGTGACTAATGACGTTGCCGTCGAAATAGACGTTGGCCTTGGTGACGACAGTGACACCGGCGAATTGGGTGGGCAGCGAGGACATGGGTTTCGTCGATGCCTTTTCCCGTTGTCCGAGGCAAGCGCGGTCTGGGTTGATGGTGGAACAGGAAGCGAAGTCAAAGCTTGGAACGGCTCGGGTATCGTGCCGGGTGTAACAGGAAGTGAGATCAACGTTTGAAGTGGCACGGGCATCTTGCCCGTTGTTCTCAGCTCACGGGCGGGACGCCCGTGCCACCGCAGCACCGGGCTGACCTCACTTCCTGTTAAACCGGTGCGCCGAGCCGCGGTGAAATCAGCCTCGCCCGGCGCGGGGCTGTGGCCAACTTCCACGACATGAACTCTCAAGCTGCGTGGATTTGGATCTTTGGCGTCGCGAGCATGCCGGTCCTTCAGGCGCAGGAAAATGTGATGAAGGCGGCCCGCCCCGCGGCGGCTCCGACGGTGCGTTTTG
>JANOAF010000491.1:0-1808 GCA_031411015.1 Opitutaceae bacterium | reverse complement strand
CTTCAGCGTGTGGCTCGCCGGTGGCGGCGTGAAGGGCGGAACGGTTTACGGCGAGACCGACGAGTTTTCCTACAACATCGTGAAGGACCCCGTGAGCCTATTCGATCTCAACGCCACGCTGCTGCACTGCCTCGGTCTCGATCACTCGAAGTTCACGTTTAAGGCGCAGGGCCTCGATCAACGGCTCACCGGCGTCGAACCGGCGCGGGTGGTGAAAGAGATTCTCGCGTAGGCTGCGCTTGGTTCGCGACCGCGCTACGTTGGTAAGGCGGCGAGTGCCGCTTCGAGATCCGGCGGGCTCCACCACAGGCGTTGCCCGGCGTCGGCGGCGATGACCCGCGCGGCGTTGTAGCCGCAGAGGCCCGTGACGTTGCCGCCGGGGTGCGTCGAGCCGCCGCAGAGGAAGAGTCCGGGGAGCGGCGTGCGATAATTTCCGGCGCCAGCGAAGGGCCGGTTCCAGCCGACTTGGCCCTGGGCGAATGAGCCGACGAGCAGATCGCCGCGGCGCATGTTCGGGAGGTTGCGCTCGGTATCGAGCGGTGAACGCGTGAAACTATCGAGCACGGCGCCGGAGAGATTCGGTGCGAACTGCGTCCACTGCGCGAGGAGTCGGCGGCCGTGGGCGTCGCGTTCGGCGTCCCAATTCGCGGCGTTGCCGCGCAGAGCGTAGGGCAGCTTTTCCCAGAGAAACGCGACGTGCTGCCCGGGCGGTGCCTGCGTCGGATCGAAAAGCGTCGGGCACGCGCCCCACGCGACGGTGACGGGAATTTCACCGCGCTCGTGCGCGGCCACGATATCGTGAAACTGGCCGAAGCGCTCGAGGCCGACGATGAACATCAGCGCACGCTCCAACTCCGGCCGGCGCGCCGCCGCCGTCCACTGCGGCGGTTCGGCGAGCGCGACGTTGAGGGCGAAGAGCGGCGCGAGCAGATTGTAGTCGAAGCGCGCGGCCCGCGTTTGGATTTCGGCCGGCAGCGCTTCAGGTGGGAGGAGATCGAGAAAAGTTTGCTGCGGGTTGAGCCCCGAGATGATCCGGTCCGCGGTGATTGGTTCGCCGCTCGCGAGCTCGACGCCGCTGGCGCGGCCATTTTTCACGAGGATGCGGCGCAACTCCGTGCCGCAGCGGATTTCTCCGCCGTGTTCGGTGAGCGCGCGGACGAGTCCGCGCGCGAGGTTGCCGGAGCCGCCGACGCACATCTGCGCTTTCGACGGCGACGCGAGCAGCGCGGGAATCGCGTGGCCAAATCCCGGCTGCCGCAAATCCACTTCACGGAGTCCGTTGAAAAAAAGCAGGCCGGCGCGCACGGCGTCGTGTTCGAACTCGCGCGTGACAAACTCGAGCGGCGTGAGGGCCGACACTTCAAGCAGCCGGCGTCCCAGCTGGCTGCGCGAAAGCAATTGGACGCGACGCGATGGTTCGAGTGGCGGCGACTGCGCCTCGGGAATCAAGATGCCTTCGACGATGGGACGGAATTCCTCCGTCCAGCGACGGAGGGCGGCGGCATCCTTTTTTGAGAACTGCGCAAACGAAGCTTCGGTGCGCTCGAGGTCAGTCCACCATTCGAGCGCACGGCCGTCGCGCAGCAGCATCGCGACATTCAGTTCCGGTTGCAGGTAGCGCACCCCGTGGCGTTCCAGTTCGAGATCGGCGAACCACGGCATGCGCGTGATCGCGCGGTGGAAAAACGAATGCGGGTGGTGCGTGAAACCCGGCAGTCGGGGATTCTCGATGGTGCGCAAGCCGCCGCCCGGCTCTGCCGCGCGATCCAGCGCAAGGGTGCGCAGGCCGCAGCGCGCGAGATAAGCCT
>JANOAF010000490.1:0-25202 GCA_031411015.1 Opitutaceae bacterium | reverse complement strand
CCGCCTGAATTAGTGTCCATTTTTTCGAGGCAAGCCCAACCCGCGTCCGCCGATCACGTTTCCTGCCAGAGTTCGCGTCCCGCTCCCCGTCATGCACGTGCCTTTCCGCCCTCTCCTCGTCATCCTCGTGACCCAGTTAATCGCCGGCTGCTACCAAGTGCCGGTCACCGGCCGCAGCGCCATGAATCTCGTCGATGACAAGGAGGTCACGAAGATGAGCATCACCATGTTCGACGACATGAAACGACGCCACAGAGTATCGCCCGAAAAGGACCGCATCGCGCAACTCAACCGTATCGGCGAACGGATATCCAAAGTGGTCTTTTGGGATATGCCGGACGCCGATTGGGAATTTGTCGTCTTCGACGAGCCCAAAACCATCAATGCGTTTGCCATGGCAGGAGGAAAGGTGGGCGTCTTTTCAGGGCTCTACAAAGTTGCTAAGACCGACGATCAAGTCGCCGCTGTAATCGCTCACGAGATCGCCCACGTGACGGCGAAGCACGTCCACGAAAAACTCTCACGCGACCTAGCGGTCGGCACGGTGGGCACCGTGGGTATGATTGGCGGCATGGTCGCCGGGGCCCCGGGCCTCACCGTGGATGCCCTGAGCCAAGTCTACGGTTTGACGACCGGAATTTCTGGTTTCGCCTTCGATCGGGCCAAGGAAAAGGAAGCCGACTACATCGGCCTCATGTATATGGCCCGCGCCGGCTACGATCCCAACGCCGCGATCAGTGTGATGGAGGCGCTGGAACTGGAGACGGCGAAGGATCCGGTTCAACCCGGATTTCTTTCGACCCATCCGTCCCACCCTGAGCGCATCATCCAACTCATGGATGCCATGCCCAAGGCCCTTACCGAACGAGAAAAAAGTTCAGTGCGCACGGGTCCGATCATCCTGAAATAGTAGACTGCCACAAAAAAGGCGGACCGAAGTCCGCCTGATAATTCCCCACTCCGGCGCCCTCGGCTCAGTCGTCGCGCCGGCTGCCGCCCGTGAGCATGAGCAGCAGGTGCAGGATCTGGAAGAGCGACGCTACGAAAGCGGCCACATAAGTCAGCGCCGCGGCGTCGAGCGTCTCGTTCACGCCCGCCATCTCATCGCGATCGACGATCCCGAGGTTCACGAGCTGCAGCTTCGCGCGACGAGTAGCGTCAAATTCCACCGGCAGCGTTACGAATTGAAACAGCGCCACCACCACCAGTGCCGCCAGCGCGATCTTGATAATCAGGCCGCCCATCGCGGCACCGGCCAGATAAATGCCAAACCCGCAAAGCATGCCCGCCACCGGCGAGGCGATCTGCATTGCCGGCACCATGGTCTGTCGCACGGTCATCATTCCGTAGCCCACCTTGTGCTGGATCGCGTGACCGGCCTCGTGGGCCGCGACACCGACGGCGGCAAGACTGGTGCCGTGGTAGTTATCCGGCGAGAGCGCGAGACGCTTATGCGTCGGATCATAGTGGTCGCTGAGCATGCCCTCAACTTCGACGATTTCGACGTCCTGAATGCCCGCACTTTCCATGACGGCCGCGGCAGCTTCGCGGCCCGTGATACCGCCGCGTGAAGGAATCACGAGGTTCTTCTTATAGGCGCTCATTACTCGCATCTGCGCGTAGAGGCCGAACAACATTGGAACCGCGATGAGGACGAGCAGGATGATGATCGACGTGGACATGGTTGGAATGAATTAGGGGCACCTTATCCAAAACGCGGAATTTGCCAGTGTAAATTCCGCGTTTTGGAAACGAGCGGGGCATTTCCACGGAGGACGCGTATCTTGCTCTCGTCGCAGTCCGATCTGCTCGGAACAGCGCGGGCAAGACCCGTCCCCTCCATCCTCAGCTCAGCTTCGGCACGTCCACCCAGCGCCGTTCCGCCCACGACTTGAGCCCGAGCTCGGCCAGCTGCACCCCTTTCGCGCCTTCGTGCAACGACCACGGAAACGGATCGCCCTTCACGACGTGGCGCAGGAAGAGCTCCCACTGGACCTTGAACGCGTTGTCGTAAACGCCCTGGTCCGGCACGCGCGTCCACCCATCGAAATATTTGATCGGGCTGTCCACGTCGGGATTCCACAGGCAGCGCGGCGTGGCCGAGAGATGTTGCGCCGTGCAATCGCGCAGGCCGGCGACCGCCGTGCCGTGCGTGCCGTCCACCTGTAGCGTGAGCAGATCGTCGCGGCGCACCCGCACGTCCCAGGACGAGTTAAACTGGCAGATGACGCCGTTTACCAACTCGAAGGTCGCATAAGCCGAATCGTCCGCGGTGCACTTGTAAGGCTTACCCGCTTCGTCCCAGCGCTGAGGAATGTGCGTCGCACCGAGGCAGGTGAGCGACTTCACTTCGCCAAACAAATTCTGAATCACATACTGCCAGTGACAGAGCATATCGACGATGATGCCGCCGTCGTCTTCCTTACGATAGTTCCACGAGGGACGCTGCAACTTCTCGTGCTCACCCGTGAACACCCAGTAGCCGAACTCGCCGCGCACGGACAAAATTTTCCCGAAAAATCCCGTGTCGATCAGATACTTTAGCTTCAACAAGCCCGGCAGCCAGAGCTTGTCCTGCACAACGCCGTTCTTGAGTCCCGCCGCCTTGACTTCATTCGCGAGGGCGAGGGCCTCGGCCGAGGATGTCGCGCTCGGTTTCTCACAGTAAATGTGTTTCTTCGCCGCGATGGCCTTGCGCACGCCGATGGGCCTCTGCCCGGTAAGCGTCGCATCGAAATAAACTTGGTTCGCCGGATCGGCGAGCGCCACATCGAGATTGGTCGAGTAGCGCTTCACGCCCGCCCGCGCCGCTAAGGCCGCAAGCTTCGATTCGCTCCGCCCAATCAAAATCGGATCGGGCATGATGACTTCGGCGTCGCCGAGCTTGATGCCGCCCTGGTCAATGATGGCCTTCACCGAGCGCAGCAGGTGCTGGTTGGTGCCCATGCGTCCGGTGACGCCGTTCATGATGATGCCTACTTTGTGCGTGGTCATGTTTTCGAAATGAGGGTTTAGGAGACGGGCCAAGTTTAGGCCGAAGGCACGGCTTGCGTTAGGACATATCCGACGTTTGCTAGCACAAATCCGACCTTACCATTGCGAGGAACGGAGAGACGAAGCAATCCATCCGAAAGCGCCCCCTCCCCATGCTCGCCTGGAGTCCCCTTCTCATTCAGAAAATCGAGATTCACGCGCTCGGCTTCGTCCTGCGCAAACTACAGCTCAACCGCCACCGCGATGCGGAGGTCGCGCCCCACGGCCACGACTACGCGCAGCTCATCCTCTACCTGACAGGCGAAGGCGTGCAGACCGTGAAAGGCCGCCGCCGCCGCGCCCACGCCGGCGATCTCTTCGTCATTCCGGCGCACGCGCCCCACGGTTTTTCCGTCGCCGGACGCAGCCGCCCCGTCTGCCTCGTGCTCGACTACGAACTCGAACATGCCGGCCGCATCCGCGCCGCCCACCGCACGCTCTCCCCAGCCACCCTCAACGAACTGCACGCCCTGCTCTCCCGCGTGCCACGCAAGGGCCGCCTCACGCTCGCCGACTATCCCGCGATTCTCGCCGTCGTCGCGCGCCTGCTCGCCCACTCACCGGCGACGGAACCGCCCGCGCCCACGCTCTTCGAAAAACTCCGTGAACACGTCCGCTTACCGCACGCGCTGGGAAAAATCTCCCGCGACCTCGGTTATCACCCCGATCACCTCAATCGGAAACTAAAGCGCGAATCTGGCATCGGCCTCCGCGCCCTGCGCGACCGCGTCCGCCTCGAAGCCGCGCAAGCCGCCCTCCGCCGCGAACCCACCGTCGCCGAGGCCGCCACGCGCGCCGGCTTCGAGGATCCAAATTATTTCGCCCGCTGGTTCCGCCAACAAACGGGAAAATCGCCGAGCGCCTGGAGGTCTTAGCGGTCGGATTACGAATTGGGCCCATGCCGCCGGTCATGGAGTCAAATCGGAGTCAACGGCGCCGCCCATTCCATGGCTGGTGTGATGTTAGACGCATTACCTCCTGCTGTTCCACCAAGCACGAACGAGCTTAACCGTGCTCGACTCAGCGTTCAAGGATAGGCGCTCTCGTCGACGATTACTTAAATTGATTTTGTGCACAAACGCGTTCGGATGGAACTCAACCCATAATCGGAATCCTCTACAGCAACGAAAACATCTTCTTGGCTATTTGCCTCAACAAAACGAATCCCACTGTCCGTCGGTTGTATATTCCACCTCTCAATTCCGTCTCCTGTCCTTCGCCATGCTTGAAGTGAATCCAGAGACTTTCTGAGCGCGTCTTGGGTTCGCTGTCTACTTTCATCCATCGCACGATTCTCTTTCAACTGCCCAACCCGGAGATTGATGTAGCGCGCAAATGCCTTCCTCTCGTCACCGTCGGCTTCAGCATAGGCCTTTGCCATGATGCCCTCCGCCGGGGTCTTGGCAGCGAGTTCGCGAGCGGCCTGTGCGTAGAGATCTTCTTCGAAGTTTTTCATGGCTGTAGAGGATTTTCGGTCTCTTTCATGGCTGCTCAATGATACTGCGCGCTCTATCCGCGAGCTGATGGTTCAATCGTTGAATGGTGGCGGCAATCGCATCCATCGAGTCGCGAAGTGCAGGCTGTAACGGGTAATGCGGATCGGCTCGTGCCGATCGGAGGCGCACGACTGCCCTATAGGCATTTGACAATTCCTGATCCCACTCTGCAACAAATAGAGCAGGCAGGGAAATCTCACTCGGCTTTAGCTTCTGATGCAAAGCGAGCACACTATTTTCCGCTTCGGAAATCCGCCTTTCGCTGGTCGCAGCATCCACACGGAGCGAATCCGCTAACGTGGAAACCACCTGTTGGCTATCAGCGTGCAGCTCGTCGAGCTTCAGAAATCTTTTTTCGTAGAGACGAGAGAAACGAACCTGGTGCTCAAGGCGAGCGATCTCCAAGTCGTGCGCGAGACTCTTGGCGTGCGACTCTTGCGCCGACCCCCAATTGGTCCTTGAACCTTCGATATCCTTATTGAGCCAATGCGTGTAAATGCTGCGACTGAGAAAACCGAGGACAGCGAGAAGCACTGCATGCGGAATCAACATTTGAAGCACTTTGTTCATTGTCGCTGAGCAGATAACATGAAAGGCGGCAGGTTGCGCGAGGGCGAAGGGGCTCAACCGTTTTTCGCCATGCTCTACTCAATAGCTCACGAGCTCGACCGGACCTTCGCTCGGCTCGTTACCATCGGGAATACTTCCTGACGGCCCGCGTCTGGACATCTGCGGGGGCGAGCAGTCGGGAATGCGACCCTCAAACCCCCGGCGGCTTCGTGCACTGCGGTTGCGCGCCAGAGGGCAGAGGCGGGATGCCGGCCTCGCCGGCTTTGGGCACCGTGCCTTGCAGCTCTTGCCGCCGACGCGCCTATTTTAACCCGCCATCACGTGCTGAGTCCGGCGTCGCGAGCGAGGGCGAGTTGGCGGGCGTCGAACGAGAGGAAACGGGTCGCGCGCAGGTGGAGGGCGGCGGCGACGTGGAAGACATCGAACGCCCGGCAACCGACCGTGGCGGTGTGACGGGCGGTCAACTGCCGCGCGGCGGGCAGAACCGAAGCCAAAGGCAGCGACATCGGGACAATCATGCCCGCGGCGAGATCTTCGGCGAGGCGCGCCTCTGCCGTGGCGAGATCGGCGTGAGTAGACTCACGCCGAAAGAGGCGAAGCTGAAACGCGTTCTCCAATTCAAAATGCTGCCAATGGGTCAGGATGAGCGGCCGGGCAACGGCAGTGACCGCGGCGAGCGCCTGCGTGGTGTTGGCGTCGCGAAGGTAGAGCGAGGCGAGCAAGCTCGTGTCGGCGTAAACGGTGGCGCTCATACGTCGCCCCGACCGTCGGCGATCAGTTCCGCATGGGTGACGGATGAGCGCATCGCAGGAGGAAGCGGACGCCCGCGCCAATAGCGGCGGACAGTCGCGGGCGTGCCGGCAACCGGGTTCGCGGTGGCTGCGACCGGGCCGAGGCGGGCGACCGGGCGATTGCGTCGGGTGATGACGATCTCGCCGCCCTTTTCGACCTCCGCAATCATGCGGGCAAGTTCGTGCTGCATGGTCCGGATGCTAGCGGTTTTCATGTCTAACACCGTGTTAGACAAAGCCGGCCGGTCAAGCCACGAGTGCGGCGAACTCGGGCCGAGCTCTCGCTTACGACTTCCTCTACGCCTGCTGCTTCGTGCACTGCGGCTGCGCGCCCGCGGGCAGCGGCGGGATCGCGCCCTCGCCGGCCTTGGGCAGCGTGCCGTTCAGCTCCTGCCGCCAGTGCGCGACGTCGCCACCGGGACAGTAAACATAGATCATGTGCATCGGCTCATCGCCGGTGTTCGTGAGCTGGTGAAAAAGTGTCGGCGGCATGAACACCGCCTGCCCCGCCTTGATCGGGCTGCGTTCGGTGCCGACGCAAATCTCGCCCTCGCCCTGCACGATGAAATACACTTCCTCCTGCTCTTGGTTGTGCCACGGCACCTGACCGCCCCGTGGTTCGAGAATCGAGTAGCCCATCGAAAACCCCTTCGCCGCGATCGGCTGACCGAGTTGTCCGACCAGCCCGCGGCCCCAACGACGCGCGGGAAAGGTGCCACCGGGAAGTTTCGCGAGATCGGCAATAATCATAGTGAGGCCAGCAGTTGGCCGCATCCGGGCTCCTCCGCGACAAAAAACTTTCGCCGCTGCCCGCATGATTACCAAATCCTCCCCTACCTTGGTTGACAAAAAAACGCGAGATCGCGGAGGACACGGCACGGTAGAGCCACGACTGAAGAAACTTGAAAATACTTTTTCACCGCGGATTACGCAGATGTCGCGGATAAAGGCAGTGTCGTGCGAAGTTATCCGCAAAATCTGCGCAATCCGCGGTCAAGAGATTGATGGCTTTGAAAACCTCGCGACCTCCGCCTTTCAAAGCGTTCGAGCTTGAGAGAAAATAGGAATCAGAACGGCAGCCCCACCGAAAAATGCAGCGTGCCCCCCGGATCGCGCGCCCGAGGATTCAGGTTGCGCGCATACTCCAGCCGAACCGGGCCGATCAACGTGTGATAGCGCACCCCGAGGCCGGCCGCGTAGAGTTTTTCGTCGAAGGGATACGTGGCCAGCCGCGCCGCCGTGCCGAGCGCGTCGGCGAAAACGACGGCCGACCAGTTGGGCGTCAGCGCCTGCTCGAGTTCGGCATTCACGAGCAAATACGTTTTCGCGCCGAGGAAGAGCCCGTCGCGTCCGCGTGGCGAGGCTTCGCCTTCCTGAAAACCGCGGATGCTGTTCTCGCCGCCGGGATAAAATCGTTTGTTCACCGGCAGCAGGTGATCGTCGCCTGCGCCCTGCGTCGTGATCGTTCCGTGGGTGACGCCGAGATGAATCCAGCGGCTGCTGCCCCACCCGGTATGGAACGCGCCGCCGGCTTCGAGCCTTTGGTAGTCGGGCTGGCCGCCCAGAAAACGACTCGCCAGTTCGAGCCGGGTGAACCACCGGTAACCGCGCCGCGGCCGCAGCGGATTGTCGCGCCGATCGCTGGTCAGTCCGAAATCGACGCTCGCGACATCAACCTGCCCCTGATCGACGGCGCGCGTGCCGAGCACATTGTCCGCGTTGCGCAGCGACTGAAAGGTGTAGCCCACCGTCGCGTCGATTTTGAACCAAGGCAACGGGCGCTTCAGCGCCACCGTCGCGCCGAACTCCTGGCGCTGAAACGACTCCTCCTGGCGCCGCAGTCCGAAAAGTTTCGCCGTGCCGTCGATGGATTCCCCGAGCAATTCCGGCACCGTGTAGGTGTATTCGCCGCGACTGCTCTTCATCGACTGCACGAGTTCCAACCGGGCCTGATGCGCGCGGCCAAAAAGATTCATCTGCCGCAACTCCACCCCCGCCCGCGCCTGCTCGTAGCTGCCGTAACCGGCCAACAAATTCGCGTCCCACCGGCGACCTTCCTTGAGCAGAAACACGGGATCGCGGACCTCTCCGTCGGTCGGCTCGTAGCGCACATCCACCGCCGTGAACACCCCGAGCCGCGACAACCCATGGCGCGCCCGCTCGATTTCGAGCGGATCCAACGGGCCACCCGCCGTCGCCAGCACGCGACGCCGCAGCACCGGCTCCTTCGTGCGCTCGTTGCCCTCGAAACGAATCTGCCCGATGGTCACGTGCGGACCCGGCACGATCGTGGCCGTGACCTCAACCGGCTTCACGCCGGCGGCCGCGTCACCGGTCTTGGCCGCGAGCGCCACGGTCATATCCGGAAATCCACGCTCGAAAAGCGACTTCCGCACCCGTGCGCGCAAGTCCTGTTGCCAGAGTGTCGACCACGGTTGGTGTTGAAACTTCATCCCGAGATCGGCCGGCAGTTGGCTCGCCTCCACCCCCTCAAAACGCAACGCCATCACCTCCCATCGCGGACCCTCGACCACCGTCACAGTGAGCGCCACCTTGCCCGTCTTGTCGTCGACCATCACGTCGGTCGCGCGCACCTGCGCCTCCGCGTAGCCGCGCTGGCGCAATTCTTCGAGCACCGCGTCGAGTGCGCCGTTCAACCGCGAGGGCGTGTAGGCCCGCGCTTCGCCCGCCACGAAAAGCATCTGATTAGGTCGGAAATATCCGCTCGCGGCCTTGAGCGCCAACACCGTCAGCCCTTCGATCTTCACCTCCTCGACGACGAAGCGCACGCCTCGCTTGACGTGAAATGTCACGGCCTTGGCCGCGAGCAGACGCGGGAGCGGCGTCGCCAGCGTGGTGTCGAACGTGAAACGCTGCGCTGCCCCCGACTCCGGCGTCCACTCGATCTCGATCACGGGTTTCAAAAAGCCCTGCGCCTCGACCGCTGACACGAGCAGGAAGGCCGCATCCTCGATCGCGTTGACCTCGACCGTCGCGCCGCGCTGCACTCCTAGGAGTCGCTCGAGTGACTGCCGCAGATCGCGATCCTGCCACCAACCGAGGCCGGTGACGCGCAGGTTCGCCTTCGGTGCTTCCGGCGCCTTGCTGGTCGCACACGCCGCAAGCGCAAGGCAGAACACCGCCGCCATCGCTCGCCCGAGCGTGAGCCGAAATATTTCGACGCGCGTCATGGCAACTTCTCCGTTTTCTTTTCCGTGGATGGCGGTTCGGGCTTTTTCGTCGGCGGCTTTTCCCGAGCACGGATGCGCCACTTCACCCCGGCGTTGAAATCGTCGAACTCGTCATATTCGCCCACGAGCGCGAAACGATCGCTCAGTTGGTATTCGACGTTGTAGGTCTCGCGGCCCTGCTGCGACACACGTTCACCCGTGGAAATGCTGAGCCGCTCGGCCTCCGACGAATCCCCGCCAAAACTGCTGATCAGACTCTGCCCAAGATAGGCGCCGAGGCGCGCCACGCGCTGATTCGATCCGTAAACGACTTCGTCGTGCGGCATCTCACCCGCCATCACCATCAGCAACACCTGCTTCGCGTCGAGGGGCGGGCTGGAGGAAAACGTCACCACCGGCTGCGCCGCGGAGCCCGTAATCTCCATCCGCAAATCATAGCCGTAGCGGCGCGCCGTTCCGCTCACGAACAATCCGAGCGCAAACGGATCGGCCTCCGTCAACCGCACCGTCCCTTGCTCAACCTTGAACGTCGCGAACGGCAGCAGCACCTGTCCCGACTCGACCACCACCTCTCCGACGGCCCGTGGCTCACCCAGCGTCCCGGTCAGTCGGAAGTGCGCCGACGCCACGCCGACAAACAGCGTCGAGCGCAGGCGCATAAATTTATCGCCGCCGACCTCGACATTGATCCGCCACGCGTTCAGCGGCGGGCTTTCGAGCGCAAAAAACGGCGGCCGACGCGACGGCGCGCCGCTACGGCCGCGCGGAATCAACGCGCGAATATCCGAGAGAAACACGCTCTCGCGCAACTTCACCGCGCCGTTGACCGCCGGCACGCCGTCGCCCTGCGTGGCAAACTTCAGATCGAGATCCGCGCGCAACAGTAGTCCGGTCTGGCGCACGAGCGGGAGGTTTTCCCCTTTCAGCGCGAGATCATACTTCGGTGCCGCGCCGAGCGGCAGTTGGATTGAGCCCGATATAGTCACCGGCTGCCCGCCCGATTGTGCCGTCAGAGATTTCACCTCGATGGAACGTCCGCCCAAGAGCACTTCGGCCTGAATTTCCTGTAGCACACCGAGCGGCCCAAGCGGTCGCGATGCCGCGCCCTGGAGTTTCACCGAACCCGCCATGTCGCCACCGGGTTTGAGGGTCACATTCATTTGCAGCCGACCGGCCGGCGCGAGAAGCGTCGGCACGTAGCGCGCAATCGCCGCCACCTCGGCGTCGGGAATTTCGAGCTGAAGATCTCCCTCCTTGCGCACGAAGGTGAGCGCGTCGGCCTTGAACTCGCCCCAGCGGGCCGCCGAGAGCGGCAGTTGCCCTTTCGCACTGACGGCCTGCCCGTCGATCTTTACCACCATCCGATCGAGCGTGACGCCTGCGCGGTCGCCGATCGCGTGCGCGTCGAGATTTTCCACGACGGGAAACCGCCACTTGATTCGTTCCTTGTCGGCGGCCACCCGCGCCACCTTCGCCCGCACTTCGCCTTTCGGTTGCGCCCACGTGCCTGACACCTCCGCGGTGATCTCCGGCTCCTGAAATTCCAAGCCGGTCGCCTCGAAAAGCTTCTTCCAGAAATCAGGATTCGAGGCCGTGACGGCGTGTAGCTCCAGCGGAGCGGTCTCGTCAAACTGCGCCAACGCACCCGGCCCGCCCGGTTGCAATGTGAGCGGCACGCGACCGGTCGCAGTGAGAATCGGAGCGGCTCCCTCCGCCACCCTCAGCGTTTCGATGCGCACGCCTTCAGCATCGCCCCGCGCCGCAATCGTCACCGCCGCGAACCGCTCCGGCGCGAGCACCACCGCGAGTTCGCTGTTCGCCGTGAATGTCATCGGCCCGCCGTCCCACTGCCCCTTGAGCGCGAGCGACGACACGCGCCATTCCGGCTCCGAAAGCTCCACGAAATCGCTCCACCACACCGACGAAATCGCCTTTGCCGCAGCTTCCACCTTACCACGCGCGCCCGCGGTTAACGTCAGCGCGAGCGAACCCTCCGGCCCTGCAAGCTGCAACGGCCCGACTTCAATCGCCGGCGACCAGCGCACGGTCGCCGGCTGCGCGAGAGCGAGTCGCTCGGTGCCAGCCTGTGTAAATCGCAAAGCGGTCACCTTGGCTCCGGTCGCATCGAGCGATCCCGCCAGCACGATCTCCGACGCGCCGGCACGCGTCTTCGCTTCGATGATTTCCACCGCCGCGCCGGTTCCTCGCCACGCCGCTTCCAAGGCGAGCGGGCGCACTCCGCGCACGGTCAGCCCGGCCGTGCGCACGGTGCCTTCGTGTTGCACGGCGGCGAGCGGGCCGTGCGCCTGCGCGGCGAGCGTCACCGTTTCAAACTTCACCGCCGCCGGTAGCCACCGCGCGACCGCCGCACCACTGATCGTGCCGCCGGCCTCGGCGTCGGTCAGTTCCTGCGCCGCGAAATCCCAACCGCCGTGCAGCGTGAATTGGTCGCTCGGGTTCAGCGCGATCGTCGCGGTCTTTACCTGCAAATGTGGCCATTCGAGGGTTGCCTCGGCGGTGCCTGCCACCGCGTTCCATTCTCGGAAGCTCAATTCGCGCGCATCGAGTTTTGCGTCGATCCGCGGGATCTCACCGTCGCGCGGCGTCAACCGCGCCTCACCCGTCACGCTGCCCTTCGCATCCGTGAGCCACGGCTGCTTTGCGAGATCGAGCACCACGGAAAACGCCGACGCGCCCGACTTCATCACGCCGTGACGATCCAACTCGATAGGGGTGCTGAGCTTCGCCGCAACCCCCGGTGCCTCGACCAGGAGTGTCTCAACCGTGAACCGCTCGGTGTCGCCGTGCCCGCGGAGCTTCACATTCAGCGGCGGTGCTTTCTGATCGGGCAACGCTTCTCCCGTCGCTTCAAGCGCCGCGTCGAACTTTCCGCCTTTCCAGTCGAGCAACGCGTCACCCCGCAGCGTTGAATAATATTTTTCAAGCTTCACGCGGGCGGCTGGCACGCTCCACGTGGCCGCGCGCGCGGTCGCGGACTCCGGCAACCATCCGGTGCTGGCGAATTGAGCGCTCAACGTCGCCGTCTGTTCCCACAACTGAAAATCACCCCTGATTTCGTCCCCGCGGTTCGTCAGCTCGGCGTGCCACGACTTGTCCGCGGAGGCGGCATTGACCGCAATTGCTCCCCCCGACGGGAAGGCCGCGGTCACTTCCGCCACGTGCGTGCCGAACCCGAAATCGTGCACGCTCAACGCACGCTTTTCCCAAACTGCGGAGCCGAGTTTCAACTCACCGCCCCTCCACCGCACGACGCCGGTGCCCACCTCAGCACGCGGCAGCCAGCGATCAAGTTGCATCGCGATTTTCAAAAGGAGCGCGCGCAAGGGCATCGCGCCGCTGCCCGTTGACGATTTGACCGGTGGGGGAACCGAACCGCTCGGAAGGTTTTGTGCCCCTACCTCCACCTGCCAGCGCGACACCGTCACATTCCGGAGATTTCCCGTCGCCTGCCGCCACAGTGACAACAACGGCGTGTCCGCCTCGACGCGCTCCGCGGTCACGCGCACGTTCGGGTGCTGATACACGACCCCGTGCAACGCAAACCGCGCGTAGCCCACTCGCTCGTAGCTCGCAAAACTCAGTCCCCATCTCGCCCCGGCGGTTTTCACCACTGGCCCCAGCCACCACGGCAAAGCGATGAGCGTGCCAATCACGCCCACGGCCATGCACCCCAGAATCACCGAAAGCCGACGACGCACAAAAAACTATAGCCTCAAACGGCCCCAGCCGGTGCCAGGCCGCGTCATGCGGCCGGGACCAAACCGCTGCGACTTAGCAACGCGTTCAAGTCAGGTTCTCGACCCATGAAAGCACGATACAGTTCCGCCGGGTCGGCCGAATTGCCCCGACTCAGGATTTTTTCCACGAACTCAGCACCGACTTTCGCGTTAAAAACCCCTTCGCGCTTGAAGCGAGTGAAGGCGTCCGCATCGAGCACCTCGGCCCATTTGTAGGAATAGTAGCCCGCGGCGTAACCGACCGGATCGGAAAAGATGTGCGTGAAGCGTTTGACGGCGGTCGGAACCGGCGGCTCGGTCGGCGTGAGGCAATCAGCGATCGCCGCACGCGCGAGCGGCTCGATGTCCGGCGCGCCGACAAACTCCGCGGTGCGCATGTGCAGCAACAAATCCATCTTGGCGAAGGCCACCTGTCGCATCGTCGCGCAGGCGGAGCGGAAATTTTTCGCCGCCGTCATCTTCTGGAAAATCTCCTCGGGGATCGCCGCGCCCGTCTCGAAATGCCGTGCAAACAGGTCGAGGCTCTCGCGCTCCCATGTCCAGTTTTCCATAATCTGCGAGGGCAGCTCGACGAAGTCCCACGCAACATTCACGCCATTCAGGGATTTGATTTCCACTTCGCCGAGCAAGTGGTGCAGCAAATGGCCGAACTCGTGAAAGACCGTCTCCACCTCGCGGTGATTGAGCAACGCGGGCTTGCCTGCGGCCGGCGGCGTCATGTTGCCACACATCAAACCCAGATGTGGCGCGCGCGTGCCATCGGGCTTTGGCCCGCCGGTGAGCAAATAGTTCATCCACGCGCCGCCGCGCTTCGACTCGCGCGGATACCAATCGGCGTAAAACGATCCGACGTGGCGGTCGCGCGCGTCGCGCACATCGTAAAACTTCACCTCGGGATGCCACGTTTCCACCTCCGCAGCGGAACGCTCGACAATGCGCAGGCCGAAGATTTTCCCGACCAGCTCAAACATCCCGCCAATCACGCGATTCATCGGGAAATACGGGCGCAGCGCTTCCTCGTCGAACGCGTAGCGTTCTTTCCTCAGCCGCTCCGCCCAGAACATGATCTCCCATGGGGCCAATCGCTCCACGGGCTGGCTGGTTTTTTTCGCGCGAAATTCTTCCAGCTCCCGGCACTCGCGCGCGAACGCCGTCGTGCACCGCCGCTGGAAATCTTCCACAAACGCCAGCGCCCGCGCCCCGCTCTTCGCCATGCGTCGCTCCAACACACTGTCAGCAAAGTGCGCCTGGCCGAGCAGCGCCGCCTTTTCCGCCCGCAGTTTCAGGATGCGCGCGATCAGCGCCGTGTTGTCGTGCGGCGGCTGCGCGCCGACGCCACACGCCGCGAGCCATATTTCACGGCGCAGCGCAGCGTCCTCCAGATAGGTCATCGCCGGCTCCTGCGACGGCATGTGCAGCGTGAAGCGCCAGCCCGCCGCCCCCTTCGCTTCCGCACCTTTGCGCGCCGCGGCTTTGGCATGAGCGGGCAAGCCGGCCAGTCGGTGCTCCTCGGTCTCGGGCACGATGAGCTGCCAGGCGTTGGTCGCATCCAGGACGTTTTCAGAATATTTCTGCGTCACTTCCGCGAGCTCACTTTGCAGGGCCTGCAGCCGTTCCCGCTTCTCCAAGGGCAAATCCGCTCCCGCCTGACGAAAATCCTTCACCGTTTCCTCGAGGAAGCGGCGGTTGATACCGGTGACGGCCGCAGCGGCCGGCGCCTCGGCCAAAGCCTTCAGCCGTTCCCAGAGTCCGGCATTGAGCGGGATGCTCGCGTAGAAAGCCGACACCCGTGGAAGCATCGCGTTGTGCGCTTCCCGCAACGCCGGGGAGTCCGCCACTGATTGCAGGTGCGTGACCTTGCCCCACGCAACGGTGAGTTCCTCGGTGGCGCGTTCGAGCGCCAGAAACGTGTTTTCAAACGTCAGCCCGCGTCCATCACCCGAACATATCGTGTCGATCGCCGCCTGTGCCCTCCCCAGCGCGGCTTCGATCGCCGGCGCAACCAGATCGGGTGTGAGGGCCGACCAGCGAATATGAAAGGCGGGATCGAGAAACGGATTTTCTGCCATTCGCGCAAAAACCGCTGCGCTCCGGCGAAAGTCAAACCGCAAAGCCAGCCCTCACCAGGTGTAGCCCAGGCTGCCGGCAAATTGGCGGCGCGAAGCGGGCACCGCGGGAATCTCTTGGAAATCCTCATTCCTGAGATTGTCCAACTGCGCGGCAATCTCCACGCCGCGCCAGTTCGCGGGCCGATACCGCACACTGAGCGCCGACGAAACCGCGCGCCGTCCGCCGACCACGCGGAGAATATTGTCGGCCTGCACGCGCGCCGCGTTGTCCATCCGCACCTCAAATCCACCGCCCAACCTCGCCGTGATCGCGGCTGTGAGGCGATGGCGCGCGTAGTTGAGCGCGTAGAAACTGGCATCGACCGCCGCCCCGCGATAATCCGCGTCCTTCGTGAGAGCCGTGTAGCCGAACACCAGATCGAACTTTGCCGTCGAGCGGCGCGCGACGACCTCAAAGCCCCCCACATCGAGATCAACGGCATTGGCGGTGCGCGCGGTCACGCCACGCCGAAACGTCCAATCGACCAGCCCATCGTCGCGGCGCCAGAAGACGGCGGTGTCGAAATTCCATCCGGCCACCGCCCCGCTCAGACCGAGCTCCAGGGAGTGAGCCTTCGCCCGCCCCAGATTGGCGTTACCGCGGAAGAGGCCCGCTGCCGCATTGGAATTGAGCGCGGTGTA
This sequence comes from Opitutaceae bacterium, assembly GCA_031411015.1. Lineage (GTDB taxonomy): Bacteria > Verrucomicrobiota > Verrucomicrobiia > Opitutales > Opitutaceae > ER46. The sequence goes on along the minus strand of JANOAF010000490.1, from coordinate 9,613 downwards.
GGTCGGCACTTGCGAGGTCTTCGCATAGTGGAAAAAAATCCGGCGAACTTCGCCGCTCGGCAACTCGCGCGCGACCTCAAACACGGGCGAAATCGATCCGCCATCGCGGCTCGTGTCGTCGTGTGACAACCCGGCTTTGAGCGTGGTCTTGGCCCCGCCGGATTCGGTCCACGTTTTCTCCGGCACGATCGCGAACTTCGTAATCGTGCGCTCGTGGAACCGGCCAAACGTCAGCGACGTCGAACGCAGGTCGTCGCGCAGCACCTCCGCGCGCACGCCGACGGCCAACTCACCCAAATCGCGTCGCCCACTGGCGGCGGCACCCGTCACACGCGTCGTGTGCTGGAACGGATGCACCGCGCCAACGGGTGCGAAACGGTTGAACGCGTAGTCGTCCTTGTTGCGGCGGTGAAAAATTCCCGCCTCGAGAAATTCTCCGCGCCCAAACGTGGCGCGATGATTCGCCGCCAGCAGCACTGTCTGCAAATTCTCGGTTTCGTTTGAATTGAACGGCGTGTAGAGGTTTGGCCAGCCGAAGAATTTTGCCTGATACCCGGCAAACACGTCGGTCTGCGATGACGCATCAGCGCGCTGGAGCCTCACATTCGCGCGATCGAATTCGTGCTCGCCGAAGGGCACGGCCCCATTCGATTCGGAATGGGCCAGCGCAATATCCAAGCCCCAGCGCGTGCCGCCTGCTCCGCCCGGTGCCGCGGAAAATCCCTGATAAATCTCCGCCCGCTTGAGCCCGAACTCCCCGGCCCCGACCGACATGGCTCCCGTCGTGCGCACCGGTCGCCATCCGTAGGCAATGCTGCCGACGGTGGCATTCGAAGCCCCGAGGACGAGATCCACACCCCGGCGCACTTCGGGGGCCGCGAGCATGGCCGGTGCGACGGGAATCTCCGCGAAATAGTGCCCCGTCTGCGGATCAATCAGCGTAATCGCTCCCAGTTGAAAGCCGGTGTTTTCGAAAATGCCGCCGCGCAAGGTCACGTCCGCCTGACCTTCGACCAAATTTCGTGCCTGCAGATCGACTTGCGGCTCATACCGCAACGCGGACACCGGCATCGCAAACGTGCCCGCCGGAGATTGGTTCGCTACCCGCGGCGAATAGACCGTCACTTCGGGGAGGCTGACCGCGCCCTGCGCGAGTAGGCCAGCGGAAGCGGCGACACCAATCAGGAATCCTAACACGGTTTTCATCGGCCCACCGGATTAACGATCTAAAAAGCAAAAACAAGCTCCTGTTTACAAAGTGAAGACCCATTGCTTAACAAGTGTCCGGGTGCAGCCCACAAAAAAACCCCGGCACAAACCGGGGTTAAAAAAACTTTGCGACCGTCAGGCCCGAAAAGCGTCAAGCCTCACCGTCGTTGCCAATCGCCTCAACCGGACAGCCCTCAAGGGCTTCCATGCACTGGGCAACCTCTTCCTCGGTCGTCGGCTGCTTATGGACGAAAGAATAGCCGCCTTCGTCATGACGCGTAAAAAAAGACGGCGCCGTTTCGCGGCAAAGATCGCAGTCGATACACTGTTGGTCGACGTAGAATTTTCCGGCCGCATTCTGATCCCATTTATCAGTCTTGTTCGCCATAGAATAGAGCGGGGACAAAGCATCCAATCGGCAGAGCTGTCAAGCGGGCTCATATAACTATGGAAATGGAACACCTCGGGTTCATGATTTTGAAACACGATCAAAAATTTCCACGGCTGAAATATCATGCGCCGGGCGAGGGGCCGGCGTTCGCGCGCAGGGCGCCGATATCGCAACCCCGGCAAACGCGAAATGGGGCAAGTTCCCTCTGCCGGCAATCGAGTCCCTTCCGTAAAACAGCCGTCACCGGTCACCCGCTTCAATCCACGCCTCGTTGAACTGCACGTGGCGAATCACCTCGCGGGCGAGCTTGCCCGCTACGTCCTTTTTCGCGTCACCGGGACGAAGTTGCACAGTGTAGGTCGCGTGCAGCGTGCCGTCTTTCCCCTGAATCACACTGGGATAACCGTAGCGCCCGGCGTCTGCGTCGGGCGCGTCACGCTCGAGGTGACGACTCCACTTCCAAGTTTTTCCTTCGTCGTCGGAGAGCCGCACACAGAGGCTGTGCCGCCCCTTCTCCGTATCGTTGTTAACCAACAACCACCGGCCGGTCGCGAGCGCGATCACCTCGAGTCCCGCCCCGGGATCGGGGAGGGCGCTGTCGGTCACGGGTGTCCACGTTTCTCCGCGATCAAACGACGACGCGTGCGCGATTCGCTGCGGCGGCCCGCCATTGTCGCGCATCATCACGTAGAGCGATCCGTCGCGCCGCTGGACGACGCTTGGTTGCACCCCGCCCGCACTGACCAACGGCGCACTGGTATGCCACGTGACGCCCCAATCGTCGGTGATTGCCATGAGCGAAAAATCGAAGCCGTCCGAGTAGAGCGGCACGATCAGGCGTCGCCCCTCGATCACGAGCGGATGCGCCCGCGTCATCCAGCCGAGGCGGGCCTTGAGTTTGTCCGTGGATGCCGTGAGCGCGTAGTCGATGAACTCCCGCATGCGTTTGTCGTCCACTTGCGGACGTAGTTTTTCGACCTCGGTTTTGATCGACGCCGCAAACTCCGGGCCCGGTTTCACATGCACCACATCCTGCGTTTGCCAGATTGGCCGGCCATCCTCCGAAAATTTTTCCGCAGTCCGCACTTTGAGCAATGCGCTCTCCCAACGGTTATCGAGGATCGTCGGCCAGAAGAGCCACAGACGCCCCCGAGGATCAACGACCATGCAGCAATTGGTGTCAGGTAGGTCCGGCGTATCAGCCATCGTGAAGCGCGCGCCCCACCCGGCCGCGCCTTTCCGCCACACTGCACCCACGATTGCGCAATCGTCTGCCTGCCGCTCGCCCGAACCGCGATACCAGCACACAAGCAAATCTCCGCTGGGCAGCTCGACGATACAGGAGCCGTGGTTGTGCAAACTCTCCGGCGACGTGATGAATTCGCCGCGCAGAAACGCCGCCTCGCCACCGCACATGACCGTCGCCGCGACACTCAATACCCAAGCCACACACCACGCCTGCCATCTTGGAATTTTCACCCCTCAGTGTTAGGGTGGCGCACGGCAGCGGAGCAAAGGCAATTTCCGATCACGCCTCCATCGGACGGTCCGCACCGTCCTCCTTCGCCAACGCCCGCACCGCCTGCCAATCCACCCTTATTCCCCATCCTCCCCGCGTTCGCTTCAGCAAAGCCCTGACCTCCCATGCGCCTTCCTCTTGTCCCTTTGTTCGCCCTCGTCGCCCTGGCGACCACGCTCTGCGCCCAAACTCTCGCCCCCGATCTCGCCGCCAATCCTGCGGCCCGCGGCACGCCCCTCAATCCCGCGCTGCCCACATTGTTCGTCGCTGGTGACTCCACGGCAGCCCGCGGCCGCGGCGAATCACAACAGGGCTGGGCCGTGCCCTTCGCCGATTATTTTGATCCGGCGAAAATCAACCTCGCCAATCGCGCGCGCGGTGGTCGCAGCAGCCGCACGTTTGTTACAGAGGGTCTTTGGGATCAGCTGCTCGCCGATCTCAAGGCGGGCGACATCGTGCTCATCCAGTTTGGCCACAACGACGGCAGTCCCGTAAACGAAGACGAGTCGGTTCCCAAACAAGCCCGCCGCGCTCGCGGCTCGATTCCCGGCCTCGGGGAGGAAACCAGGGCGGTCGACAACATCATCACCAAGCAACACGAGGTCGTCCGAACGTTCGGCTGGTATCTCCGCAAGATGATCGCCGACACCAAGGCCAAGGGCGCGACGCCCATTGTGCTCTCGCTCACGTTGCGCAACGTCTGGGTCGAAGGAAAAATCGAACGCGGCTCCGGTCGCTACGGCCAATGGTCCTACGACGTGGCCAAGAACGCGAGCGTCGCGTTTTTCGATCTCACGGGCGTGATGGCCGACAAGTTCAACTCGCTCGGAGCCGAGAAAACCGCCGCGCTCTATCCGCAGGATCACACGCACTTCAACGCCGCCGGCGCCGATCTCCATGCCGCCGCAGTCGTCTCGGGGCTGAAGGGCCTGCGCCCGAGCCCGATTGCAAACTTCCTTTCCCCCAAAGGGGAAGCGGTCACCGCCGATCGGGCGGTGTGGCTGCGGCTGCCGACGCCGGCGAATCGCAAGCTGCCTTCGCTATTTCTCGCCGGCGACTCCACCGTGCGCAACGGGCGCGGCGACGGCTCGAACGGCCAGTGGGGCTGGGGCGACTACGTGGGGAAATATTTCGACACCGATAAAATCAACATCGTAAACCGTGCCGTCGGCGGCACGGGTGTCCGCAGCTTTCGCACGCCCGGAGGGCATTGGGACAACCTGCTCGCCCTCGTGAAACCCGGCGATTTCGTGCTGATTCAATTCGGCCACAACGACAACGGTCCCCGCGGTCCGCTCAAGGGCATTGGCGACGAATCCGAGGAGCGCCCGGCCGCCAATGATCAGCCGGCGGTGACCGTGCGCACCTTCGGCTGGTATCTGCGCCAATATCTCGCCGACGTCCGCGCCAAGGGTGCGACGCCGATCGTCTGTGCGCTCGTGCCGCGCAAGATCTGGAGGGACGGGAAAATTTCCCGCACCCAGGACGGCCATGCCGCTTGGGCCGCGCAGGTCGCCACCGCCGAGCACACCGCCTTCCTCGATCTCCATGAACTTATCGCCACGCGCTATGAGGTGCTCGGCGAGGAAAAGGTGAACGCACTTTTCGCCGATGAGCACACGCACACCAGCGCCGCCGGGGCCGAGCTCAGTGCGGAGATTATCGCGGCCGGTCTCCGTGGATTGCCCCAGAATCCGCTCGCCCCCTTCCTCAAGTAGTCCGAGCTGGGGAGATGCACCTGACTCATCTCGCCTGCACGCTTTGCGGCCAGCCGCACGACGCGGCGATTCCGCAAAACGTCTCCGCCTGCTGCGCGAAGCCACTCTTCGCCCACTACGATCTCACCGCGGCGGCGCGGACGTTCACGCGGGAAACGCTGCGTTCGCGCGTGAAATCACTGTGGCGTTATCGCGAGGTGCTGCCCGTGAAAAACGAGGCTGACATAGTGACGCTCGGCGAAGGCTGGACCCCGCTGCTCCCTGCGCCGCGCCTGGGTGCGAAGCACGGACTCAAAAATATTTTCATCAAGGACGAGGCACAGAATCCCACGGGCAGTTTCAAGGCGCGCGGGATGACGACCGCCGTCTCCATGGCGAAACAGTTCGGTTTGAAAAAACTCGCCGTGCCCTCCGCCGGCAACGCCGCTGGCGCCCTCGCGGCCTACGCGGCGCGCGCCGGGATGGAGGCACACATCTTCATGCCGCGCGACACGCCGCGCGCGAACATCATCGAGTGCGAGCAGATGGGCGCGCACGTCACGCTCATCGACGGTCTCATCACCGACTGCGGCGCCGAGGTCGCGAAGCGCAAAACCACCGAGGGCTGGTTTGATGTCTCGACGCTCAAGGAGCCCTACCGCGCCGAGGGCAAAAAGACGCTCGGCTACGAACTCGCCGAGCAACTCGACTGGAAATTGCCCGATGTGATTCTTTATCCGACTGGCGGCGGCACCGGACTCATCGGCATGTGGAAGGCCTTCGACGAAATGGAAAAGCTCGGCTGGATCGGGAGCGAGCGGCCGCGGATGTTCACCGTGCAGGCCACCGGCTGCCAGCCGATCGTGCGCGCGTTTCAGTCGGGCGAAAAATTTGCCGCGGAGCACCTCGGCGCGACGACGCGCGCGAGCGGCCTGCGCGTGCCGAAGGCCATCGGTGATTTCCTTATGCTCGACGCACTCCGCGTTTCGCACGGCGGCGCGATTGCCGTCGGTGACGGCGAAATGATTTCCGCCACCCGCGAAATCGGGGCAGCCGAGGGAATTTTCCCCGCCCCCGAGGGCGCCGCGTGCTACGCCGCGCTCAAAACGCTGCTCGCCGCCGGGACGATTCCCCCCCGAGGAATCGGTCGTGCTTTTCAACACGAGCACCGGCCTGAAATATCTCGAGTGCTACGGCGGCTGAGCGCTACCGTGTCCAAGCCCGGTTGCCGACCTCGGCGAGCGGAATGTCAGCCTGAAACTTCCCGGGAATCGGATCGTAGTGCAGCACGTTTTTCCCGACCTGCTCGGAGGTGAAGTAACCGAGCAGCGTCAACTCGCGGAGCTGGTGGAAAAAAGACTTTTCCTTCATCTGGGACGCCTCAGCGATGCGTTTGAGCACGGCGTCTTGTTGCGCCGCCGTCAGCGCAGTGAACCCGATCTTGTGCGCCGCCCTACTCGCGGCTTCCACTTCGGCCAGGCCGTCTTTGAACATCCGCTGCTCCGCCACCGTCATGAAGGCTCCCACCATGAGATCGATGAACGCGGGCACGCCGACGTCGGCTCCGCCGGGCGTGTCGGTGCGCGGTATGATCCGCTCCACTGCTGCCGCTGCGATCGCGAATTGCTGGGCGCTGAGCTGTTGCGGCTTCGCCGCCGAGCTCACTGCCGTCGGCTGCGCGCGCAACACCCCGGCGAGAATCGACGGCGAGATCGCGACGCCTAAAATTAGCGCCGCCCGCTGAATCGCTTCACGGCGGGTTAGCAGGGAAACATCGGTGGATTCGGTGGTGGCTTGCATGATCGGAGGAAAAGGAAAGGCAGGGGTGAACCGCTAATCTGCGCTAATCTTTTTGGATTCGGAGCGGATTGACGTGTGCGTGCATCGCCTAATCGGCGACGCACGAAAATTTAGTTGGCTTGCTGTTCGGGATTTTTGATTAGCGGAGATGAGCGCAGATTAGCGGTTAGTTTTCAGAGATGTTGCTTCTTCAACTCGCTCACCGCGTGGTCGCACGCGCGGGCGGTGAGCGCCATGTAGGTGAGTGAGGGGTTCACGCACGCGCCGGACGCCATGCACGCGCCGTCGGTCACGAACACATTCGGCGAAGCGTGGACTTGGTTCCACTTGTTCAACACCGAGGTCTTCGGGTCGCGGCCCATGCGCGCCGTGCCCATCTCGTGAATGCAATTGCCGGGCGCGCTGTTGGTCACGTCGTCGAAGGGCGTGACTTCCTTCAAGCCCGAGGCCTCGAGCATCTCGACGGCGGACTGCTTCATGTCCTTCCGCATCGCGAGTTCGTTTTCCTTCCAGCCGCAGTCGAAGGTGACGGTCGGCTGGCCCCATTTGTCGCGGACCTTGGAATTCAAATAGAGCCGGTTGCTGTGATACGGCAGGCACTCGCCCCATGAGCCGATGCCGAAGCGCCACGGTCCCGGCGCGATCAGGTCGGCCTTCAGGCCCGCGCCGAAGTGATTCAGCTCCTTGATGCCGCGGGTCCAATCGAGGCGGCTCGCATTGCCCTGATAACCGAAACCGCGGAGGTAATCCTTGCGCGCCGTCTCCTTGTTCAGGTTTCGGAAGCGCGGAATGTAGATTCCATTCGGCCGCTGCCCGCGATAATAGCGATCCTTGAAGCCGTCCGAAAGGCCGGTCGCACCGACCTTGAAGTGGTGGTCCATCAGGTTGTGGCCCAGCTCGCCGCTGTCGTTGCCGAAACCTTTCGGAAAACGCTCCGACTTCGAGTTCATCAAAATGAACGTCGAAGCCACCGCCGACGCGCAGCAGAAGATCACCTTCGCGTGAAACTCGATCACTTCATTCGTCTCCGCATCGATCACGCGCACCCCGGTGGCGCGGCCCTTGTCCTTGTCGTAGATCAACTCGTTCACGATTGAGAAGGGACGGAGCGTGAGGTTGCCCGTGGCGTAGCCGGCGGGAAGCGTCGCGGCATTACTGCTGAAATACGCGCCATACGGACAGCCGCGGATGCAGCGGTTGCGATTCTGACAACTGCCGCGGCCGTTGTGCGGCTGCGTGAGATTCGCCGCGCGCCCGATTATCATCGGGCGCCCCCCGAACGCCGCCGCGATCCGTTTACGCACGTCGATCTCAAGGCAGTTCATTTCCATCGGCGGGAGGAACTGGCCGTCGGGCAGGTGCGGCAGGCCGTCGCGATTGCCGCTGATGCCGGCGAAGCGTTCCGCGTAGTCATACCACGGCGCGATGTCCGCATAGCGAATCGGCCAGTCGATCGCGACGCCCTCCTTCGCATTGGCCTCAAAATCCAAATCGCTGAAGCGATAGCTTTGCCGGCCCCATAGCAGCGACCGGCCGCCGACGTGATAGCCGCGCATCCAGTCGAAGCGCTTGTCTTCCGAGTAGGGATTTTCGAGATCGTTGACGAACCAGTGCGCGGAGGCCGGGTGCGTCGTGTAGCCGGTGCGGTTTTGTTTTTCCTGCTGCGCGAGTTTGTCCGCTGGTATTTTCGTGCGGCCGGCAAACTCCCAGCTCTCGGTCATCGCGGTCGGATAGTCGCCGTGCTTCACGTCGCGCCCGCGCTCCAGCACGAGGGTCTTGAGTCCCTTCTCGCTCAGCTCCTTCGCGGCCCAGCCGCCGCTGATACCAGACCCGATGACGATGGCGTCATAGGTGTTTTGTTTCGTGCCTGCGCCTTGGATGTTGGCCATGGGGAGATTTATTTTCGACGCTGCCGCGGGGGATTCGCGGAAACAACTTTGAATCCACCGCGCATTCGTTTGGCAAGCTGCGCGATGAATCAATCGCTGTGCCGCTTCGCCTTCGAGCCGCCGCCTTTCCAGATGTCCCATTTCGGATCGGCGTAGCGGGCGAAAAAATCGTCGATGCGGCCCGCGAGTTCGGCCCGCTTCGCCTCGGCGCCAGGCTGACCGTAGAGGTTAAACCGCTCCTGCGGATCGCGCTTCATGTCGTAGAGCTCGAAAGGGCCGGTGGATTTCTCAGAGCGGCGGGCGACGTATTTCCAATCGTCGGTGCGCACGGCCCGGACGGTTTCCATTTCGTAGAACATCACGTTCTCCCACGCCAACGGTTCGCCGCGGAGCACCGCGCTGAAATCACGCCCGGGCGAGCGCGGCGCCGTGGGCATCTTCGCGCCGAGCCCGAGTTCGGTGAGCACCGTCGGGAGGAAATCGTAGTTGCTCACGATGATGTCGCTGGTGCGCCCCGCCGGAATTTTTCCCGGCTGCCGGAAGATCATCGGAATCTGCATCATTAGCTCGTGCGCCGCGATGGGGCGGAAATGATCGCCCATGCCCCACATGCCGTTTTGCCCGCCCATCCAGCCCTGATCGGAGGCGTAGACCACGAGGGTGTCGTCATCTAACTCGAGGCGTTTCAGCGTGGCCATGATTTCGCCTACGCCGTCGTCGACGCCGCTCACCTCGGCGGCCGTGCGCTCCATCGCGGTCTGCGTGTTGTGAAATGGTTTGTTGGCGTTCTGCCACGGATGCATCGCCTCGACGGGGAAACTCTGGAAATGCTTTCCTCGGTAGTAGTCCGCATGGCGATTGCGCGGTGCGTTGCGCATGAGTCCGCCGAGCACGTAAGGGCCGTTGTAGGCAAGAAAAAGGAAGAACGGCTTCGCGCGATTTGTCTCGATGAACTCGATGCCCTTCCGGGTCCAAAGATCGGTCGTGTAGCCGGCTTCCTTTCGCACGGCGCCGTTTTCAATCACGTCTTGGTTGTAGAATTCGTTGGTGTGGCCGTCGGGCTTCGTGACCCAGAATGAAAACCCCTCCTGCGGGCGAAGGTTGTCGC
>JANOAF010000489.1:0-6929 GCA_031411015.1 Opitutaceae bacterium | reverse complement strand
TCTCGCCGTTGATGTCGGTGCCCATGGACTCAAAGCGAGTAAAGCCAACTTGGGCGATCACTTCGCGGAGACGATGAACGAGCACAACATTCGAGACACTCGACATCCATGGCGCATCCCAAATCGACTTGGGCAATGTGCGGGCGAAAAAATCACCGTCCGGTTGATCACTGCCAAGCTCTTCGCCGGCATCGGCGAAGGCCTCGAACTCAACCTCCTTGACCGGCCGATCCACAAATTGGGTAACACCTGCCGCGATGCGGGCGATGCTAGCCAAAATCTCGGCGTCAGAAATACCGGCCAAACGGGCTGCGATGTTCGGCACCTTGCGCATGACGGGGAGCGTCTCGGGCGATTGGGCGACAACACTCAAGCCTGCGTCCCAAAGTTGGCGCACCATTTCATCAACGGGTGATTTTTTGTCGGGAATCGAGATGACGGAGAGTGTCTGGGAAAAGTAGGCGTTACTCGCACTTCGGATGAGCAGGCGGCTGAATTCCGTGCAATTTCGCTCCTCGCTGAAGGAACCCAGCCAAGGGCGCGCGCCGTCGCACCGCCCCAACGCTTTGCTGCCCTTGATGGCGGCTACAGCAAGCGAGCGTCGGGCTCCGCACGAACAGGATGCCTCAACATCCACGAGCGCACCGGTTGTGCTTTTCTCATCGAGGAAAAGATCTCCGCCGCAACCTCCCGAGAAACCGTGCACAAAGGTAGGCCAATCAATGTCGCCGACATGGCCATGCGCGCACGCCCGCACAAAACGGACCGGAACAACATTGTGGTTCTTGTCGCCGTCGCGGTATTTGGAATTCACCAGCCGCGATTGATGAACCAGACGGCGGCGAGTGCCGCGATAACCCGGCAAAGGCTTGCCGTCTTGGCCAACCACGCTCTCGGGATTTTGAACAAGAAACCAACGAGGAAATTTCCAGACGACGATGCCCGGCTTACCTGCGGTGGGATCGTCGGTGGAGGCCGGAGGTGCTTTCAGGATCAGAAGAGGCTTTTCCAACCGTGCGCGCAGCTTGGCGACCAAACGCGGTTCTTCGATTATGGGGAGCGGGCCGGGGCTATACCGCCAATTGTCCAATCCGCCCACGATGACCGAGCCGTCGGGCAAATCGATCATCGCACCTGGGCCGAAGGTAGTGAGTAGCTGACTGGAACGAACTTCGCTTTTACTCATGTGATTTAGCCTCTCAGTTCTTGCGGAAACAAATCCACGCTCGCCTCGACATCACGCATGGAGCGATTGGCCCGGAATTTCCGGTAGTCGGGATGAAGTCCGGCAAGCTTCTCATCCAGGAATCCGTGAAGAAGTGCGGGTTGGTTGTCGTCCTCGTTGCCGTATTGCAGTTGTGAACTCTCGGCCTTCTTGGCGTCCGCCAGCTTATACCAGGTATCGAGTAGGTCGATGCACCGGTCACGCACGCGGGCACGAATCGCGGCTTCATCTTGCGGGGACTGGCCGGCGCGATGGGACATCGCCCGGTCAGCGAACGCTTCTGCCACCGCGTTGAGCGCGGTGCGCTGTTGGAGGATCGCCGCTGCGCCCGTGGCTCCTCCCATCGTGGGTGTGCTATGACGGGCAAAGGCGACGACCGCCGCGGCGAGCGCCCTATCCAATGCGCGAGGCGAGAAGGGTGTAACGCTGGTTGCCTCGACGGTGCGGTAAAACGTCGCATGGTAGTAGCCGAATCGTTCGAAGTGGGAACGATCACGCGGCTTGTGGACGTTGAGCAAAGTTACGATCAAGCCCGGTTTGCCGGGATCGCGGCCTACCCGGCTGGTGGCCTGGATGTATTCTGCGGACATCTTTGGTTGGCCGAGGACAACCATGAGACCGAGGCGAGTAATATCCAAACCCACGGAAATCATGTTCGTCGCTAAGGCGATGTCCACATGGTCGTCGGCGGAGTGAGATTGCGAGAGGCGGCGTTTCGCTTCTGAAACCTGATTGGTGGATACACGCGAGGTGAGTTCCAACGGTTCGCCGATTTCGCGTTTGGCAAAAATCGTTTCGACCGGATCGCGCCGACGCCGCGCGGCGTAGCGGCGCAACTGGCTGGTGACTTCATCCTCAACGATTCGGCGCGAGCCTCCGAGTTCGCGCAGGCTGTTGAAATAGCCGAGCAGCGTCATGTAGGGATCGAGCGCGTTGGTCTGCACCTTGCCGCCGGCCTGTTTGTAGAGTTGCTGACCGGCGGAGAGCAAAGCGAGGGCTGTGCGCAGTAGCACAACCTTCAAGCTTCGACCTTGTGCTCCCACCCCCAAGTAGAGCCGGGCAGGCGTGTGCTGGGTCGATCGAGTTCTCGCGAAAAATGTATCCCGACGATCCGGCCCCGGTGGTGGAAAAACCATCGAGTGCTGGCGTCCGAAGAGCGCGCGGATTTGCGCCTCGGCCTGTCGCACGGTGGCCGTGCTCGCGATGATCTTGGGACGGAGTTTGAGGCCGTTGCCGAGATCGCGCTCGGCGAGGTGACCAATGGCGGTCTCGTAAATGCCCGCGATGGTGCCAAGTGGACCGGAGATGAGATGAAGCTCGTCCTGGATGATGAGTTCAGGCGGGAGCAGGTAGCCACCGAGCGGCTTCCCGAGGCCGGGTTCGGCTGCGTTGTAGAATCCGTCTTTATCGTGGCGCTCAACTTGGCCGAATAGTTTGCCCGAAGGACCAACCCACGGCAGCGCGGCAAATTTATCTATCGTAGCGATGAGAAAGCAGGGCAAACGCCGATAGATCGGCTCGTCCACCGCGACGATGGGAAGCGCCCGATCACCGGTGAATGCGCACTTCGCATTTACGCAGGTGATTTTGAGGTCACGTGGATTGGTTTTGCTGGGATAGAGATTGAATGAGTGCGGCCCGAATTTCTGCCCGCACCACGGGCAGTTTTCCAACGGGATGGGGGCGGCGCTGCGGCCGGAATCTGCCTTGAATTTATTGGTCCGCGTATAGGCAGTTGTGTCTTTGCTGCGGCCGGTATCGCCGGGACCTCCCATGCGGTTCGGGGTGGCGGTTGAGCCGACCCATAGCCCGATTTCAAACGGCCATTCGCCAAGGCGCTTGTCGCCTTGCGCGGCCCGCTCGTGACGCTCCAGCTCCAGCGCGCAGATGAGCGCGGAGGCGCGGCCGAGCTGGTCGAGCGTGAGCAGGCGCAGGGTATAGCGCATGAGCACGTTGACGCCCGCGCCGCGCGGGCCGGGATTGCGCAGACGACGGAGGACGAGGGAAAAGGCCGCGAGGCCGAGATAAGCCTCGGTCTTGCCGCCGCCTGTCGGGAAAAAGAGCAAGTCAACGAGCTGCCGGTCAGCATGGTTGGGATCGTGCAGTCCGCGCAGATTTAGCAGAATGAAACCGAGTTGGAACGCGCGCCAGGTCGGGGCGGCGGCCAACTCAGGCGCGGTGCCGTATTTCTGGGCGTTGCGCTGTCGAGCCTGCCGAGCCATGGAGCGGTTGGCGGTGCAAAAGGCCTCACGCACGTCCGCCAAATCGAGCAACTCGATGCCGGTCGCCATGCGGTCGGCGGCGACGCGGGCGCGGTGAATCAGCATTTGAGCTGTATTTTTTCGAGGCTGCTCAAGGCTGGATTCGTTGGCAATCGCTGAGGACTGGGCCTCGATCCACGTGCGGTAGTGCTCGACCAGTTTGCCGAGCTTGGCGCGAGCGTCGGCGACATCCGTGATTTGCGCCAGTGCCTCCATACCCAGCTCGACGCCGGGCAGGGCAGCCGTTTCGAGATGACCGACAAACTCAACTTCGGCCGATGGTATCCAACAGGATTGCACGCTTCGACAGGGGCTGCCGTTGGATAGATCAACTGGCTCGGCGGCACAGCCGATGCCGGACACGTAATCGAAAATCTGCCGATATTGGAGATCGGCGACATCGGTGTCCCAATCCTGTGAGTTCACTCCATCCCCACAGCCTCGCATGTCTGGGCGAGCGATAAAACCCTCGTGGCAGGTGACGCGCAAGCGGGCCTGAAACGCATTTCCTTGATAAGCCCTTTCGGCAGGGGGGCGGCTGTTAACTAGAAAAACGCACAGCGCCCGCGTGCCTGCTGGGATGCGACCGCGCGAGTCCGGTGCGACCGGGCGAACAGTCACCGCCACGCGCAGCCCGCCGCTATTTGGCACGGGAAACTTGGCCAGTTTGCCGTCCGCCGGAGGCAGCGCGATAGGGACGATTTCCAAATGAGGCGACCGGCGATAGCCTTTCAGCAATGGGGCACTGACTGCGGGAGGCCCGTCTTCATGCAGTTCGCCGCCGCCCTGCTCACCGATGGTGATAGGATAGATTTCCGGCGGGGCTTCATCCTTCACTCCCAAGCCTTGATCCACTGGCTCGATCTCTTCCTTGGTCGGGTCTTCCCAGAGGTAGTCGCCCCAAGATATTTCAACCTCCAGCTTCCGCGTGTCCGGTGGGATGAGCACGCTCAAGCCCATGGAACTGGGAATCAGACCGGGAGCTGCGGCGGCCTTGTCGGGAACAACGTTGTCCTCTACGCCACCTTCGCCGCCCGACTCTACCTCATCCGTTGCATCGGCGTCAGTCCGTTGCTCAACGGGAGCGGTTTCCGGGATCAAGTAGCCGGTCAAATACCAACGCGTGGGATTCTCCGGCAGGAGTTCATGAGCAAAAGCATGGGCTGGCCACGGGCCGACGAGGTCGAGGTGGAGGGCATCGACGAGTTTCGCGCGGGCTTCAGGAGAGTTCATAGGTCAGTGGGGCATTCGATGACAGTTACACTCCTCAGATATTTGCGGAGCCCGATGCAGGAGGAAAATAAGTATAGTTGCTCCCGCTCTGGTAGAACGTAAACGAAGTCGATTCGACTTGTCCTATAATTCCAGGAAACCGGAGGTGGGCCTTATTGCGTATCAAGGGATGCACCTCGTTGATAACGGTGAAAAGATCGTCTCTCACACCACGGCAAAAATCCGTGAGATAAATAAATTTGGACGGGTCTGTGTCCTCCCATGGCTTTTGATCATGCCATTCACCTGGCTGTTTTTCGGACCAACTGATCTTAGGTATTTTTAGGCCTACGTCGTCACGTTGAAGGGGAACACGCGCAGCATGAAGAGCGTGTGAACGAAGGGCAAAGAATGGCCTGAAAGGCGTTAAAATCGGAGTGTCCCTCAACGCCTGTGCGATGTCTTCGGCCATGTCGTGAATGTGGCCGACATACGATACGAAGAGCGTGAAGTCTTCTATTTCCCGGAGATAGTCCGAGACATTATTGTGCGAGCCCTGCATCGCATCTATCCGATCACACAGCGAATCGAGCTGGAAGGATGTTACGGCGAGGCTGTAGTGCGCTTGATAAAACATCTTGCGCGCGTGCTCTTGTTCGGGGCTGAGCCCTGGAAACAAGAGCGGGTGGCCTTTGCTATCATGCCCAATAAATTCACTCCACACGGTTTCGTAGGATGGGAGTTTTGCCCTTAGCCAATCGCGCTTTGTATGCTCGAATAGGTCACCGTTCTCTAGTTTCATGGTAGTGATCCCGGTTTTACAGATCGACGCCTAAGAAACGTTCGGATTCGACCGACGCATCGAGCTCAAGCCGCAGCCACGGTGTTTGACGAACCCCCGTTGGCGGTGGCTCGGTAGTAGTGACGATGTATTGAAACGGCGCATTTTCGCCCAACAGCCCCTCCAACTCTTTGGCCGCGAGGAAGAGGCCACCGTAAATGTCTGGGGCAAGGTCTGACTCACGGGGACTGTCGTGGAGTAAAAACCGTGGATGATACGCCTCCTTGGTCGTGACGCCGAGGGCGACGGCGGCGAGGTCGAACGCCAGCCATTTGGTCACCTTCAGCGCGGCACTGTCGCGGGGTCCGTGGTATTCGAGGCGCGGTTCGATACTCTTGCCGGAAAATTCCACCCGTCCGGTGACCGCCTTGTCCAGCATGTGTTGGGCGATGTGGTGGAAGAGCCGCGTGAATTTTTCCAGCAAGTCTTTGTGCAGCTTGGTCAGAGCCTTCAGCGTCTCGTTGATCGCATCCTTGTCGCTGCCGAGGTCTTTAATTCTCCCGTTGAAGGTCTCCAAGTCCACGCACCCCTTTGCATAGCTACGGTGGAGCGCCTCGATCATCGCGGCGTTACGCGCTGGCTCTTTCAGGTCTTCCAGTTCCTTGCGTTGGCGCTGCCTGGCCGCGCTGAAGAGGGCCTGAGCTGATTGCATAACGCGTTTCTTTTCGTCCGCGACACCTTGGTGATGCTTAAACTCGGCCTGCAACCGCTCGAGTTCCGACCTCACAACCGGCGCGGCATCCGTGATTTCTTGCGTAGCCTGTCTCACTTCGTCGTCGGGCTGGCGTTGCTTGGCAATCGGGCACCGAGCCTTGTAAGCCGCATCCATTGGATGGGAGCAGTAGCCGTAAAATGGCTCCATGCCTTTTAGCATTTGGCGGATACCGCTCACGGCTTCCTTTGGCTTGGGCGGCGGAGTGATGCCTTTCAGTCGGTTGTCTTCCGCATCCACCTTCGCCTTGGCATCGTCCGCGATGGCGTGGGCAATTTCGTATTCGGCCTGCGTCCGTGCAACTTCATCAAGCAACGTGGAGTTGGCGTCGTCTTGCTGGGCCGCGCGAACGGCTGCGTCCGCAGCGTTGCGTAGATTGGCGACAAGATTCGAGATTTCGAGTTGGAGCACCGCGTCCTTAGGATCACCCACTGGAATTTTGATCGCGTCCGCAAGCGCCGCGCGGTCGCGGTCGATGGCAAACTCCAGCTTCACCCGTTCGCGCAGTTTGGATTCATGCTCTGCCGCTTTTTCAGCGTAATCCTTTAGCAGGGTTTGCTCCTTTTGCTGAACCAGGCCGAGGACAAGCCGAACCAAGTTGGCCCGGTCGTCTGCGGCTATGGGCACGCTGCCTGCGTCGCTGTCATTGTCGCGCCACTCCAGCAAACCGCGAAAGTG
>JANOAF010000488.1:0-12304 GCA_031411015.1 Opitutaceae bacterium | reverse complement strand
CGAGTGGACCGACCACCACTCGCTCACGCTCGCGGCTACTTCCCCACCAAGCCGAAGCCAGCTTTGGGATCTTGGACCCACTGCGAATGAGAGCTGAGAGTTGAGAGAAAAATCCTTCCACCCCTAGTCTGATTTTCCCGGTCTCTCAGCTCTCGACTCTCAGCTCTCAGCTTTTTTTCCACCCATGCGCCGCACGCTCGCCCTGTTCGTTTCATCCCTCCTGTTGTGGATGCTGGTCACGCAGCTGAATGATGCCTTGGTGGGCTACCGGGTCTACCTGTTCGCGGGCTCGCTGTTCGTCACCTTCGCCGCGCTCACGCAGCCGCACGGCGCGGGGCTCGCGGCCACCATCCTCGGTGGACTCGTCTGCGATGCGCATGCACCGGTTGCGTTTGGCCTGCACGCGATGTTGTTTGCCGCGGCGCATCTCGCGCTCTTCCGCATTCGCGATCGCGTGCCGCGCGGCGACAACATCTCCGCCATCGTCGTCGTGCTGCTCACCAACCTTGCGCTCTTCCTCATGTTTTCCTTCACGCAAATCCACAGTGTGCCGATGCCCGGCGTGACGTGGCCAAGGCTCATCGCCGACCTTGTATGCTCGCAGGTTTTCCTCGCCTTGATCACGCCGTGGTTTTTTTCACTGCAAGAGGGTGTGCTGAAACTCGCCCGCGTGAACCGTTTCGATTTCTGATCCGCGTCGCCGACCACCCACCACCGGATGCCCTCCAGCGCCACGAACCTCGCCGACCGCTCCGGCCACCTCGTCGAAACCCACCGGGGCTACGATCCGCGGATTGTGTTTTTTTATTTCCTGCTCGCCGGGCTGTTGCTCGTGCTCGTCAGCGGTCTCGCCTACGAGCAGCTCACCAAGGTCAGCGAATATGCCGACACCGAGCGCAAGCAGACGCAGCGCCGCATCCTCTACCCCGGCCCGCGCGGCAACATCGAGGATCGCCACGGCCACCTGCTCGTCGGCAACCGCGCGCGCTTCTCCGTGCGCCTGATGCTCGATCAAATAAAACCCGAATTGCGCCGGGAGCAGATTCGCATCCGCAATAATTTCCGGGCCGCCGACGACAAGGATGTGCCCTCGCGCGATCAGCTCACCCAGCTCGCGCGCGTCTCGGTGGTGCAGCGCTACCTCGATCAGGTAAACGCGATCCTCGGGCGCGCCGAGCAGGTCGACGGCAAACGGCTGCGGCGGCATTTCGAGCGCGATCTGCTCCTGCCCTACAACCTCCTCGACGATCTTACGCCCACGGACTACGCAAAACTTTGGGAGCGATTGCCCGTCAACTCGCCCGCGCAGGTCTACACGTTTAGCACGCGCGAATATCCGTTCGGCTCGGCGGCCTCCCACACCCTCGGTTACGTGGGCGCGGCCGACGATGTCGAGTTGGAGGATTTTCCCGGCGAGGATCTGAAAACGTTCAAGATGGTCGGCACGATGGGCCGCGAGGGCGTCGAGAAGAAATTCGACGCCGTCCTGCAGGGTGAAGCCGGCGGCGCGATCTACCGCGTCGATCCAGCGGGCAACCGCATCAACAAACCCATCCAGCAGGTGTTTCCCAAGCAGGGAAAAAATCTCCAGCTGTCGCTCGACATCGATCTGCAGATGGCGGCGGAGACAGAATTGGCGAAATTCAATCTAGCCGGCACCGCCGTCGCCCTCGACGTCAACACGGGCGAGGTGCTCGTGCTCGCGAGCAAGCCCGACTACGATCTCTCGAGTTTCTCGCCGCGCATCAGCTCGGCAGCCTGGCAGGACGCGGTTGAGCGGCAGGCTTTGTTCCCCCGCGCGATTCAGGGAGCCTACCCTCCCGGCTCGTCGTTCAAGATTCTCACCACGATCGCCGGCCTCCGCTCCGGTGTGATTACGCCTGACAGCGCCACCAACTGCCCCGGCTTTTTTGTGATGGGCCGCCGGTTCGGCGATCACGACGCGGGCGGACACGGCGAGATCGGGTTGAGTCGGGCGATCGAGAAAAGCTGCAATGTTTTCTTCTACAAATTTGGTTACGAAATGGGCCCGAATGTCATCGCGGCGGAAGCGCGCCGCTTTCACCTCGACCGACCGACCGGGATCGAGCTCCTCGATGAAACGCGCCGCATGGTGATTCCCGATCCCGAATGGAAACGCAAAAATCGCAATCAGGGCTGGGCCGGCGGCGACACCGTGCAGATGGCCATCGGGCAGGGCTTCGTGCTCGTCACGCCGCTCCAGATGGCGTGCTTCATGGCCTCGGTCGCGCGCGATGAGGTGTGGACCCAACCCACGCTCCTCCATCAACCCGACCGGCCACGCCAGCAGACCGAGTCGATCGGCCTCACGTTCGAACAGAGGTCCACTCTCCTCCGCGCGATGGAACAAGTCACCCTCACCGGCACCGCGCGCATACTCACCGAAGGAAAGCTCCTCCCGAAAATCCCCGGCTTGCGCATGGCTGGAAAAACCGGCACCGCGCAGAAGGACGCCGAAGGGGGAAAGAAAATTAATTTCGCATGGTTCATCGGCTTCGCGCCGATTGAAAATCCGCAAATCGCCATCGCCATCGCGATTGAAGGCGACACGCCGGGCGAAGAGACCGGCGGCGGGCGCTACGCCGGCCCGGTCGCGCACGCGATTTTCAAGACTTGGGCCGAAACCCGCAACCAGCCCAAGCAGCACGAACTGCGCTTCAAGACCGAGTGACGCGGCGCTGCCGGCCCGCCTCGCGGAGCGCATGCCGCGCGCGGCGAAACGCTTTTTCCGGAGCGGGCCAAGTCGCTGGCGCGCCAAACCGCAGCCGTTGCAATTCTGCGCGCGAGTGAGCGATCTCGGTGGTGGGCGCTGGATCTCGCGCCAGCCGCGCGAGCCAGCGCCCCGCCTCATTTCGGACCGGATCGCCGTGGTGCGCACCGCGCGCGCCTCGCACCCCGCGCCACCACGCGCGGCCAAATTCCCGCCAGCCCCAAATGAGGCCGGCCACCATCGCCACCAACAAAAGCGCCCGCACGAACCGCCGCATATCCCACGGCCCGCCGATCCATTGCTTGGCCGCGGCCACCGCCTCCTGGGCGATTTCGCGCAAGCGACGACCGGAAGTTTGCGCCGCCTCCTTCACGGCGAGGACCGTCTCGACCTGCGACCGCTGATCGAAGCTGACAATCCGCCGATACCAAAAGACGCGCAGGCTGTCGAAGCGCGCCTTCCAGCTGCGGTCGAGCCGCGACGCCACCGCCGCCGGCCCACGCACCTCGGCATTCTGGCCCGCCGCATCGTTCGCGAGCGGATCCGCGCGGAGCCAAGCACTGGATGCCTCGTCGAAGACCTCCGACCACGCGTGCGCATCCGCGTTTCGGATGGTGAAATTGTGGGAGTAACCGTTCCACGTGCCGCCGCGAAAACCCGTCACGACGCGCGCCGGCAACCCCGCCGTCCGGGCCAGCAGCACCAGTGATCCCGCGAACAACTCGCAGTGCCCGCTCTCGCGCGACCGCAGCCAGCGCACAAGTGGATCGCCGGCACCAGCGGGAATGAAAGGGTTGAGCGAGTAGGCGTGGCGTTGTTTCAACCAGACATTCGCGCGGCGGACAAATTCGCGCGCGCCGATTTCCGCGCCCCCCGTCAGCTCACCGACGATGCGATTGAGCTCGGCCCGATCCGCCTCTGAAACCGACAGGCCCATTTGCAACTCCTCCCGACGGCGCGACTGCGCGCGCCAGCCCGCGGCGAACGCCTTGTCCGGCAAGTCCGGCCCCAACTCGAAGCCCTCGACGCGATAGGCCGTCATGGTCACGGACTCGTCGCGGAGCGACACCAACCCCAGCCGCGGTGCGGCGCGAAAGGTCTGCACGTCGCGAAACGTGATTGCGTGAAAGCGCCCGAGCAGCGGGAGGTGCCGGCTCACCCCCGATTCCAGATAAAACGTCCAGTAGGCGGCGTCCGCTCCCGGCACCGGCGCTGCTCCGTCGAGCTTGGTGTCGGTTTTGTCCCAGGCAAATTCCTGCGCCCGCAGTCCGCCCGACATCCGAAACGAACCGCCCTCATACCGATCCAGCACGATCATCCGCCAGTAGGGAGCCGCGGGCACCTGACTCTCGTCCGACACATCCACGCTGAGCGCGATACTGTTGTCCTGCTGAATTTCGGTGACGTCGCCAAAACGAATCGTGTCCGTGAAGCCCGACTTCGCCTTCTTCGAAATAAAGCGATCGAGCATCATGCTGTTCTCCAGTTGAAACCGGGGAATCGCGAGAAACAGCAGCGCCGATACGGCGAGCACGCCGGCGAAAAGGACCGCGCCCAGTGCCGCCACGCGCCAGTCCGTGACGAGGCGCAGTCGGCGCAACAGGCGCCCCAAATTCGCGTGCCGCACCCACGAGGGTTCTTCGCCCGGTGGGATCGGCGCCTTCGCCGCTCCGCCCGCCGCGCTATCCGTCAGCGTGATCACCAGCAGCAGCGCCAGCGCGCCGGCCGTGAAGACGAGAATTTGCGTCGCAAACGCGAGCGACACCGTCAGCACGCCCGCCACGATCACCAGGAACAGCCCAAGAACAACGACCTGGAGATCATCGCGCCGCTGGCGGTAGCCGAGATTCCGATAAAGCAGCAGGAGAATATCGAGGCGCACCATCGCGGGCAGCAGCTCGGCTTTCAGCCACACGTCCGCCGCGAAAAACGCCACGATGATTGGGAACGCCAGCAAGTGCACCGCGCCCGGAACGCGCGCGGGCAACGCCGGCCACAGCATCGATCCGATCACCACCAGCGCCGTGACGCCCATCAGCGTCCACGCCTCGACCTCCATGTAGAGCACGGCCCCCAGGCTCACCAGCGTGAGTAATCCGCCGAGTAACCACTTCAGATGGTGAAGCTCATCCGCAGTCAGCTCGGGACGCTTGGGGCCGGGCGGGCTCATGCGGAAGCCGCCTTTTCCCCGCCGACGAGTGCGACGACACCCCGCGCACCGTCGGGCACGAACGTCAGCACATGGTGTTTTGCGATCGTCTTCGTCCCGCCGCCCGGCGCCGCCACCGAGGGTGCCGCCACCGCGAGCCGATCCAACCAGAGTTCAAGATCGCGCGCGCGGCGGATCGGGATGGGCGGCTCGGCATCGATGGCGACCGTCGCGAGACAACCCGCGCGGAAAAAATCTTCGGACAGCGTCGCCGCCAAACTGATCAGTAGTTCGAACTGCTCGGGTCGCGACCACACGTCGGCGTCGGTGCGCAGCCAAAGCGAAAACATTTCCGCACTCTCGGCGGCGTGCAGGCGCACGAGCAGTTTCCCCGTGCGCGCGGTCGCCTTCCAATGAATCAAGCGATGCGAATCCCCCGGCACGTAGCCGCGGAGCGCCATCAAGTCGCCGTTGGTGCCGGACCGGGCCGCGCGCTCCCCGCCGGACATCCGGCGCGTCGCCACGGTGGCATGACGCCGATACTCCGTCGGCGCGGGCCAGACCAAAACCTCCACCAAGAGGCCGGTGCCGACGTCTTTCCGCAAAAATCCAAAAGGAAACACCGACCCGACGGCCGCGGGCTCAACGCGCAACCGGCCCCGACGCTCCGGTTTGAACGTCCACTCAATCCGGTTCTCGCCGCCCGGATCGAGGCGCCCCGGCAGCGCGACACGCTCGCGGCACTCCGCAGCATCGGCCTTCGCCAAGGCCGCCCGCACCTCGCCAGACTTGGCGCTGACGGTGGACTCAGCCCGGCGGTTCTGCGTGGCATCGACAAACCGGGCGGCAAACTCGAACCACAATCCATAGGTCGCGAGAAACTTTTTCCCGTTGCGCAATTCGAGCGCGATCATCGTGTCCTTTCCCGCCCGCAGCGGCGGGGAGACCAGCAGGCGCCACTCGACCCCGCGGAGATTAAGCCACGAAAGCACCCCGCTGAGAATCAGGCACGAGAGCAACAGCGAGAGCGTGATGAACAGGATGTTGCTCGAGGAATTGTAGGCAGCCGTGCCGATCCCGAGCGACAACCCGATCAGCACCACGCCGGGCAACGTCGGCAAAATGCGTTGGCCGCGCGCCGGATAAACGAGCGCCCAGAGCAACGCGCTCCAGGAAAATTTCCCCCGCTGACCGCGCCGGCCGGGTCCAGACCACGTGCCCTCGGTGTGAGAGGTCATCGGTCGAGCAATCAGAATCCCCGGCGACAGCGCGCCGCACTCACGCCGGCATCGGCACGGCCGCGACAATCCGTTTCAGGATCGAGCCGACGACGCGGCGTTCTTCGAGCGCATCGCTGGTCTGGCGGGCGAGCGCGAGGCGATGCGTGAAAACCGGCGTCACCAATTCGACGACATCTTCCGGCATCACAAAATCACGATTGTGGGTGAGCGCCCGCGCCTGTGCCGCCATGCGCAGCGCCACTCCGCCGCGCACGCTGACGCCGGTGCGAAACTCCGCTTCCGTCCGCGTCGCGGTCACAATGCGCAGAATAAAGTCGAGCACGCTCTCCTCGACGAAGACTTGGTGCACGAGCGCCTGCAGCGCGACGATGTCGCGGCTCGTCAGCACGGGATTCACCGCGATGGCATCGTAGCCGCCCCGCGCAGTGCGGAGAATCTCGCGCTCATCCGCCACCTCGGGATAGCCCATGCGCAGCCGCATCAGAAACCGATCCATCTGGCTTTCGGGCAGCGGAAACGTGCCCTCGTAGTCCACCGGATTCTGCGTCGCAAACACCATGAACGGCGGCCCGACCGGATGCGACTCGCCATCGATCGTCACCTTCGCGCGGTCCATCACTTCGAGGAGCGCGGACTGCGTCTTGGGCGTCGCACGGTTGATCTCGTCGGCGAGCACGACATGCGAGAACACCGGGCCTTGTTTGAACACGAAATCCTTCACCGTCTCATTGTAGATCGAGACGCCCGTGACATCACTCGGCAGCAGGTCGCTGGTAAACTGAATGCGGGAAAAGGTGCAGTCCATCGAGCGCGCGAGTGAATAGGCGAGCGTGGTCTTCCCGAGGCCCGGCAAATCTTCGATGAGCAGATGGCCGCCCGCCACGAGGCACACGAGCACCTGCTCAATCACGTCATCCTTGCCCCGGATGGTGAGGCGCATGTTGGCGCGCAGCCGGTTCAAGATTTGGGTCGCTTCGGAGATTTGCGCGGCCTGCACGAAGTCACTCATGGCCGCGGACCCTACTCCGCGCCCCCAGTCGCGCAAGCGCTCAGGTCCCGACTAAGTAATGCTACCGTCCCAAGCCATCACACGGCACGAGACTCGGTTTCGCTCCGCCGAGGTCAGGCGAGAATCTCCAGCAACCGCACGAAGAGCCGGTTCACCTTCGCCTGATTCTCCTTCACGAGGTCCTTGAATTTCGCGAAGTCGATCTCCGTGCCCTCGAGGCCGTTCGCGTAGTTGTCGATCAAGGCGAGGCTGTTGTAGCGCAGCCCGGCCTCCGTGCAGAGATCGGCTTCGTGCGCTGCCGTCATGCCGATAACGTCACCCCAGTCTTTCACGATGCGGATCTCCGCCTTCGTTTCAAAACGCGGGCCGCGCATCTGCACGTAAGTCTTGCCCGTGTGAATCGTGAACTCCGGCGCGAGCGCCGCGACGATTCTTGGAATCAGGTTGTTGGCGATACCGGGCGCGCCGCCCTTGAGCTCAGTGTCGAAGAAGGTCGCGGGTCCCTGCTGCAAACCCACGTAGTCGCTGCACGACACAAACGTCCCCGGCGGCAGATCCTTTTTCAACGAGCCGACGGAATTGAGCGACACGATGTCCTTGAACCCAAGCTCGGCCAGCGCGGCGATGTTCGCCCGATAATTGATTGAGTGCGGCGGCAGCGGAAACGCATAGCCGTGCCGGTTGATGAGCGCGAAATCGCCGTGCGACTTGTAGGTCACGGGACCGTGTTTCGTCTCGACGGTTTTCACCTCCCACGCGGAAAACAGTGTGGAATTCACGATGCTCGTGCCACTAACGAAGGCGACTTTCATGCGGGCACTCACGCCACGGCCCGCAGCGATGACAACGCGAAAAAATCCTCCGTCGCCTCCCGCCCCGGTCATTTGTTTTGATTTCCGAAATGCCTCGCCTGTAGGTCAGCGTGCTCGCAAGCGAGCCGGCCTTCTTCCGAATCAATCCAAAATCGAAATTCCGCCCGATGCCCCTCATCGACCAGCCGCTGCCCGAACTCCTCACCTACCGCGGGCGCAACCCGCGTCCCGCCGACTTCGACGCCTACTGGGCCACTGCCCTCGCTGAACTCGACGCGACGCCGCCCAACGCCGAGCTGCGCCGCAGTGCCGTCGTCGCTTCGCGCCATGTCGAAACGTTCGACCTGTGGTTCACCGGCGTCGGCGGCGCGCGGATTTACGCGAAATATTTACGCCCGAAATCCGCCGCTTCTTCCAACACGGCGAAGCACCCCGCCGTGCTGCAATTTCACGGCTACACGGGGCACACCGGCGACTGGCTCGACAAGTTCGGCTGGCCGGCGGAGGGCTTTTGCTACGCCGCGATGGACTGTCGCGGCCAAGGCGGACGCTCCGAGGACAACGGCCAGGTGCGCGGCACGACGCACCGCGGCCACATCATCCGCGGTCTCGACGATCCGGATCCCCGCAAGCTGGCGTTTCGCCAGATTTTTTTGGACACCGCGCAACTGGCCCGCGTTGTGATGAGCTTTGCCGAGGTCGACGCCGATCGCGTGGGGTGCTTCGGGGCATCACAGGGCGGCGCGCTCTCGCTCGTGTGCGCCGCGCTCGAACCACGCATCAAGCGCATTGCGCCCGTCTACCCGTTTCTTTGCGACTACCAGCGCGTGTGGGAGATGGACTGCGCCAAGGACGCCTACGAGGAACTGCGCCTCTTCTTCCGCAATCACGATCCCCGCCACGAGCGCGAAACCGAGATATTCACCAAGCTCGGCTACATCGACGTGCAACATCTCGCGTCACGGGTTCGGGCCGAGACGCTGATGTTCACGAGCCTCATGGACACGATCTGCCCGCCGAGTTCGCAGTTCGCCGCCTACAACAAAATCACCGCGAAGAAAGACTTCGTCCTCTACCCCGACTTCACCCACGAGCCCCTGCCGGGACAGATCGATCGGACGTTTAATTTCATGCAGGGCCTCAAGTCTTGAAACGCTAATTTCCGCTAATTTACAGCAGCGACGGCGAAGATTCCGTGCGTGCTTCGCCCAATCGGCGAAGCGCGGAACTTCGTTTGGTCGCCCGATGATTTTTAATAGCGGAGACGAGCGAAGACTAGCGGTTACTTAGTTTGCTGCGGGATCGTTCGCGGAGTCGCGCTGTGCATCGTCGCATTCGGGCTGCCCCGTTTTGCTTCTTTGATATTCCAGATGGGAATCTCAAAGCCCAGAACGCCGCACTCGCGACACCACCCCTACCCCACCCACGAGATCCGCTGCATCCGCGTCGCCAGTTCCACGTCTTTCGCGGTGATCTTGTTTCCGGCGTCGTGCGTTGTGAGGCGCACCGCGACGCGGTTGTAAACGTTGCTCCACTCGGGGTGGTGATTGAGCGCCTCGGCCTCGTAGCTGACGCGCACCATGAAGCTCATGGCCTCGCGAAATGACCCAAACGTGAAGGTCTTCGCCAGCGCCTCGCGCTCGACCGCCCAACCGGCCAGCCGCGCGGAGACTTGCGTGATTTCCTCGCTGGTCAGAGGCAGATTCATGCAGTGAGGCTGCGCACGCCGCCGCGATCGTCAATGGGTGGGGCACGATTCGTCTGGCGGCTTGTCAATCAGCCCGGCCCCGCCCAAGGTCGCCCTCCGCTACATGTCCGCTCCCGCCGAAAACGTTCCGCACCACGTCGCCATCATCATGGACGGCAACGGTCGCTGGGCGAAACAGCGCGGCCTCCCCCGGATTGAAGGGCATCGGCGCGGGGTCGAGACGGTGCGCACGACGACCTTTGCCGCCCGCGATCTCGGCGTGCGGATGCTCACGCTTTACGCCTTCTCGATCGAGAATTGGAAGAGGCCACAGGACGAAGTCGGCGCGTTGATGGGACTCTTGGAGTATTATCTGAAAAAGGAGCTCGAGACCTTCGTCCGCGACCGCGTGCGCCTGCGCACCATCGGCCGCACCGAGGAGCTGCCGGCCGGCGTGCAAAAAGTCCTGCGCACCACGATCGAGGAGACGAAGCATTTTACCGACTACACCCTCGTGCTCGCCCTCAACTACGGCGCCCGCACCGAGATTGTCGACGCCGCCCGCGCTTACGCCGCCGCCGTCGCCGCCGGCAAGGAGAAGCTCAACGACAACTCGTGGGCGACCTTCAGCCGCTACCTCTACACCGGCGACATGCCCGACCCCGATCTCGTAATCCGCACCTCGGGCGAAACGCGCATCAGCAACTTTCTCCTGCCCCAGGCGGCCTACGCCGAGTTCGTTTTCACGCCCGTGCTCTGGCCCGACTTTACCAAGGCCGATCTCGCCGCCGCGATTGCCGACTACAGCCGGCGCGAGCGCCGCTTCGGCCTGACGAGCGAGCAGTTGAAACCCGCGGCGGCGAAGTGAGACGATCCGTGATCTCCTGATGATTATCAAAAGATGGGGCGGCCTTGGTTTGAAAGTAGGACGGGTCTATGACCCGTCCTTTCACGCTTCGAGCGTTCGCCCCGAGGGCGGGTCACAGACCCGCCCTACTTCCGAGCCTAGTCAGCTCCATAGGTAAGCCGACGTCCGCACCGCATGGGCAAACGCATCTTCAGCACAGTCGCGCTCTGGGTCATCGTCGGCAGCGCGCTGTGGTTTTTCCGCACGACCGGGGCGCTCGTCATGATCGGGCTCATCTCGGTGCTCACACTCCGCGAATTCTACGCGCTCATGCGCGCTTCCGGCTACGATCCGTTCGACAAGCTCGGCATGTGCTTCGGCGCAGTGATCACCCTCTCGCCGTGGCTCGAAACGCTGTGCCCGTGTCCGACCGCACTGCTGCTGCCGCTGGCAGTAATCGTGTTTGCGGTGCGGCTGCTCGGCGAGCGCACTCCGGAGTCGCGGGTCGAGTCGCTGGCTGCGACGCTGTTCGGCCTTGTTTACGTCGCGGTGATGTTGAAATACCTCGCCGCCATTGTCACGCCACTGCCCGGCGACACGGTTTCGGCCGACGGCCGTTTGTTGCTCTGCCTCTGGATCATCGCCGTGGTGAAATTCTGCGACACCGGCGCGCTGCTCACCGGCATGGCGATCGGGAAACACAAGATGTCGCCGGTGATTAGTCCGAAGAAAACCTGGGAGGGCGCTGTGGGTGGAGTCGTATTCGCGATGGGCGTGGGCGCGCTGATCGCGTGGCTCGCGCGCGGGATTTTCCCGCCGCACGTCACGCCGCTTAATGCGGCGCTGATGGCCGTGCCGATCGCCATCATCGGCATCGTCGCCGATCTCGTGGAGTCGGTCTTAAAACGCCGCGCGAACAGGAAGGACTCCGGTGCGACGATTCCCGGCATCGGCGGGATGTTTGATCTCAGCGACAGCATCATCCTCGTCGCGCCGATCGGATATTATCTTTTCCGGCTGCCGTAAGCCGCGCCATGTCCGCCTCCGCTCCAGCTACGCGCAAGAAACGCGTCGTCCTCCTCGGCGCCACCGGCTCCATTGGCGAGAACACCCTGCGCGTCCTAGCGGCGCATCGCGACAAACTCGAACTCGTCGGCATCGCCGCGCGGGCCAACTGGGAAAAACTCGCTGTGATCGCGCGGCAGTTCGACGTGCGGCATGTCGGCGTGTTTGACGACGCCGCCTTCACTGCCGCGCGCCACAACGCGAGCGCGTTTCCCGCCGGCACCCGACTCGTCGGCGGTCTCGCCGGGCTCAACGAACTCGCCGCACTCCCCGCCGCCGACATCGTGCTCGTCGCGGTCGTCGGCACCACCGGCCTCGACCCGGCGCTCGCCGCGCTCGCGGCCGGCAAGGATCTCGCGCTCGCCTCAAAGGAGATTCTCGTGCTCGCCGGCAAGTTCGTGATGGCCGAGGCGAGGAGGCGCGGCGCCAAGCTCCTGCCCGTGGACAGCGAGCACAACGCCGTCTTCCAATGCCTCGAGGGCCACCCGAGCGCCGGCGTGCGCCGCATCGTGCTCACGGCGAGCGGCGGGGCGTTTCGCGACTGGCCGGCGGACAAGCTCGCGCACGTCACGCCCGCCGACGCCCTCAAGCACCCGAATTGGGCGATGGGCCCGAAGATCACGGTCGATTCCGCCACGCTCGCCAACAAGGGCCTCGAGCTGATTGAGGCGCAGTGCCTCTTTGGTCTGAAGCCCGCGCAGTGCACCGCGGTGCTGCACCCGCAGAGCATCGTCCACTGCCTCGTCGAGTTCACCGATGGCGC
>JANOAF010000487.1:0-14476 GCA_031411015.1 Opitutaceae bacterium | reverse complement strand
TCGAGTGGATGTCTTCGGGCAGGAGCTTGGGATTGCCGGCACGGAGGTTAAACGGGTCCTGATATTCCGGGTAGGGATTAAGGTCGTCGCCTTCGGGGCGATGGACGCGATGACTGTAGTTCAGCTGGAGCTGCTGCGTCTCGGTGAGATCGTAGCTCGTGTGCAGGCTCGGATAAAAACGGTTGTAGTCGTTGGAGCCGATGAGGCGTGCGGTGACTTGATTGGTGTCGATCACGGCGCGCTCGAAACGCAGGCCGGCGAGCAGGCCGAGCGCGCCGAACTTCCGCGCGTAGGTGCCGTAGAACGCGTGGATCGCGGCGTCGTAGATGAAGTGATTGGTGCGCGTGGCATCGAGGCGCGTGACGCCGGTGGCGTCGACGAAGCTGCCGCGAAAATTCTGGTCGGCCTCCTTGAACTGGCCGTTGTAGCCGACCTCGACTTTCGATTTTTCGCCGAGCGGATGAGTGTAGTCCGCTGAAAGCTCGGTGTTGGTTTCCTTTTGCCGGATGAGCGTGAAGTCGAGCAGGGGCGGACGCACGGGCGCGCGATAGACATTGGTGTAGCGGTTGTCCTCCTGCTCCGTGGTCTGGCCGTGGCGCAGTTCAACCGTGAGTTCGCGATCCTCCTCGGCGAACCCGTGCTGTAGCTTCGAGGTGAACTCGAGGTCCTTCTCCCACTCGAGATCGAGGCGAATCCGGTCGTAGTCACCGGTGAGGACGCCGGTGCCGCTGCGAGAGAGGTTCGTCACGGAGGAATCGCGGCGGAAGTCGCGAAAATTGTAGCGCGCATCGGCACCCAGTTTCGTGTGGTCGTCGAGTTTGTAGTCGGCACCGAGCTGCGCGATGCGCGAAAAGGGCTTCGAATGTTCCGTCGTGCGTTGCGCCGTGGACACGAAGGTGCCGGTCGCGGTATCGAGATGTGAGCGCTCATCCTGCGCGGTGCGCGAGCGGTCGTCCTGCCGCACGCTGGCGCTGGCGGAGAGCAGCGCTTTTCCCGCCGGGTAGCTGGCGGTGAGGCTCGTATTGTAGCGGCCGTTGGTGCCGACCGAGGCGCGCACGCTGCCGAACGAGGCGGCCTCGGCTTTTTTCTTCAGCGTGAGATTGATGATGCCGGCGGTGCCGTCGGGTTTGAATTTCGCGGACGGGTTGGTGATGACCTCGATTTTTTCGATGCCATCGGCGGGCATCTGCTCAAGCACGGCGGCGCGGTTCTTGCCCATCATCGCAGAGGTTTTGCCGTTGATTAAGATAAGGACGTTGGCGTCGCCGCGCAGACTGATGTTGCCCTCGATGTCCACTTGCACCGACGGCACGTTTTGCAGCAGGTCGCTGGCGGAGCCGGCGGCGCTCTGGATGTCTTTTCCGACGTTGTAGACCTTGCGGTCGATCGAATTGTAGAATGCCTCTTTGCGGGCGGAGACCTCGACCTTTTCCAGTTTCACCGCCGCGTCACCACTGAGCGCAAGCCGGCCCAGATCGATTTTGCGGTGCTGTGCGTCGACGGAGAACGATATGCTCGCTTCGCGGGCGCCGCCAATCAGGCCGTAGGACAGTTCGTAGTCGCCGGCGGGGATTCCCTCCAAGTCAAACCCGCCCTTCGCATCCGTCGCCCCGGTGCGCACAGATTTTCCGTCGCTCTTGTTCTGCGCGGCCACCGTGGCGAACTCGACCGGCTTACCGCTCGCGGGATCGAAGACCGTGCCGGTGACGGAGCCTTCGACGTCAATTTGCGCCTCAGTGGTGTTCAGACAGCAAAGGCAGGCCAAGGCGGCGAAGATTGTTCTGAGCAGTGTCATTTGGGTTGGGTGCAATGTAGGTCGGCTTGGTGGTCGCAGGATGCGACTCCTTCATCTTAGAACACCAAAATGACAATCGCTCGGTGCTGAGATGACAAAATTGTCATTTAGGCGGCGTTGACCTCTTCCGTGGTTCGCGCGACAAATTCGGACGAGTTGCTGAAGGTGCTTTCGCTTGTGCTTTAGCGTGTGGCAACTGTTTCTGCTTATCGTCGGAAAACTAACGTCCCGGGTTTGCGTCACGTCCTCATCCCTCCATGCGCCACTCCGCTCGCCTACTACCTCTGTTTGCCAAGCCGGTGGCGGGCGAAAATCCCGACGGCCTCGTGTTCGATCCGAGGAGTGGCAACGTGCTCACGGCGAGGCCCGGCCGCACAATCACCGTGTTCCACGAGGACGACACGCCCGACAAATGCTCCACGGTGGCGAACGCCGCTACCAGCACCGGCGCGAAGACGACCGCGCTCGAAGGGAAACCTGGCCGTCTGGTCACCTGCGCGCCCCAGTTCGGCCCGCGGCCACCCGCCCCGAAGGAAGTCACGGCGCGCCCCAAGGCGCCGATGGTCGTCGGCACCTTCGAGGTAATTTGGTCGGCGACAAGTGACGTGGTGCCGACCTGCGCGTGAAATCCACCCACCTCATGATCCCGCTCGCCGCTCTCGGCGGGAGTGCGTTCCTTTTTTGCGGCTGCTCGACCTACGAGGCGCGACCGCTCGCGCCCGCGGCCACCGCCGCACAGCTCGACGCGCGTCGGCTGAACGATCCGGGGCTCGCGAAATTTCTAGCGACGCATGGGCAACCCGCCGGTCCGGTGGCCGGCTGGGATTTGGGTCGGCTCACGCTGACGGCGTTTTATTTCAGTCCCGATTTGGCCGTCGCGCGGGCGCAGTTGGCGGAGGCCGAGGCAGGTGTGCGCGCGGCGGCGGCGCGGCCGAATCCTTCGTTTCAATTCACACCGACCAAGAATCTCGATCCTGCCGCGGGGATTTCGCCGTGGACGCTCGCCTACGCACTGAATCTGCCGCTCGAACTTTTCGGCCAGCGCGAGCAGCGCACCACCGAGGCGCAGCAACGCGCGGAGTCGTCGCGGCTCCAGCTTGCGCGCGCCGCGTGGACCGCGCGCAGCGGTGTGCGCCGCGCGCTGGCGGATTGGCATGGGGCCGAGGCGGACGCGGCCCTCTGGCGCGAACAGCAGCCGTTGCTCGCGGAGACGGCGCGCCTCGTGGAGGCCCGCGTGAACGCCGGCGACACCGCGGCGCTCACCGCCATGCAGGTGCGCGCCGATCTTGGGCGCGCGGAACTCGCGGCGCGCGAGAGCGAGCGCGCCGTGGTGCGCTCGCGCAGCCGGCTGGCCGAGACGATCGGCGTGCCGCTGGCGGCGCTGGAAGGCGTGCAATTTTCAACGGGAGAACTGCTGGGCGGCGCAGCCGCCGTGCCCGCGACCGATGACGCCCGGCTTTGGGCTACGCAGAACCACGCCGAACTCCTCGCCGCGCTCGCCGACTACGCCGCGAGCGATGCCGCGCTGCGCGGTGAACTCGCGCGCCAGTATCCCGATCTCTCGATCGGGCCGGGCTACCAACTCGACAAGGGCGAGCGTAAGTGGACGCTCGGCGTGGGCGTGAAGCTCCCGGTGTTTCACCAGAATCAGGGGCCCATCGCCGTCGCGCAGGCGAAGCGCGAGACCGCCGCCGCGAAGTTTCTCGCCGTGCAGAGCCGCGTGCTCGCCGCCGTCGATCGTGCGGCCGCTGACTATGGTTCCACCCTCGGTGATCTCCAGTCGGTGGCTGCACTTCAGACCAATTTGGAAAAGCAACTCGCGGCCACGCGCGCGCAGGAAAGCGCCGGTGACGGTTCGCGGCTCGATGTGGCGCGTGCGCGTCTCGCCGTGGCTGACGTGGCGCGGACGGCACTCGCCGTCCGCGTGCGCGCGATGCTCGCACTGGGGGCCTTCGAGGATGCGGTGCAGCGTCCGCTGTCGTGGCCCGAGGCGGCGTGGCGCACCGATCCGAAAGTCACTGCGAAATAATCGCCGCAATTTCCCCCATATGCTCCGCATGAAACATTTTCTCCTGTTCTGCATGCTCGTCGCAGTGGCCCGCGCGGCGCCGGCTGCTTCCGCTCCCGCGACGCTCTCGAAGGAATCCGATCTCACCACGATCACGCTCAAGCCCGAGGCCGAGCAGCGGCTGCGGCTGAAGGTCGTGCCGATCGAGCGCCGCACGGTGGCGGCGACGCGGCAGTTTGCCGGCGAGGTCGTCGTCGGGATTGTCGGTGCGCCCGGCCGCATCGCGCCAGTCGTCGGCGGCACGCTCGACGAAACCCTCCGCCTTGCCGACACGCAGGCGATGGCGGATGGCCGCGTGTTGCAGGCGCAGGTGGTGTTCGAGGCCGCGGCGATTGCGCTGTCCCGCGCGCAGAAAATTCTCAGCGCCGAGGCCGGCAGCGAACGCGCCGTGGACGAGGCCCGCTCAACGCACGCGCAGGCCGACGCCGCGCTCCGCACCGCGCGTGCCCAGCGCGAACTCCTCGGCGCGCCCGTGGGCGCCTCCGGCGCCGCACGGAAACTTTGGGTGCGCGCCGCGATCTACAGCGGCGAAGCGGGGTTGCTCGACCCGAAGGCGAACGCGGGCATCCGTTTGCTTTCGAGTTCCGCCGCCACGCTCACCGCCGCGCCCGTGACCGGCCCGATGACAGCGCACGGTGCGACCGCCACGATCGATTGGTATTACGAGTTACCCGCTGGCGTCGCGCTGCGGCCGGGCGAGCGCGTGGCGATCGAATTGCCGACGCTCGACAGCAAAGCAGAGAGCCTCGTCGTGCCGTTCAGCGCCGTGCTGCACGACATCCACGGCGGCCAGTGGGTTTACGAGAACACCGCGCCGCATGCCTATGCGCGCCGCCGCGTGCAGGTCGCGCGTCTCAGCGGGGCCGATGCGGTGCTCGCCAGCGGCCCGGCCGCCGGCACGAAAGTCGTCACCGATGGCGCGGCTGAGTTGTTCGGCACCGAGTTCATGACAGGCAAATAATTTTTCCGCCCGACTATGCTCAACGCCATCGTCTCCTGGGCGCTCCATCAGCGCGTGCTCGTCGTCGCGCTCGCCGCCGCTCTCCTCTTCGCCGGCATCAACGCCACGCGGCAGGCGCCGCTTGATGTGTTTCCCGAGTTCGCCCCGCCGCTCGTTGAGGTGCAAACGGAGGCCCCCGGCCTTTCGACCGAAGAGGTCGATGCGCTCGTCACCGTGCCGCTTGAAAATTCGCTCAACGGGCTGCCGTTTCTCAAAACCATCCGCTCGAAGTCAGTGCTCGGCCTGTCGTCGGTTGTGATGATTTTCGACGCCGGCACCGATCTGTTGCGTGCCCGCCAGCTTGTGCAGGAGCGGCTCAACCTCGCGCAGGGCCGGCTGCCCGCCGTCGTGAAGCCGCCCGTCCTGATGGCGCCATATTCGTCGCTCAGCCGCGTCCTCAAAGTCGGGCTGACCTCGAAGACGCTCTCGCAAATGGAACTGAGCGAGCTCGCGCTTTGGACGATTCGCCCGCGCCTCATGTCCGTCTCCGGCGTTGCCAACGTCGCGATCTGGGGCCAGCGCGACAAACAATTCCAAGTGCTCATCGATCCGCAGCGGCTCCGCGCGGCGGGCGTGACGCTCGACGCCATCACCCGTGCCGCCGGCGATGCCGCGGTGATCAGCGCGGGCGGTTTCATCGACACGCCCAACCTCCGCCTTAGCGTCGCGCAACACGCGCTCATCGCCACACCCGAGGACCTCGCGCGCACGGTCGTGGAGTTTCGCAATGGCGCGCCCATCCGCCTCGGCGATGTGGCTGAGGTCCGCATCGGCCATCCCGCGCCCATTGGCGACGCGGTGATCAACGATGGCCCGGGGATTTTACTGATCGTGGAAAAGCAGCCGTGGGGGAACACGCTCGATGTCACCAAGGGCGTCGAAAAAATCCTCGCCGAGCTGAAGCCCGGCCTGCCCGGCGTGGATCTGGATTCGACGATATTCCGGCCGGCGACGTTCATCCAGCTCTCCATCGATCACCTCACCGAGGCGCTCTGGCTCGGCTGCCTGCTCGTCGTGATCGTGCTGTGGTTTTTCCTCGGGGATTGGCGCACCACTGTGATCAGCCTCACCGCGATTCCGCTTTCGTTGGCGATCGCGCTGCTTTTCCTCCGCTGGCGCGGCGAGACCATCAACACGATGATCCTCGCGGGTCTCATCATCGCGCTCGGCGAAGTCGTGGACGACGCGATCATCGACGTGGAAAATATTTTGCGCCGGATGCGGCAGAACCGCCTGCTCGCCGCGCCGCGGCCCGCGCTCGCGGTCGTGCTCGCGGCCTCGCTCGAGGTGCGCAGCGCCGTCGTGTATGCGAGCGTGATCATCGTGCTCGTGTTCATGCCGGTGTTTTTCCTGCCGGGGCTGGCGGGCACTTTCTTCCGGCCGCTCGCGCTCTCCTACATTCTCGCCATCGGCGCGTCGCTCGCCGTCGCGCTCACGGTGACGCCCGCGATGAGTTTGCTGCTCCTGCGCGTGAACGCCGACCCGCACCGCGACGCGTGGCTCGCGCGCAAATTGAAAGCCGCCTATCGCGGCGTGCTCCCGCGCCTTGCCCTCCGCCCCGGCCTCGCGCTCGGCATCCTTGCGGTGGCCTTTGCGTTCACCGCCTGGGTCTGGCACAGCCGGCTGGGCGAGGAATTTTTACCGAACTTCAAAGAGCGCGATTTTCTCATGCACTGGCTGGAGAAACCGAACACGTCCGTCGAAGCCAGCACGCGCATCACGATCGCCGCGAGCAAGGACCTTCGCGCCATCCCGGGTGTGCGCAACCTCGGCGCGCACATCGGCCGCGCGGAAGTCGCCGACGAAGTCGTCGGCCCCGATTTCACCGAGCTCTGGATTAGCCTCGATCCGGCGGCGGACTACGACACGACCGTCGCCAAGGTGCAGACCGTCGTCGATGGCTACCCCGGCCTCGTGCGCGACTTGCTCACGTTTCTCCGCGAGCGCGTGAAGGAAGTCCTCAGTGGCGCGAGCGCGAGCATCGTCGTGCGCATTTTCGGTCCCGACCTCGACGCATTGCGCCAACACGCAGCGGAAGTTGGCGCCGCGATCAAGGACGTGCCGGGTGTCAGCGCGCTCAAGGTCGAGTCGCAGGTGCTCGTCCCGCAGATTGCCGTGAAGATCCGTCCGGACCTCGCGGCGTTGCACGGGCTCACGGCCGGGCAGATTCGTCTGGCGGTCACCACGCTCGTGCGCGGACGCAAGGTCGGGGAAGTTTACCAGGACCAGAAGGTTCACGATGTTATCGTCTGGAGCATGCCCGCCGTGCGCGGCGACTACACGCAGCTCCGCGACCTGTTGGTCGAAACGCCCGCTGGTGGCCACGTGCGGCTCGTCGATGTCGCCGACCTCGCAATCGTGCCCACGCTGAATGCCATTAAGCGTGAAGGCGCTTCGCGTCGGATCGACGTGACGTGCAACGTCACCGGCCGCGACCTCGGCGCCGTTGCGCGCGACATCGCCGACCGCGTGGGCCGGGTGAAATTTGCCGTCGGCTACCATCCCGAAATCCTCGGCGAGTTTGCAGAGCGGCAGGCGGCGCAATCGCGTCTCGGCTGGCTGGCGCTCGCGTCAATTGCGGGCATTCTTGTGCTGCTGCTCGCGGATTTTCAGTCGCCGCGGCTCGTGGTGCTCGTCGCGCTCACGCTGCCCTTCGCGCTCATCGGCGGCGTGCTCGCCGCGTGGTTTGGCGGCGGGGTGCTCTCGCTCGGCTCGCTGGTCGGCTTCGTG
Organism: Opitutaceae bacterium; assembly: GCA_031411015.1. Classification (GTDB taxonomy): domain Bacteria; phylum Verrucomicrobiota; class Verrucomicrobiia; order Opitutales; family Opitutaceae; genus ER46. The sequence continues at coordinate 6,883 of JANOAF010000487.1, read as the reverse complement.
ACCGTGCTCGGCATCGCGGCGCGCAACGGTATTTTGCTCGTGAGTCACTACCGCCACCTCGAGACCGACGAAGCGCAACCCTTCGGCCTTGCGCTCGTGCTACGCGGCTCCGAGGAACGCCTCGTGCCCATCTTGATGACGGCGGCGACCGCCGCGTTTGCTCTGCTCCCGCTCGTCCTAAAAGGCGACGTGCCCGGCAACGAAATCGAGCGCCCCATGGCGCTGGTGATTCTCGGCGGCCTTGTGACCTCAACGCTGCTCAATCTCTTTTTGCTGCCGGCACTGTATGCGCGGTTCGGGCGAGTGAAGCCATGAGGCGCGTTTCGTGGAATGGGTGTTGATGTCGGCGGCGATTTCGTGGCTTTCTCTCGCGCCATGCCCTTTGTCCGTTTTTCTCTTATTGCCTGTGCCTTGGCGTGCGGATTTTTACGCTCGGCCGAGGTGACGTCCGTTGAGGAACGACTCAGACGGTTGGAGGGATTGGTCGAACGCTTACTCGAAGAAAATTCCGCACTGCGGCGCGAAAACGGTCGTGCGCTGACGCAGTCGACAACGGTCGAAAAAAAATCTGCGCCCGCCGTTCCGACCCTCCGCCTCACGGGTGATTTGCGCACGCGTTTTTCGAGCGCAACGTATGCGGCGCGCGAAGCGGTCGCGCGCGACCAATTCCTGTTTCAGTTTCATTTCGGTGTGGTCTCCGCGGTGAGTGAAACCATTGAGGCCGGATTTCGCTTCAGCTCCGGTGATCTTAACACCGGATTTGGCGGCACACCGCTTTCGGCGCAATTCTCCGCGGGAGACAATGGATCGAGAAAATATACCTTTATCGATCGGGCGTTCATTGCCTGGAAGCCGGTGCTCGGGCCCGACGCGAAGGCGGCGATCACGCTCGGGAAATCCGAGAACCTGTTTTTCACCCCGTCGCGGATTCTGTTCGACACCGACTACATGCCCGAGGGCCTCACGGAGGAATTTTCCCTTCAGCTGACGAAGCGCGATCGGTTGTGGGTCGCCGGCGGCCAATACATGCTCGACGACCTCACCGCGTCATCCCGCGATCCGTGGATGTTCGCGGGGCGCATGCGCTGGGACGCACAATGGAATTCCGCGTGGTCGAGTTCGTTGGGCGTGGGGCTGCTGAGCATTACGCACGGAGCGCAGCTCACGGCCGCCAATGTGGCCAACACTAACCGCGGTAACACTCGCACCGCCACCGGCGTGCTGGTGCACGCCTACCGCCCGTTCTACGCCGAGGCGTCGGTCACACAGTTGCTCGACCGCGCGCCCGGCTATGCGGGGAAATTCCCCGTTACGGTGCAGGCTGATCTGCTGCACAATCCCGGCGCGCCGGCGCAGAACGATGCGTGGAGTGCGGGCCTCACCCTCGGCAAGGCGGCCAAGGCCGGCCAATGGGAAATCGGCTACCGCTACCTGCACATCGAAGCCGATGCTTGGTATGAGGAGATGCTCGATGCCGAATATGGCGGTTATTATCGAGCCGTGCCGCCCGGTTGGAACACCGACGTGGCGTCTCTGGCCGGGGGCACGGGCGGGGGCACCAACATTCGCAGCCATTCGATTCGCACGGGCTATGCGCCGAAGGACTACCTGCTTTTGTCCGCCAATCTGTTTCTCAATGATCTCGTGCGGAAAATTCCGGCGAACTCGACGGATACCGGGGCGAGGCGATTTCAGTTGGAAGCATTGGTTCGATTCTAATTTTGGCCGTGGATTCACGTGGCCTTGACTGCGGTTTTCACGGCTTCGCCACTGATTTCCTTGCCCGTCGCGTGCGCGCACTGCCACAAGTAGCGGCGTGCGGATCGTCATCGTCGAGGATCATCTAATTTTTCGGGATGTATTACGGAAGGTCTGCGTCGCCGAACTCCGACATGAAGTCGTCGGCGAGGCGGGTGATGGCGTGAAGGCCGTTGAATTAATCGGGCGCACCCGGCCGGACTTGGTCCTGCTCGATCTGCAATTGCCGGCGCTCGGTGGTTTCGGCGTGATTGCGGCGATCGCCGTCTCCGCCCCCGCGACCAAAGTTGTGATTCTCTCCTCCCACTGCGATGCCTTCACCGTGCACCGGGCGGAGGAGGCGCGGGTGCAGGGATTCATTGATAAAAATACGAGCAGCGTCGCGGCCGTGAAGGATGCGCTCGCCGCGATCAAGCAGGGAACGACTTGGTTTTCGCCCGCGTTTCTCGAAATCAAGACCGCGCAGCGCCGCGATCCCGACGCGTTTGAGAAACTGCTGACAAAGCGCGAGTGTGAAGTGCTGGCGCGGGCCGGCGTCCCGCTGAGTGATGACACCATTGGCTCAGAATTCGGGATCTCGCGCGAGACCGTGGAAAAGCACCGGTCGAATATTATTCGGAAGCTCGGGCTGAAGACGAACCTCGATCTGGTGCGCTACGCGCAGACTAACGGTTTCACACTGGGTGCAAAGCCGGCTGGCGATGGCTCATTGATTCCGTGACCGCTTCGACCTCGCGCTGCACGCGGCCGAGCCACTCGGCGCAAGCCAGCTGATCGGCGGCGCGGGCGGCGGCCTCAAGCCGTCGGGCCGCCTCGGCCAGCGCGCTGCCGCCAATTGTTTTGGCCTGACCTAGCAGCTGGTGGGCGCAGGCACTGAGACTGGCGTAATCACCGGCTAGGGCGGCGGCGTTTAACCGGGCATTTCCTTCGCGCAACGCGGCGATGAAACGCTGGATTTCGGTGCTCATACTTTCCGGCGATCCATCCGAGAGATAGTTGAGCAACGCGAGATCGAGGTTCGCGGGGAAAGCCGTCGTCGGTGGCGGCACCGGCACCGTGGCGGCGGCTAATTTACGACGCCCTGCCGCGACGAAGAGCTTGCGCAGTTTTTCCGGTGTGAGCGGCTTGCCGACAAACGCATCCATGCCGGCGTCGAGGCAGACTTGGCGATCCTCCGCGGTGCAATAGGCCGTCACGGCGAGTATGAGCGCACCCTGGCCCTCGGTTTCGAGCTCGCGTATTTTTTGGGCAACCTCCGTGCCGTCCATGTCGGGCAAATTGCGATCGAGGAGAATAATGTTGAAGCGCCTCTCGGCGAAGAGCGCGAGCGCCTCGGCACCGTTGCGCGCCCGTTCGCAGGTGAGTCCGAGCCGCGCGAGCACGGCGGTGGCGGCCCAGGCGTTATAGTCGGTGTCTTCGACCAGGAGCACCGTCGTGTTCGGCAGGGCATGCGCGAGATCGGGGGGCGCAATCGGAGCCGTCGTCACAGTGAGGGGAAGACGCAAAAAGAAACGCGAGCCCGTGCCGACCGCGCTCTCGACGCCCACCGAACCGCCCATGCGATCGGCCAGCAGACGACAGGCGGCCAGACCAAGCCCGCGGCCTTGAATCTCCTCGCCGTCGCTTGAGCGCGCGAGTCGGGAGAATTTTTTGAACAGGTTCCCGTGGTCCTCGATGCGAATGCCGGGGCCGTGGTCGTGCACGGTAAACTGGATTTCATCGGGCGCTTGAGAGGGCAGCCCAACCGTGAGCCGGATTTCGCCGCCGGCGTATTTCAACGCGTTCGAAACGAAGTTGACCAAGATCTGTTGGATGCGACCGGGATCGCCGATGATGTTGGCCGGCAGATCCGGATCGATCTCAACTCGAATCGTCGCACCGCTAACCGTGGTGTCGGCGCGCAGGGTGGCAACGACCGAGCGCAGTAACTCCGCCGGAGAAAACCCGGCCGGCCGCAGCTCGATGCGGCCGGCTTCGATGCTGGCGAAATCGAGCACGTCGTCGACGAGGGTCGAAAGATACGACGTGCATTCGCGCAGCGTGGAGACGATCTCGCGCTGGCGGGGTTCGAGGTGCGTGTCTTCCAGTGCCAGAGCGAGACCCACGATGCCGTTGAGCGGATTGCGGATGTCGTGACTCATGTGGGCCACGAACTGGGTCTTTGCCGCGTTGGCCTCCTCGAGTTCGGCGGTGCGTTGCCGGACTTTCGTCTCAAGCTCGGTATTGCGCCGCCGCAGGGAGCGCACGCGCAGCCGGTAGCAGGAGTAGATGGCGGGAGCGAGCACCAGCAGGACGCCGGCAGCGGCTGGCCAGGTGCGCCACCAAGGCGGCAGCACTTCAAAGGTGCCCGTAGTTACCGCGCTCACCGCGCCGGTGTCGGCCACCGCCCGAACTTCGATCGAATAGCGTCCGTCGCGGACCGCGGTTAGTTCCCGCCGCGAATCTGCGCCTGCCGGGACCCATTCGGAATCGACACCTGGAATCCGGGATTCGAGGCGCAGCGTTGGACGCACGGCGAATTGCGGCGCCGCAAAGCGGAACTCGATCGCCTCTGTATCGTAGGGCAGGGCACCGGTGACAGGGGAGGCGATGGAATTCTCCTTCGAGACGGCGAGGACTTGAACGAGCGGCGCGCGTGGCGACGGAGCCGACGGCGCGGCACCGACGCCATTGCGCAAAATTCCCCGCGAGCCCCCGATCCAGAGAACAGTTTCTTGATCGGCGACGCGCTCGGCTAGGATCCCGCGGGGCGAACCGATGGAGCTCATGCCGTCTACGGCGTGGGGACGCCAAATGGCACGGTTTCCTTCCACCACGATTTTTCCGATCGTTGCCGCCTGGGTCGGTGTCCGGGAGACGACGACCCAAAGGTCGGAACGGTCGCGGGTCGGTGACGTGGTGCGGGTTTCGCGTCGCGGAAAATTTTCGATCGGATGAAAAGCCATGGCGCCATGGGGCTTGATCCAGCCGCCGTTGTTGGTGAGCAGAAGAATATCGCCTTGGGCCGTCGCGAGCGCGGTGGCCGAACCAGTGATTGCGATGGCACCGTTCGTGGTGGGAATCGGATTGCGCGTCACGGTTCCGTCGGTCTCCACGACCAAGATTCCGCGGCTTAACGTGCCGAGCCACAAACGGCCGTCGTCATCTTCGGCAAACGTCCGCGCAATATCGGGCAATTCTTGAGCTAGAGTTTCCACTTTGCCGTCCGGCGCCAAAATCTTGACGTCGCGGAGTTCGGAAAAAAGGAGATGATTCTTTTTGAGGCGCGAAGGCTCTAGAGACAGGATATCGCGGCGGTTGTTTTTGTAGACGGTCGTTCGGGTGCCGTGATCGAGCCGGATGATTTGGTCTAAATAGGCGACGAACAGTGCGCCAGACATGGAACGAATATCTAAAGCGTATTCGTTCACCCCGGTCCGTGGTTCAAAACTGGATTGGCCGGGTTGCTGTTCGTGCAAAGTGGCGTCGATCAGCGCATAAATTCTATTTCCCGCCAGCGCGAGCGATCCCACGTTTCCGGTTGGGACGTGGGCTCTCTGGTCGAAAACGGTAGAGTTCGAACTCAATCTGATGTTGAAGAGATGCGAACGGGAAATTCCCCAGAGCTGCTCCTCTCGATCCAAATACAAATCGGAGATGATACTGCCCGGCAGGCCCTCGCGTTCACCGATCTGTTGAAGCAGAGTTCCGTCGTGGTTGATGATTATAATTCCCTCGCGGCCCGTGCCCAGGGCTAGTTTCCCGTTCCCGATATCAACGACGCAGGTGAGGCTCGCCCTCTGAATAATGGCATCGGTGTCGGGCGCAATTGGGTGCATCTCACCGGAGGACCATTCCAGGATTCCCTCGTGGGTGATGAGTAGCCAGCCGGTGCCGCGTCGTTCGAGCCAGAAAACACCCGCGTTACCGAGATGCTCGACCGGGATAAATCCTTCCGGGCCGTTCTCGCCGAGGATTAATAATCCGCTGGGCTTGTGTTGAACAAAGATTGTTCCGTCGGCGCGGCTCGCGCGCAGCCGGCGGCTTTTGGGGAGAGGCCAAATTCTGAATTCCTGTCCGTCCCAGCGCAGGATCTTATCGTGGGTGAAAAAGACCGCACCATCACCCTCGGCCATCGCTTGGAAAACCTCCCCGACCTCGCGGTGCTCCTTTGGCAGAAACCCGATGAGGGAGTGAAAACGCATTCCATTCGACGCCGGTTCAAACCAGCCGATTTCCCCGCCTGCGCCGGCCCACAATTTTCCGTCCGCGCCGTATTCCAATCCGCGCAACGCGTAGGAGCCGCCCGCTGGAGTATGGTCCCAGCGGTCCCCGTCGAATGTCACCAATCCACGCGTGCCAAATTGCATCCGCCCGGTGGCGTCCTGCGTAATTGCCAGGCTCCGATCATCAAGGCCCACATCGGACGCCAAATAGGAGGAAATGATCGGATAGCCATCCACGGCCCATGCCGATAGCGGAAGGAAGGCAAGTGCAGCGCCGAACAACGCCACTCGGCCAGCGCTGGGAAGGGAAAGCGTCACAGCAAAATCAGTGGCGAACTAGAATCTATTGGCGATGGCAATTTTTTGTTCTACCGGAATTCCGGTAGTTTGAAAATTCGCATCCTAAAATACGGCGGCCGGTATCTCAGGTGCGATGAAATCTATCAAACGAATCGTGTTCGGTGTTATCTCCAGCCTGCTGCTTGCCGCGGGCTTTGTTCATGCCGCGGGCGGCCTTGAGCCCATCTCCACCCCTTCAACTGCAGTCAATAGTGATTCCCATAGTTCAAGTCCTGGGTGCACGACCGAATGCGATATCGCTGATTCGGAATGAGCTGAACTATCCCATCCATGCTCAGCCTAGCCCCTCTCCGCTATCGCAATGTCTCCGCCGAGCACGGCGGGCCCATTGCCAAGATTGAGTCCAGTCGGGTCACCGTGCGCGGAAAGCCGATGGTTCAGTCGAACGCATGGCTCAACCCTGTTTTGGCGCGGAAGCGGAACGGGGTGCTGTTCAGTAACGCCGATGGCTCGGGCACGGATGCGGTGGCATCGATCGCGCGACACAAGGCGATCTCCGAGGTGATGGAGCGTTGGGCGTTTCAGGCGACCGTGCGCTCGGAGCGGGCGGCGGAGTTTGG
>JANOAF010000486.1:0-2539 GCA_031411015.1 Opitutaceae bacterium | reverse complement strand
GGCCCAGTGTCGTCGCCGTAACGCTCCATGCTCGCCGGCCGCCTCGCGTCCACGGCGCCGATGATCGTCTTGAATCGGGCGCAATTCGGTTCGACGGATTTCGCGTAGGCCTCCATCGAGGAAAAATCCCGCGCCCAAAAGGTCGCTCTCTTCTCCACTGACTCCGTGATTTTCCGCTCCACGAAGCGATGAGCGCCGTCCATTAGCCGCTCCGACAAATCCGCCTCCGACCACTCCAGCGGCTTCGTCGCCGAGAGCGGCTGTCCACAAATTTCCCCAACCGCGAACAGCGCTAACAGCGAAACGAATGCCGCGTTTCGCCAGACTTGAATGGTGCTTTTCATACTCATGGTTTCGTGGCTTCCTAATTTTCTCTCCGCGCGCCGTCGCCTACTCCTGCAGTGACTGAATCCACTCCACGAGCAGCTTCACGCCCTCGGGATCAGGCGAACGCGAAACGACGGGTGGCATCTGGCCCGGGCCGCGCAGCGCCATCCGCGTGACGAGCACGCTGCTGCCCGCCGCACCGGGCGCGATCACTTTCGCGCCGGGCAAACCGAAGTCGCCGTGCAGCGCCGGCTCGCCGATGGCCCGCATGCGATTCGCCGGAGTCGTGGCTTCGAAAATCATTGGGCTATTGCCACCGCCCGAGGTCGTGTGGCAGTGCGCGCAATTCACAGCGAGGTAACTGCGCGCGCGGTGCTCCAGTGATTCCTGGGTATCGCTCGTCGCCGCCAGTCGCCGCAGTTGATCGGGCGCGCGCGGCAAGAGCGCGACCGCCGCCGCCACCCGCTGATTTCCCGTCGCGGCCATTTGGGCCTGCCGGCGCGGCGGCGGGCTGCGCAACAATCCCATCGCCTCCCAACGCGCGAGTTGGTCGCCACGGTTGAGTTGGCCTTCGTGCAAGGTGAGGGCGAAATTATTTTCGCGCGTGTGGCACATCATGCATTCCGCGCGGCTCGGCACGCGCCACGGCTGGCCGCTCTCAAGGGTGAGGTCGATGCCACCCTTCGGCGCGAGTGTCGCGTCGCGCTGCGCGCCGTCCCACCGGTAAGTGTAGCCCGACCAGTCGCCTTGCAACCGCACGAGCACGCGCGTCTCGATGCGCCGACCGGATTGCGTGAGCGTCTGCGCGAGCACGGTGCCGTTCGGCGCGTCCCACGCTTTGGCCGGGGTGAGGTCGAGCACGCCACGCCCCGGCACGGCGAGCAGATGAGTCGAAGTCGCGCCATCGTGCCAGCCGGGCGCGTTGATTTCATAGGCGAGCACACCGCCCGCGGGGGTGAGTCGCGCCGCGTCGGAAAAAATTCCCGTTTCGCTCAACCGCTCGGGAAATTTCACGGGCGTCCCCGTCGGCGGCGCGGCGCGCTCCAAACGATAAAGGCCTCCGCGCGCCGGCGCGTTGGCGCGCGGGCTGCCATAATCGACGAGCACGATTTCACCGTTGCTGTCGCCCGTCACGTGCGTGAGCGCCAGTGGCGTGTCGATGAGTTCGCGCGCCCACTCGAGCTTCGTGCCGTCGTGCTTCGCCGCCCACACCCGACCCGTGCCGAAATCGCCAAACACATACGCGCCGACCAACTCGGGAAAATTCCGGCCGCGATAAACCATCCCGCCCGTGAGCGAGCGAAATTCCGCGTGCGAAAACTCCAGCGTCGGCGGCGTGATCGGATGCGGGCCCGGCGTGCGGCCGGCGATGTGACGATGGCTGCCTTCGACGACACTCCAACCGTAGTTCGCGCCCCGCCGCACGAGGTGCGCAAACTCCCACGCATCCTGCCCGTTCTCGCCGCTCCAGAGTTGATCGCTCGCCGCGTCGTAGGTGAGCCGCCAGGGATTGCGCATCCCGTAGGCCCACGTCTCGGGCACGAAGCGCTTGTCGTCCACAAACGGATTGTCCGCTGGCACCGCGTAGGCCTTCCCCGGCGCGGGATGCTCGATGTCGATGCGCATGATTTTCGACCGCATCGAACTCGGATCCTGCCCGACCCGATCGCGGTCGTTGTCGGTCGAGCCGTCGCCGCTCGTGACAAACAGCAGGCCATCGCGGCCGAACGCCAGCGCACTGCCGTTGTGTCCGTCGCTCGGCCACTCGATGATCACCTGACGCGTGGCGGGATCAATTTTACCGTCGCGCACCGTGTAGCGCAGCACGTGCGAGGAACGCGGCGGCGCGGATTTCGGACCGTTGGCGCCGAGAAACACATAGCCGTTTTCCGCAAACCGCGGGTGAAACGCCAAACTCGTCACCTGGTCATCGGGCTCGATCACTATCTCCGCGTCGCTGCCGTCGCCGCCCGCGCGCATCCGACCGATCCGCATCGAGCTGCCCCAACCGCCTTCCTGGTCGATGAACCACACGTGGCGCCCGGCAGGTTCCGGCACGAGCGCAACCATAGAACGCGCCTCGAGCTGCGGCCACGCCGGTGCGGTCGCAAACCCCGCCGGGCCATCCGGGCTGCCGCGCAGGCGCGTATTGCTCCACGCGTCGCGCGCAATCGGCGTGGGACCGACGAAGCGCAGCGGCAAAAATTCCTCG
>JANOAF010000485.1:0-9408 GCA_031411015.1 Opitutaceae bacterium | reverse complement strand
TAGGCGAGTCTTCTCCCTGCCTGGATGGCTGTCCCGCCAAAAATGAAAAGGGGCCCGGATTGCTCCGGGCCCCTGTTAGGTTAACTCAATCGGGCAGCTTTTAACTGCGCCCGAAGAGCCGTTTCCAAGTAATGCGATACTCCAAGGCCGCCACGCACAGCACTGCACCGACGCTGGCGTAGCCAATCAAGGACTCCGCACTAATCGAGGAACGGAAAGAAAGCACGACGGCGGTAACGGCCAAAAGGCCGACGGGGACCGCAACTAGGATGTTCTTATTCATATATTTGTCTTTAGTTCATCGAACCATCATCGATTCGATATGCCTACTATACGGCATTAACATCAATAGTTGAAATCGCTGCTCCCTATCATTGTGATAGCTAAATCCTATGGAGCTGCACCAACTTCGCTACTTTGTCGCAATTGCGGAAACAGGGAATTTCACGCGCGCTTCCGAGCGTAACCACGTATCTCAACCGTCACTCAGCCAGCAGATTCAAAAACTGGAGGCCGAAGTTGGCCACAAGCTCTTCCATCGCCTCGGCCGTAAAGCCGTCCTCACCGAGGCCGGTGCCGCATTCCTCGATCGGGCGCGTCGCATTCTGTTCGAGGTCGAAAATGCCACGAAGGAACTCGGTGATAAACGAGGACTTGGGCGGCGAATCACCGTCGGGGCCGTGCAAACGGTCATGCCCTACCTGATAACACCGCTCATCACCCGGCTCCGCGACGAGCACCCCAACCTCCTGATTGGCGCGAGGGAGGATTTTCGCGCCAGCCTCCTGCGTGCGGTGGTCGAAGGCGACGTCGACCTCGCCGTTGTGCCGCAACCCGTGAAGGACCACCGCATCTCGATCGAGCCTCTGTTCACGGAGCCGCTGCTCCTCGTAGTAGGTCGTAACCATCCCATCGCCAACCGCTCCGAGATTAACGTGAGTGACCTCGCCGATGAGACCTTCGTTTCACTGGGCGACTCCAGTGCGCTGGCCGCGCAAATTCAGGCGTTTTTCGGCGACCGCCAATTCCGGCCGCAAATTGGCTTTCGCTGCGCCCAAGTCGCCACGCTCAAACAAATTGTCTCGTCCGGGCTGGGCATTTCGCTCTTACCGCAGCTCGCTCGACAGGCCGAGGATCGCGAATCCCTGACCTACCTGCGCCTCACCGGCAGCGAGCCGATGCGCGAACTGGTCGTGATTCGTCATCTCCAACGCTACCAGAGTCGCGGCGCCGAACAGTTCCTCACACTCCTGCGGGAGCACGTGCGCACACGGCCCGAAGCCGGCGGCACCCCTACCGGCTGACGATTGCGCTTTGGGGAAAATAGCCAACCGTTCACCGCTCATGTCGTCCCACGGCCAGCATCATGCGCTCACTCCGGGCCGAGAACGCGCCACTCTCCTCACCCTCGGGGCGGTGCAATTCACGCACATTCTGGACTTCATGATCCTGATGCCGCTGGGCCCGCAATTGATGCGCGGCTTTGCGATCACGCCCGCGCAATTCACGCACCTGGTCGCCGCCTATGGGATCGCCGCCGGGGTCAGCGGTTTCATCGGTGGTTTCTTCATGGACCGTTACGACCGCAAACGCGCCCTCCTGATTACCTACGCGGGATTCGCCCTTGCCACTCTCGCGTGCGCGCTCGCCCCCACTCACCACTGGTTGCTGGTCGCCCGGGTTGCGGCCGGGGCGTTCGGCGGTCTTGCCGGCTCACTCTTGATGGCGATGGTCGGCGACATCGTCCCACCCGAGCGCCGCGGGCGCGCGATGGGGTTGGTCATGTCGGCCTTTCCCGTGGCGTCGGTGTTGGGCGTGCCCGCCGGCCTCGTGCTCGCGAGCAGCTTCGGCTGGCACGCGCCGTTTTTCCTGATCGCCGCCTGCGCCACGGCCAACCTTGCGCTCGGCGCGCTCGTGCTGCCCCATCTCCGCACCGCCGTGCATAATCACGAGCCCATTCGGCAAATGAGTGAAATCCTTGGCGACGGCGTTCACCGCCGCGCGCTCGCTCTCGGAGGCGCGCTCATCATGGGCGGCGGCTGTCTCGTCCCGTTTCTCGCCCCATCGATCGTGGCCAACATGGGTCTGACCGAGGCCCAGATTCCTCTCGTCTACGCCGTCGGTGGTGCCTGCACGCTCATCAGCATGCCGCTGATCGGACGGCTCTGCGACCGCGTCAATCGCCTCCACCTGCTCGGCTGGCTTTCGCTCGGCGCGAGCGCTGTCGCACTCGTGATTACCCGGCTCGGCCCCGTCACGCAGGCCGTCGTCTGCGTGATGATGGCCTTGTTCATGGTCACAATGTCAGGCCGCTTCTCCCCGGCGATGGCGATGATCACGAACGCCGTCTCGGCGCGCTATCGCGGCGGCTTCATGAGCGTGAACGCCGCCCTTCAGCAAGGTGCCAGCGCCTTCGCCAGCACGCTCGCCGGCATTTTCGTCACGAGCGACGCCAGCGGCCATCTCCTCGGCTACGGCACGCTGGGTTACGTTTCGGTGGGGTTCTTCATCCTCGCGTTTTTCCTCGCGGTTAAACTGCGCAACGCCGCCCCGCACGTGGCCCTTCCCGGTTCGCACCGGCCGGCGCCGCCGATCGCAACGGCCGAGGTCGCCGCCTGATTTTGTCCTCCCGCCCACTCGTGACCACGCTCGCACTTAAACGTCCCGAACTCCTCGCCCCCGCCGGCGACTGGGTATGCGCGCGCGCCGCGATCGAAAACGGCGCCGACGCGATCTACTTCGGCCTTGAGCGTTTCAACGCCCGGATGCGCGCGAAAAATTTCACGCAGGCCGACCTTCCCGCGTTGATGGAGTTTCTCCACCGCCGCGGCGTGCGCGGCTACGTGACGTTTAACACGCTCGTCTTCGCCAACGAACTCGCCGACGCCGAGGACTACCTCCGCACCATCATCGCGAGCGGCGTCGATGCCGCCATCATGCAGGACGTCGGCATCTGCCGCCTCATCCGCAAACTCTCGCCCGATTTCCCGATCCACTGCTCCACGCAGATGACGATCACGAGCGCCGCCGGCGTTTCCTTCGCCCGCGAACTGGGTGCGCAACTCGTCGTCCTCGCCCGCGAAAATTCCCTCGCCGACATTGCGAAGATCAACGCCGCCCAAGCCGCCGCTGAAGTTCAACTCCCCCTAGAGGTCTTCGTCCACGGCGCCCTCTGTGTCGCCTACTCCGGCCAGTGTCTCACGAGCGAATCGCTTGGCGGCCGCTCGGCCAATCGCGGCGAATGCGCCCAAGCCTGCCGTCTCCCCTACGACCTCATTTCCGACGGCGTCCAAGTTCCGCTCGGCGACCGCCGCTACCTCCTTAGTCCACAGGATCTCTCTGGCCTCGAGGTGCTGCCGGATCTCATCCGCGCCGGGGTTTCCTCGCTGAAGATCGAGGGTCGCCTCAAGTCCCCCGAATACGTGGCCAGCATCACGCGCGTCTACCGACAGGCGCTCGACAAAGTGATGGCTGATCTCACGGGCGTCGCCGCGCCGAAGTTTGAACCCCAGCACGCGCGCTACGAACTCGAGATGAGTTTCTCCCGCGGCCTCTACACCGGCTGGTTTCGCGGCAGCAACAATCAGGAGCTCGCCCACGCGCGCTTCGGCACCAAGCGCGGCGTCTTCCTCGGCGAGATCACCCGCGTCGAAAACGAATCCATCACGCTCCAGCTCGCCGCCCCGCTGAAACCGGGCGACGGCGTCGTCTTCGATGCGGGCAAACCCGCCGAGCGCGAGGAGGGCGGCCGCGTTTACCAAGTCGAAAGCCGCGGCGCTGCCACCGGTGAAGCCACGCTACGGTTCGGCCACGGTGATATCGACTGGCGCCGCGTCCGCGCCGGTCAGCTCGTCTGGAAAACCAATGACCCCGCCCTTGACCGCGAGGTGCGCACGACTTTCGAGGGCGAAAAAATTCGTTTCACGCGTCCCATCACGCTTGAGGTCCACGGCCGCGCCGGCTCGCCGCTCACCCTGATCGCCAGCGATGGCTTCGGTCACGTCGTGCAACTCGACTCCGCCGTCCCGCTCGCTCTCGCCGAGAAACAACCGCTCACCGCCGAGCGCCTCCGCGAGCAACTCGGTCGCCTCGGCGGCACACCTTTCAAACTCGGCGATCTCCGCTCCCACCTCGAAGGCGACGTGATCGTCCCCATCAGCGAGCTCAACCGCCTCCGCCGCGAAATCGCCACCGCGCTCGAAAATCTCTGCGCCCAGCCGAAGCGCTGGCAGCTCACAGACAGATCCACCCGTCTCTCAACTCTCAACTCTCAGCTCTCAACGGCTCCGACGGCGCAGCCGCCGGAGCTGATCGCCGTTATCCGCCTCCCCGAGCAACTGGACGCCGCGTGGTCCGCCGGAGCCCGCACGCTCTACTGCGAATTCGAAAACCCCAAGCACTACCGCGACGCCGTCATCCGCTTTCGCGAGCTCAAATCCTCCGACTCTCAGCTCTCAGCTCTCAACTCTCAGCTTTCTTCCAGCACGATCTGGGTCGCCCCGCCGCGCATCTTCAAACCCGGCGAAGAGTGGATTCTGAAACAAGTCCGCTCCTGCGAGGCCGATGGTTACCTCGTCCGCAACCACGACCACCTTGAGTTTTTCAAAGCCGACCGCCGTCGCGGAGATTTCTCGCTCAACGTCGCGAATCCCCTCACCGCCGACTACCTCCTGCACCACCACGGCCTCGAACGTGTCACCGCCAGCTACGATCTCAACATCACCCAGCTTGAAGCGCTCCTCCAAAACGCGCCCGGCCCGTGGTTCGACATCACCGTCCACCAGCACATGCCGATGTTTCACATGGAGCACTGCGTCTTCTGCGCGTTTCTTTCCTCCGGCAAAGATTACCGCGACTGCGGCCGCCCCTGCGACACCCACCGCGTCGCGCTCCGCGACCGTGTCGGCGCTGAACTTCCGCTCAAGGCCGACGCCGGTTGCCGCAACACCGTTTTCAACAACCGCGCCCAGACCGGCGCCGAATACATCGCGCGGCTCGTCGAGCTCGGCGCGCGCAGTTTCCGCGTCGAGTTCGTCAACGAGAGCGCCGCCGAAGTCACGCGCACCCTCACGCGCTACGGCCAACTCCTCCGCGGTGAAATCACCGGCGCGGAACTCTGGCGCGAACTGAAACTCATCAACCAACTCGGCGTCACCCGCGGCCAGATGGAAACCGCGCCGCAGACCATCCACCGCAAGGCGTGATTCCATCCGGCCTCTGCAAACCGCCCGATGGTGGAGAGTGAGTCACCAAGGCAGACCGCGCGCTGGCGCCGAGGAATGACAAATCCGCCGAGGCCGGCCGGGGCCAACCGGCTCAATCCCGCGACCGGCGCATAACGCACGCCCCGACGAGCAACCCGACACCGAGGGCAACCGCGACCGCCCGGTAAGGATGAGCGCAGATGGCCTCATCGGCAAATTCGACACCGGTGACCACGTGTTGGCGCGCCCGGCCATAGAGAGCCTTCAACTGCGCCTCGACCGCTTCGAGCCGGAACCGAATCGCCCCGATCTTTTCGTTCGAATATCCACTCACCGGACCGACGAGCATCGCCTCGGCCTCATCCATGAGCTGGCTGATATGCCTCACGAGCTGCTCAGGCGATTCAAACGGGGTGACTTCAGGACTATTATTCATGGTCAATTAATTTGGCTTTCGATTGCGGAGAGAAGGCGAAGCTCGGAGTTCGCGGCGGATGACCCGGCGAACAACCGAGGCCGCACGCGTTAGATCGCAGGAAGACTCCTCGCCGGAGAACCACCGACCGCGAAGGCGGCACTTGGTGCCGTGGCATTGAACTTTCATTTTTCCGTGCAAGCGCCCGCCGCGATGGCCTGCACCGCCATTTTTCTCGTCGCGCCGGCACGGCCCGCAAATTACCGCGGCAGCAGGAAAAAAAATTCCGTGCCCTCGCCGAGCGTGCTGTGGCACGCGATTGAGCCGCCGTGGGCAACGACGATCTCGCGGGCGATGGCGAGGCCCAGACCCGCGCCTTTCTTCTCCTGATCGGGGGCGCGGTAGAAACGGTCGAACACGTGCGCGATACTTGCAGCCGGAATACCCGGACCGCGGTCCCGCACCGCGAAGCGCACGAATCCTACTTCCGTCACAATTGCTTCGAGTATTATCTCACCGTCCGCGGGGGAATACTTCGAAGCGTTGGTGAGGAGATTCATGAACACGTGCCGAATCCGATCCGAATCGAGCGCGAGCTGCGTGGCCGCCAGCGAGGGTTCGACCTGCACGACGAGTGTCTGGCCCGCCGGTTCGAGGAAGGCCCGGGCTTCGCGCGCGATGTCGTCGAGCAAGACGCCGATTTTAATTTCACTTCGGTCGAGGGTCGAGGCCCCGGCTTCAAGCCGTGCGAGGTCGAGCAAGTTGTCGAGGATGCGCAGCAACCGGTCGGCATCGTCGCGCGCGGACTCCAACAACTCCTGCTGCGTCGCGCTTAGGCCTGGGATGTTTTGCTCGAGCAGCAGGTAAACGGCGAGGCGCAGGCTCGTCAGGGGTGTTTTCAGCTCGTGGCTCACCGTGCCGACGAGGTTCGTCTTCACGTCATCAAGGAGACGGAACTTCGTCACGTCCTGTAAAATCACCGCGGTGCCTTTGAACTCGGTCAGTCGATCGCCGATCGCGAGCACCCGGGGAAGGTAGTGCCGATCCTCCCGGCCCACGCGCACCGTGATCGCGCGGCTGTAGTCGGTGGGCAGATAATGTTCCCCAGTCGCCAGCACGTGCGAAATCGTCTCCGCGACGACCATCGGCAGCGCTGCCGGCCCAAGCGCCTCGGCGGCCGGGTTGCGGATTTCCGTCACGCCATCGCTGCCCACGACAAAAACCGGGTCCGGCGCAGAGGTGAGCGTGGCCTCCATCGTGCGCTGGGTCCGCAGCACTTTCGCCACGGTCGCCTCGCGGTAAGCCCGCAGTTTGCCCGCCATCGTGTTGAAGGCACGACCGAGTTGACCCAGCTCGTCACCCGAAAATTCCGGCACCTCGCGATCCAGATCGCCTTCACCCAGTGCGACGGCCGACGCCGTCAGCGCACGAATTGGCCGGAGCAGCGACAAGGCTAGCATCCACGCGAGCATGAGCGACAGCGCGACCGCCACCGCAATGGTCCCCAACATGACGCGCTCTGTTGTCGCCGCGAGGCGCCGGACTTCTGCGGCCGTTTGCTGCGCCACGGCGAAATCTCGTTTAATGAGTGTCTCGATCGTCTGAAGCACTCCGATAAGTGCGCTGTTGGCCGCCTGCCAGCCGGCACCGCGCGCCCCTGTCCCACCCAGTTCGAGTTGTCGCGTCCCCTCTTCCACGAGCCGGGAAAACGCCTCGTCCACGTGCGCGAGAAAATCACTGCGCGCGGTGCCCGCCGCCGCCGCGGCCTGCGCCATCAGCTCACGCTTGAACGCGCCGCGCTGCTCGTCGAACGCCTTTCGCTCTGCATCCCCAAGGATGGCGGGCGCGAGCACGTTCGTCATCAGCGTAGCCGAGGTGCGCAGCTGCTCGCAGCCAATCGACGCTCGATAGTTGTTAATCAGATCACGCGAAAGCGAGTCCGCCATCCCACGACAGACGTGAATCGCATAACCGCCAATCGCGACCACCAACAGGAGCAGCGGAAGCAGGCCGGCAAAGAGACGCGTGCGAAGCATTAGGAAGACGGTTGAGCGGCCCGGCGCTACAGCAGTCCGAGTTTCTGCCGCTTGCGGTAAAGCGTCGCCGGATCGATGCCGAGAATGCGGGCCGCCTCGTCGAGATTGCGCGCCTGCGCGAGGATGCGCCGGATATGCTCGGTCTCGAGTTCGTCGAGTGTCACGCGCCCGCCGACCACGAAGCCCGGCTGGGATTGGCCGCGAAACTCGTCGGGCAAGTCACGCAGCTCGATCGTTTCGCCCGCCGCCAGAATCACCGCGCGCTCGATCACATTGCGCAGCTCGCGGATATTCCCGGGCCACGCATAATTGGCAAACGCCGCCCGCACCTCGGGCGAAAACGCCGGGTTCTTTTTTCCCAGCCGCGCCGCAAAGAAAATCCGGCAGCCCTCGGCGAGCCGCGCCAGATCGGCGGGCCGCGCGCGCAGGCCGGGCAACGCGACGCTAATCACGTTGATTCGATAAAACAGATCCTCGCGGAAGCGTCCGGCCTTCACGTCCTCGGCGAGATTCCGGTTGGTCGCGGCGATGACGCGGACATTGGCCCGGCGCGGGCGGGCTTCGCCGACCCGCTCATACTCCCGCTCCTGCAAAAGGCGCAGCAACTTCGGCTGAATTTCCAGCGGCATCTCCCCGATCTCGTCGAGGAAGAGCGTGCCGCCATCGGCGGCGGCGACTTTGCCCACGGAATCCGCAATCGCGCCCGTGAAGGATCCGCGCACGTGGCCGAAAAGTTCGCTCTCGAGCAGCTCCCGCGAAAGGCTCGGACAGCTCACCGTGACAAACGCCCCCGCGCGCAGCGGACTGCGGCGGTGAATCTCGCGCGCAAGCACGCTTTTCCCCGTGCCGCTCGGACCGAGGATCAATATGCTCGCGGTGGTCTCCGCCGCCTTGAAAGCGATCTCCAGTTCCCGCCGCGTCCCCGGCTCCGCGGATTCGAGATCGACCGGTGGGGCCTCGGCGGCAAAATCATTTTCGAGCGCCCGCATCTTGGTCTGGAGGCTCCGCGCCCGCTCGATTTTTGCCAGCACGCCTCGAATCTGATCGGGCGTGAAAGGCTTCGGCACAAAGTCGAAGGCCCCGCGGCGCATGGCTTCGACTGCCGTGGCGATGTTGGCAAAGGCAGTGAACATCACGACGTGAAGCCCCGGCTGCGCCTTCAACAGACGGGCCAGCACATCGAGTCCGTCTTCCGCCCCCAATTTCAGATCGAGGAACACCGCGTCGAAGGGGTCCTCGTCCATCGCCTTGGCCGCACGCTGGCTGTTAGGCACGTCGGTCACCTCGTGCCCGGCCGTCTCCAAAGCGATGCGCGTGGTGCGGCGGATGGCCGGCTCATCATCGACGATCAATATGCGCATGATGAAGTGTGGGGAAATACCGCCGAAAGCTCAAGGGAGGTCACAAAACAAGGCGGGGCCGCTTGCACGGCCCCGCCAGGTCCAGCTTCAACTTGACGCTCGGTCGGGCTAAGCCCGCTCGAAACGTCCCCGCTATTGACCGATTCTTCGCCTCAGGGTTCCGGTTCGAAGAATTTCTTGTATCGAACTCCCAGCGAAATCCCTCTAGCCCCTCTCCGCCTCGAACCCGATATGCCGACCCCCGCCACCCACCCGACTTCCGCCCTCACCCCGGCCGCCGGTAAACTCACCGACCTCGAAATCAAAGACGCGCACTTGATCTTCGGTGCCGTGTGGCGGGATCTCGAAGCCGACTTCGGTCGCGCCAACCTGCGCTTCCCCAAGGAAATCAT
>JANOAF010000484.1:0-6106 GCA_031411015.1 Opitutaceae bacterium | reverse complement strand
AAACGCCCCGTGCCGCCATCGGCGGAAGCGCGCACCCGCATGATGCAGCCCGAGGACATCGCCGCCTGCGTGTGGTTCGCCGCCACGCTCCCGCAGCGTGCGACGGTGGAAGAAATTCTCGTGCGGCCCTCGCGGCCTTGGGTGGGGTGAGAGCGCAACTTGCCAAACTTAGCAGGCAGAAAGTGAGCACACAGCAGATTTGGGTCTTAGCACCGTTCGCCTCGGCTCACTGTTTTTGGGTTATCTGCGGCTTATGGTGGGCGGCCGGGAAGTTTTTCGGACGCCAGCCTCCGACTTCAATTGTCGAGTTAAAGCTGCGCGCCAATCGGGTCCATCGATGGTATCTCAATCCGTTTCATGACCGCACGATGAGTGTATGGAAGTATGCGGCGTGGGCTACTTGTGCCGCGTTGCTCACGACCCAATTTTTGACGCCGCAATTATGACATGCATGGGGAGTCACCGACTATTGGCGTCATGCACATTACGTCTCGTGAGGAAGAGGTAGCGCGGAGCTTTAGCCTACGCTTGAGACCTGAAAAGCGCGGGCAAAGCTTCGCGCTACGTCGAGGGCCGGTCTCAAAGTGCATGACAGGCTCTAGGCGCTAGTCTCCCTCCACGCCTTTCCAAAACTCGCAAACGAGTTAGGCGGGACTGCAAAGTCCCGATCCTGCTCTTCCCCCAAAACCCGTCATTGCCACGCGCCCGCGCGCTGTCTTTGGTGGCGGCGATGATCTCCCACCCCACTTCGTTTCGGCGCGCCGCGTGCGCGCTCGCTGTGCTCCTCGGTGCGTCGTTCGCCGCCGCCCAGCCCGCACCGACTCCGACTCCAGCCAATCAGCCGCCGGCTAAAAAAGGCCCGCCCGCCGCCGCGCAGATGATGGATCCGCCCGAGGCGTTTATCCCGACCGGCATGTTTGCGCTACCCGACGATCTTGAGGTCAAGCTCTGGGCGCGCACGCCGCTCTTCCGCAATCCTTCCAACATCGACATCGATGCGCAGGGCCGCGTGTGGGTCGCCGAGGCCTTCAACTACCGCCGCCACGCCGGCAAGGATCCCGAGGGCGATCGCATCATGATCATCGAGGACACGGATGGCGATGGCGTCGCCGACAAGAGCAGCGTCTTTGTGCAGGAGAAATTCCTCCTCGCGCCGCTCGGCATCGCGGTCATCGACAATAAAATCTACGTCTCCTGCGCACCCGACCTGATCGTTTACACCGATGTAAACCGCGACGGGAAATTCGATCCCGCGGTGGACAAGCGCGAGGTGCTCCTCTCGGGCTTCGACGGTCGCAACCACGACCATTCGCTGCACTCCGTGACCGTCGGTCCCGACGGCAAACTCTACTTCAACCACGGCAACGCCGGCGCAAAGTTCACGGACAAATCCGGAAAAAAATTCTTTGACGGCAGCCACTACGATCCAGGCAAGAGCGGCGGCGGCATCGTGGTCGATCCCGAGCGCCCACCCGACTACGCCGGCAAGCCCGGTGACGACGGCCACGTTTACGTCGGCGGCACGGCGTTCCGCATGAACGCCGACGGCACCAACGTCGAGGCCATCGGTTTTAATTTCCGCAATTCCTACGAGCAGACGATCACGTCGTTCGGCGATGTGTTTCAAAACGACAACGACGACCCTCCGGCCGCGCGCACCTCGTTCCTCCAAGAATACGGCAATCTCGGTTTCAACTCGCGCGACGGCAAACGCAGTTGGAGCGCCGACAAGCGCCCCGGCCAGAGCACAGCGGTCGCCGAATGGCGGCAGGACGATCCGGGCGTGGTGCCTGCCGGCGATGTCTACGGCAACGGCGCGCCCACCGGTATCGTGTTCTACGAGGGCGACGCGCTCGGCGAGAAATGGCGCGGAGCGCTGCTGAGCTGCGAGACCTCGCGCAACATCGTCTTCGGCTACTTCCCCAAGGCGGACGGCGCGGGCTACAAGCTGGAGCGCTTTCCTTTCCTCACGACCAACAAGACCGAGGATTTCGCCGGGATCGATTCGTCGCGCGGCAAACTGCGCGGCGAAGACTTGAAGACGTGGTTCCGCCCGTCCGATGTCGCCGTCGGTCCCGATGGCGCAATCTACGTCGCCGACTGGTTCGACCCGCGCACCGGCGGCCACGCCGCGCTCGACAGCAGCTTCGCCGGCGCGATCTACCGCATTACACCCAAGGGCAAGAAGCTCACGACGCCGAAACTCGATTTCACCACCACCGCCGGCCAGATCGCGGCGCTGAGGAATCCCGCGGTAAACGTGCGCGCGGTCGCCTTCATGAAACTCCGCGAGGGCGGCGCCGCTTCGGTGGCACCGGTCGCCGCGCTCCTCAAGGACAGCAATCCCTACGTGCGCGGCCGCGCCGTCTTCCTCCTCTCGCAACTCGGCAAGGACGGGATCGCTCAAACCACGGCGCAGTTGAAAAACTCCGACCCGATGATCCGCATCGCGGCGTTCCGGGCCCTGCGCCGGGTCAACGACCGCGTGCTCGAGCACGCCAAGGCGCTCGCCGGCGACTCCTCGCCCGCCGTCCGCCGCGAGGTCGCGATCTCACTGCGCGACGTATCACTCGACAGCTCGCGCGAAATCCTCCTCACGCTGGCCAAGGGCTACGACGGCAAGGACCGCGCCTACCTCGAGGCCTGGGGCACCGGCTGCACCGGCAAAGAGGCGCAAGTTTACGCGGCGCTCGCCAAGACTGCGCCGGACAAGGACGCCGCAAAATGGCCCGCGAGTTACGCCAACCTCATCTGGCGGCTCACGCCCGTCGGGGCCGAGGGCGCCTTTGCCACCCGTGCCGCCGCGACCGTGCTGCCCGAGAAAGACCGCCTCGCCGCGGTGACCGCGCTCGGTTTCATCCCCACCCAAGCTTCGGCCAACGCCCTGATCGACATCGCGCAAAAAGCCAACGGCATGACCAAGGCCCACGCGATGTGGTGGCTGATGAACTATAAAAACCTCCGCTGGCCCGACGCCGGCATCGACGCCACCCTCAAGGAACGCGGCCTCTACGATCCCGCGACCGTGAGCATCACGCCGAGCATCGTGCCCGAGGCGCCCGCCACCAAACTTCCCCTGCCCGCGGAAATCGCGAAGCTCAAAGGCAACGTCAAGAACGGCGCGGACAAGGCCCAGTCCTGCCAGCTCTGCCACAACATCAACGGCAAGGGCAACGACTACGGCCCCGCCCTCACCGGCTTCGCCAAGGCGCAGGCCACCGAGGTCGTGATCAATTCCATCGTGAATCCCTCGACCGAAATCGCCCATGGTTTCGACGGCACGATTCTCGCGCTCAAGGAGGGCGGCGAAGTCCACGGCATCATCCTCAGTTCCGGCGATCCCGTGATCATCCAGTCGATGGGCGGCCTGACGCAGATGATCCCCGCGAACAAAATCAAGAGCCGCCAGCAGCTCGGTCGCTCACTCATGTTGAGCGCCGAACAACTCGGTCTCTCGGCGCAGGACGTCGCCGACGTCGTGGCGTTCCTGAAAACGCAATAAAGGCACGGCAGAGCAAAATTCAAAAGGCGCGGAGCAATCCGCGCCTTTTTCTTTTCTCCGTCTCGCTGCAGGGCGGGGTCTCCCGACCCCGCCGAATTTGCCGTTGTCATCGCGAGGTGAGCGTAACGCGCCGGGCGATCCAGCCCCGATTTTATCGGGGCACCGGTTGAGCCGGGGCTGGATTGCTTCGCCGCTGTGCTTCTCGCAATGACAGCATGACGGCGGGGTTCGGCGACCCCGCCCTACACGCCGCGCACGCGCTTCGCCCAGGCACCGAGCATCACCCGCGCAATCGTGGCCGCTGCCACGCTGGCCGCGGCGCGGCGCTTCCCGGCTACACGTCGCGCCCGGACCGGCTTTGGTTTTACCACGCGTTTCATCGGGCACGCCGCTGGTGGATCACAAGCGAGTTGCCATCGGGATCCGTGATGATCGCCATGCGGCAAACGCCGCTGTCCATCGGCTCGATCAAAAAGACGACCGCCGCCGCGCGCAGGGCCGCAATCGCGCCGTCGAAATCCTCGACTTCCAGCGCGGCGGACGGGCCGCTCGCGGAGGGTTTCCAGAGTTCGCCCGACATGTTGGAGATCGCGAGCGTCGCCGGGCCGATGTCGTATTCGATCCAGTGTTTGCCCTCGTGTTCGAATTGCGTGGTCGGCGAAAGATTGAGGAGACCCTCGTAGAATTTCCGGGCGCGCGTGATGTCGGTGACGGGATAGGCGGTGAAGGCGATTTCTTTGATGCGAATCATGGGAAGCGGTAGGTTGTTGGCTGAACCCTACCCTACCACGCGACGTGACACCGTTATGTCAGGAGCGAAAAAATCCGGCGCAGATTCCCGTCCTCACCGCACCTCCGCGGGCACATCCGCGTGCCGGGCCGTCACCGCCTCCGCTTCGGTGCGCACGAGTTAGCGCAGTTCCACGGGCGCAAGCGCCTCGGCGTCGCGCCCGAAGGCGAGAATCCAGCGCGCGAGCCACTCCAGCGAAAACGTGTAGAGGGAAAACTCCGCACCGCCGTCGCGCGGCCGCTCCTCCACCAGCGTCGCGTAGCTTTCGCTGCGCGCGCGCTCCTGCACCCGCACCGCCAGCCACACGCGGGCGGGCACGGTCTCCGCACTCTCCATTTTTTCCGCGAGATGATCGGCGAGGGAAAAATCCGGCCGCGCCGGCAGCGATTCCGTCAGCATCTCCAGCCGCTGCACGCGATCGGTGCGGAAATGCCGGTAGTCCTGCCGCAGCCGGCACCACGCGACCAGATACCACGCCCCGCCGTAGAAAACGATCCCGAGCGGCTCGACTTCGCGACAGGTTTCGTCCGTCCGCCCTGCGCCGCGATAAGCCAGCCGCAGCACGCGGCGCTGCGCCACACCGCGTTGCACCGCCAGCAGCCAGGGCTGCGCCGCAGGATCGACGCCGGCGTGACCCCGCCGTCCCATGACAACCGTCTGGCGCGTGAGTCGCGAGACCTGCTCCTGCCGATCCCGGGGCAGCACCGCGCGGAGCTTGTCGAGCGCGGCATTGATCGGCGCGCTCAGCGAGGCATCGGCAAACTGCCGCACCATCTCCCCGCCGACGAACAGCGCCGACGCCTCATCGCCCGTGAGCATCACCGGCGGCAGATGATAGCCGGGCACGAGGCTGTAGCCCACGCCCGCCTCCCCCGCGATCGGCACGCCCGCTTCGCCGAGCGCAGCGATGTCGCGGTAAATCGTGCGCACGCTCACTTCGAAGTGCGCCGCCATGTCTTCCGCGCGCACCAGCCGGCGCCCCTGGAGGTGCATCACCATCGCGACGAGCCGGTCGGTGCGGTTCATTATCCCGACGCTACCAAGCCTTCCCCACTGCTCCAGAACTTTCCCGCGCTTGCTCCTGACACAGGGTTGTCACAGCGATCCGGTAGATTGTTCGCACCATGCCAAAAACTCTTTCCCATTCCCGCTGCCCCTGGGCCGTCAAACCACTCGACATCGTCTATCACGACACCGAGTGGGGCGTGCCGCTCCATGACGATCGCGCGTTGTTCGAGTTGATCATCCTCGAGGGCGCGCAGGCCGGGCTGAGCTGGTCCACCATTCTCGCCAAGCGCGAAAACTACCGCCGCGCGTTCGATCATTTCGACGCGGAGAAAATTGCGCGCTACGACGCGAAGAAAGTTGCCGCCCTCCTCGCCGATGCCGGCATCGTGCGCAATCGCCTGAAAATCGCCGCGACCATCGGCAACGCGAAGGCGTTTCTCGCCGTGCAAAAGGAGTTCGGCACCTTTGATCGCTATCTGTGGCAGTTCGTCGGTGGCCGGCCGATCGTGAACCGCCGGCGCGGGCGCGGTGATGTCCCTGCCCGGACGCCTGAGAGCGACGCCCTCAGCAAAGATCTCCTCGCGCGCGGTTTCAAATTCGTCGGCACCACGATCTGCTACGCGTTCATGCAGGCCACCGGCATGGTGAACGACCATCTCGTCACGTGTCCGCAGCACCGCATCTGCGCGCGGATGAAGTAGATTCTGGCAATGATCACGCCACGATGAGGCGGCCAGCGTTTCGGGAGTAGGGCGGGTCTGTGACCCGCCCTTTTGCACGTTGAGTGTTCGAGGGCGGGTCACAGA
>JANOAF010000483.1:0-9518 GCA_031411015.1 Opitutaceae bacterium | reverse complement strand
CCACGGCTGGGCCGGCGCGCAACAGGTGCTCTGGAACTGCACGAGCAAAACCCTCGTCCTCCAACAACCGCCCACCGCCCAAAACTACGCGATCGGATCCGTGGGAAAATTTGTCGCCGGCGACTGGTCGCCCAATGCCGCTCCGGGCGTGATCGAAGCGAGCGGCGCCCCCGTGCTGCCCCGCAGTCTCTATCAGGCGCAACTGGCGGAACGGCTCGGAGGGGCGGCGGTGGGGAATGAGGCGCGGTGAGTGGGGGTGAAAGTGTGATGCCTGCGTCTAGTGCGTGTTTGGCCGCTGGAAAACTGCACCTTTGGATGGTGACATCGAGTAGTCACCAATTCGGAGACCGTCTGGTGTGTAGCGAGTCCAGCGTCGGTCTAGGCTGAGAGTAGGCTCGCTGAAGACAGAAATAGTGCCGCCGCAATTCGGATGCGGGGACAAAGTCCACTTCTCGTTACCCGAACGGGAGTGTCCGGTCGTCATAGCAGTAACGTCCGTAGTGCCACACTCCAAACAACGAGCCGGAGTCGTGCGCGTCTTTAACCAATCGGCGCGTCGGCGAAGCTCTTCAAGACGGTTGACCGATGGAAGCGCCGTTTCAATCACGCTTGGATCGCGCCGCTCACACTCAGCAATCCGGCGTTCAATGTCGGGGAGAGACGGGATAACCTCGGCCCAGATGACGGCCTGACAGCGGGGGCACCAAGCAGCTCCACGTTTGACGTTGAGGGTGACGTGTTCGGCGAGTTCGTAGCTGCGAAGCACATCGTCAAGTAGCCCACGGTAGTGACACCGGTCGCATTTGGCTTTGTAGCGGGCTCCCATTTTCTCGGTCTTGGTCGTCTAACCTAGAAGCACCGTATCGTGCATCAAGCGCGATTCGCCGCTCGCCCGCGCCTCCAAACTTGCCAGCCGCGCGCGCGACGCAAACGCTCGCGGGCTTCATGAGCGTCGTCCCGTTGCGCACACTCCACGGCCAGCCGTCGTGGTCCCTTCAATCGAGTCACGTGCAGGCCTGCCTCACGCAGCTGGGCGGTCAGCTCGCGCCGGTGGAGTTTCGACTCGGGCGGCGCACAGTCGCGCCGTTCTCCGTCGCGCCGTGGGCCGAGGAGAAACTCGCGCCCGGCACGCCGGCGCTGCTCGCCGCGCTGCGTGGAGATTTTTTCTGCGCGCCCTTCGGCGGCAACGGCACGCCGTGGCGCGGCGAGCGGCATCCACCGCACGGCGAGACGGCCAACGCGAACTGGACGCTCGCCGCCAGCGAGAAATCCGCCGGCCGCGTGACGCTCCATGCCAGCCTCGATCTCGCGGTGCGCCCTGGCTACGTGGGCAAGCACCTGACGCTCGTCGAGGGTCACACCGCGGTTTACCAGCGCCACGTGATTTCGGGCGCGCGCGGGCCGATGAGTGTCGGCCATCACGCGATGCTGAAATTCCCGGAGGCCGAGGGCAGCGGCGTCGTGAGCACGAGCCGTTTCACGCGGGCGCAGGTTTTTCCCGAGGCGTTTGAGCGCCCGGAGAACCGCGGCTACCAAGCGCTGCGCCCCGGCGCGACGTTTCGCTCGCTGGAGCGCGTGCCGCTTCTCGCCGGCGGCACGACCGATCTCTCGCGCTACCCGGCGCGGCGCGGCTTCGAGGATCTCGTGATGCTCACGGCGGATGCGACGCTGCCCCTCGCGTGGAATGCCGTGACGTTTCCCGGCGAGCGCTACGCCTACTTTGCGCTGCGCGACCCGCGCGTGCTGCGACACACCATCCTGTGGATTTCCAACGGCGGCCGCCACTACGCGCCGTGGAACGGCCGGCACACCTCGGTCATGGGCATCGAGGATATCACGGGCTATTTCCACCTCGGCCTCGCCGAGTCGGCGAAACCGAATCCGCTCAACCGCCGCGGCATCCCCACGACGCTCACGCTCGATCCGAAAAAACCGACCGAGGTGCGCTATGTCTTCGGCGTCGCCGCGATTCCGGCCGGCTTTGATCGTGTGCAGGACATCCGCGTCGTGAAAGACGGCATCGAGCTCGTCGCCACCAACGGCAAGCGCGCGCGCAGTAAGCTGGACGTGGGGTTTCTCGCGGGGTAGCTGAGGCTCGCGCGATGCGCTGACCGCGGCGGTTTGAGGTAGGGCGGGTCTGTGACCCGCCCTCGGGGGTGGATGCTCAAAGCGTGAAAAGGGCGGGTCACAGACCCGCCCTACTTGGCATCATCCGTTCGCGCAACTGCCCGCAGGCAGCGTCGATGTCGGGGCCGCGCGAGCGGCGGAAGTGGGCGACGACGCCGCGCTCGCGGAGCATTGCCACGAAGGCGTCGGCGGTCTCATCGCTCGACCGTTCGTAGGTGAGGCCGCGCAGGCTGAGGCCGGTGGGGTTGTAGCGCAGGAGGTTCACGTGCATCCGGCGCGTGCCGAGCGTGGCGGCGAGCGTGCGCGCGTGTTCGGGTGAATCGTTCACCCCTTTCAGCAGGCAATATTGAATCGTCACCGGCCGGCCGCGGCTCGCTTGAAACCGATCGGCGGCGGCGAGGATATCGGCAATGGCGAAGCGTTTTCCCATCGGGAGGAGCTGCGCGCGCGTGGCGTCGTCGGGGGCGTGGAGCGAGACGGCGAGGTGGACGTTCAGCCCGGTGGCGGTGAGCGCGTCGATGCCCGGCACGATGCCGACGGTCGAGATTGTGATCTGGCGCCAGCCGAGCGCGCCGAGGCGGTTGTCGGCGATGCGATCGACGGCGGCGAGCACGGCGTCGAGATTCAGCAAAGGCTCGCCCATGCCCATGAAAACGAGGGTCTGGAGCTTGCGGCCGCTCGCGTGCGCCTCGCGCCGCAGCGCCAGAAACTGCGCGACGATTTCCCCGGCGGTGAGATTGCGCTCGAACCCGGTCTTGGTCGTCGCGCAAAAATCGCAGCCCATCGCGCAGCCGACCTGGGACGACACGCAGCCCGCCGCGCGATCGGCGCGGAAGTCCGGCATCAGCACCGTCTCAACCGTGCGCGCATCGGCGAGGCGGAGGAGGAGTTTCGTGGTGCCATCATCCGCGACCTGACGCACCGCGAGTGCAGGCGCGAACGCGGCGGCCGAATCGAGACTACACAGCTCGGCACGCAGTCTTGCGAGCAGACCCGCGGGAAAAGGTCGCGCGGGATCATCGGCGAGTTCACCACCGCTCGCATAGAACCCGCGCAGCACGCGCGCGGCGTGAGTGGGTTTAAAGCCCCACGTCGCGAGCAGATGCTCGAGATCGGGCTGCGTGAGATCGGTCAGAGTGCGAGGCACGGGCTACGCACGCACGGAATCGAAGGGATGCCAAGAGTGCGACGTAAGGGATCTGTCCGATGTAGGCGGGGTGCCCTCACCCCGCGGGTTGTCAGCCGCGAGTGCGAACCAGCGGGGTGAGGGCACCCCGCCCACAACAAGACAAGGCTCCTTCGCGGAGAATCACCCTACTCGATCGCCAAGACCGTCCCTGCGATGTGCCGCGGGCCGTCGGCGACGTTGAAGTAGTAGACGACCAGCACGTGCTTCGAATCGACCATGACGGGCCACGTGTAGCCGAGGTCGAACCCGCCGCCGTCTTCGCGCAGCACGATTTCTGGCGCGGTGGCGAAGTCGGTGCATTCGGCATTGAGCACGCGGGCGCGGATGCCGAAGGGTTTGTGCCGGTAGCCGTAGGTGAGGAGCACGCGCTGGTCGGGCAGGCGCAGCGCGTTGAGCGGGTGGCCTTTCCAGCCCATGTCCTGCCACGGCTGAAACGTTTTCCCGCCGTCGGTCGAGCGCGCGAGACACGCGTGGTCGTCGAAGTTCGCCGTGCGCAGAAACGCCACGAGATCGCCCTTGGGCGTTTCGTAGATCGAGGTTTCGTTGAAGGTGACTTTGGCGTCCACGGCGATAGGCGCGGAGTAGCTCCACGTGGTCCCGCGGTCGGCAGAAGCGAGCAGATGCACCGAAGTTTTCCGGGCATTCTCGGTGTCGTTGGCGGCCACGGCCCAAAATACGCGGCCGTCGGCGCCTTCACAGAGCGCGCCGCGATTGTAGGCGGGGAGCGGCCGACCATGGGGATCGAGGTTGAGCTCCGGCGCGATGTGCGGCGGATAGATCGGGCCCTGCCACGATTTGGCGCCGTCCGTCGAGCGCACGAGGTAGCCGCCGAGGAAATGGGCGCCCGATTTGCTCTGGTGATTGGGCTTCGGCCGGCTCGCCGAGCCTTCGGGGTTGAGCAACATCCACCCATAGCTCGCGCAGAGCAACGTGCCATCGCGGAGCTGGAGCAGACAAGGATCCTGCGAGCCGCCGAACGCGTGCGCGTAGATCAACTCGGGTGTCTTGGTCCATGTTTCGCCGCCGTCACGCGAGCGCACGAGCACGAGATGGCTGGTCGGATCGACGTGCGATTCGCTTTTTTCGCCCAGCGCTCGGCGCGAGGGCGCGCGGCGAAACGCGACCAACAGTTCGCCGTCGGGTCGGCAAACGACGGAGGGGAACGCCGAGTAAAAGGTCGCGTCCTCATAGATGACGAGATCGCGGATCTTCCGCAGCGCGGGCTCGGCGGCAAACCCCGGGGCGGCGCTGCCGAGCACCGTGGCGAATGTCGCGAGGCGGAGCAGGCCAGAGCGCGTTCGAAAATTCGGCTTCCCGTAGGCCAGCGTGCTTGCGCGCGCCGAAACCGCGCTCGCAAGCGAGCTGCCCACCCGAACCAGATCGGGTAAGATTGGTATTTTGAAAAAACCTCCGGACCTCATGACTCAGTGCGGTGCAGCCGTGGCGGAGCCGGCGGCGGCAGTCTTCGGCGGATGAAAGAACAGCGCGAGCGCGATGGCCGCAATCGAGGCCGCAGCGAGGGGCACCATGAACAGGCCCTTGAAATCGACGATGCTGCCCTTCGTGTAGACCGACTGCATGAGCCACGGGCAGATCGAGAAGGCGAGCAGCGCGCCGACGCCGAGGATCTGGAGGTTGAAGAGGCCCTGCGCGCTCGTGCGAATGTCTTTCGGAAAATACGCGTCGACGAAGATATAAACCGTCGCGAAGAAAAACGCGTAGCAGATGCCGTGCAGCACTTGGATGAGGATGATCGCGCCCGCGCTCTCCGGCATGAACGCATAGACGGCGAAACGCGCCGCGTGGCCGAGGATGCCGATGATCATCGTCGTGCGCCAGCCGAGCGCCTTGAGGGTCGCACCGAGCACAAACATCGTGCCGATTTCCGCGATCTGGCCGATGCTCATGATGGGAGCGATCCAGTTGGGCGCGATGCCCACGCCGCCCGCCTCCTTGGCGGTGCCGAGGAAGACGCCCGTCCAGCTGAAATAGCAGTTGTGGACAAAGGAATCGACGAGCGTCACGAGCCACAGCACGAGGACGAAAGGATGTTTGAGCAGCTTGAGCGCTTCGAGCCATGCGAGGGAACCGCCGCCGCCGGCGGCCGGGGCTTTGCGCTCGGTGCGTGGAAGCGTGAGGCTGAAGGCGGCGAGCGCGAGCGAGGCGAGGCCGGCCACGATGAAGGTCCACTTCGTCGCCGCCTTCGCGGCGTCACCTGAGAGCGGGTTGGCCAGAGCCGCGCCGAGCCAGTCAACGAAACCGGAAGTCTTCGCGGCGGCGACGGCATCCCAATTGACGAAGATGAACGTGAACGGCCACGCCGCGAGAATCCACCCAACCGTGCCGCCCATCCGCACGAGACCGAATTCCTTGGCCGGGTCCTTCATGTTGGCGAAGGCGATCGAGTTGGTGATCGAGATCGTCGGCACGTAGAGCAGGCAGTGCACGAGCATCAGGAGGAAGAAAAACGTGAAGTCCTTCGTGAAGCCGCAGCCGAGAATCGCGAGGCCGCCGATGAGGTGGGAGAACGCGAGGAATTTCTCCGGGTTGAATTTCCGGTCCGCCCACTGGTTGCTAAAAAACATGCCGACGATCGAGGCGACGGGAAAGGCGTTCAGGATGAGCGACTGCTGCCCGGGCGTGAACCCGAGGCTGGGCAGATACCCGAAGATCAGCGGGAGCCACGCGCCCCAGATGAAAAACTCGAGCGCCATCATCGTGAAGAGCGAACCGCGGGGGGTGGATTGGGGATTGGTCATGGGGAGAGACGGAGAGGAGGAACCACGAAACACTCGAAATACACGAAAAAATTTAATGACGGCTGAAATACCCGATGGCACTTGGCGCGGTTCGAAGTAGGGCAGGTCTGTGACCTGCCCTTTTGCACGCTGAGTCTTCGCGCCGAGGGCGGGTCACGGACCTGCCCTTCTTCACGCGACCGGCGCGGACGGGACGTCTTTCGGGTCGCTCGTGTGTTTCGGGGGAAAAACTCCGGTCAGGGTTTCCACACCCCGCGCGCCACGGCGGGGATGAATTTCTCCAGGCCCTTCGGCCGGAAGGGCAGCGTGCGGCCCTGCTCGGCGCTCATGTAGGCGGTCATGAGCAACTCGACGACTTCGAGACCATCGTCGAAGGTCAGCTCCGGTTGTTTGCCCTCGAGGAAACACTGCACGAAGTGGCGGTTCTCGGCTTCGTAGCCGTATTCCGCCGCCTCGTTGCCGACGATGGGCATCAGGCCCTGCTCGGCGTTTTGTTTTTCCACGAGATCCTCGCCGGCCGCACCGGTGATGCGACGGCTGAGGAAGAGCTGCGTGCCCGTGTTGAGCGAGTTGTGGGAGAATGAATATTCCGGCCCCAACAGCTCGGTGCTCAACCGCAGGCCCGCGCCCACAAAACTCCACGACGTGGTGACCTCGCCGATGAGCGGGCGGCCGGCGTCATCGACATACTCGATGGTGGCGCGCGCGAAATCCTCCGAGGGCCGTTTCGCATAGTCGACGCCGCGCCCCATCGTCTCCTTAAGAATTTTCACGTATTCCGGGCGCGACCATTTGAGCGAGGCGATGTGCGCGGTGACCTTTACTGGCCGGATACTGCCGCGCGGTTTCTTCGGATCGCTGAGCAGATAGCGCACGACCTCGACGCTGTGGCACATCATGTCGTTGAGCACGCCGCCGCCCTGCAGCTCGCCTT
The DNA here is from genome assembly GCA_031411015.1 of Opitutaceae bacterium. Classification (GTDB taxonomy): domain Bacteria; phylum Verrucomicrobiota; class Verrucomicrobiia; order Opitutales; family Opitutaceae; genus ER46. Next base: position 2,509 of record JANOAF010000483.1, on the reverse strand, counting down.
GCCAGAACCACGGCATGTGCGGCCCGCTGTGCTCCTCCGCCGCGCGTGCGAGATAAGGCCGCCCGCCGATCGCGGCGCCGCGGGCCCATGTGAGCGCCCGACCCTTCATCAACGCCGGCGTGAACAACTGATCCTCGAGGTAACCGTGCAACACGCCCGCGCGCTTGATCAACTTCACGCACTGCCGCGCCTCGGCGACGTTGCGGGCGAGCGGCTTTTCGCAGGCGATCCCTTTGAGCGTGCCCCTGCCCGCCTCCAGCGCGGCGACGATCTCCTCGAGGTTTTCGACGCGTTTGTGATTCGGCCCGCAAATCCACAGCGCGTCGATCGCCGGATCGGCGACCATCTCGGTTATCGATTTGTAGGCGCGTGCCTGCCCAACCCCGAGCGAGCGGGCGAGCGCCGCGGCCTCGGCGGCGTTTTTCGGATTGGGACTCCAGATGCCGAGGATGTCGGAATCACGCACCGCGAGCCACGACTGGATGTGGAACCGCGTGATGAAACCACTGCCAATGAAACCGACGCCGAGACGTTTGGGGGAAGCCATAAGGTAAGATGGGGAGGGCGATGAAGGACGAGGCGAGTGCCGGAGAGAACTTCAAAATGATCTGGCTGGCGGGCGGGATACGGGTGACGGCAAAATATTCTAGACAGACTGACCAGAACGGGTGAGGTTCCGGCCGTGAAAAACACGTGGCAACTACAGCAGGCGAAGAGTGAATTCAGCGCCGTCGCGGAAATGGCCGCGCGCGGCCGACCGCAGGTGGTTACCAAGCACGGCCGGCCTTTTGTCGTAATCGCCAGCGTGAAGGACTGGCGGCGAACGGAGCCGAAGCGCAAAACCCTTCTCGCTGCCCTTCGGGCGTGTCCGGGCGACTTGAGTGCGCTCGACCTTTCCCGCAGCCGCGATCTGCCGCGTGCCGTGTCGCTGTGAGTTTTCTCCTCGATACCAACGTCGTGAGCGAGCCGACGCGGCCGCGTCCCGATGGCCGGGTGATGGAGTGGTTCGCGGCGCAGCCGGACGAAACGCTCTTCATTAGCGCGCTGACGCTGGGGGAACTAAGGCGCGGTATTCTACTGCTCGGCGACGGCAAGAAACGCCGCGCGCTACTCCAGTGGTTGGAAAAGGAAATCGAACCCAGCTTTGTCGGACGCATTCTCAGCATCGATGCGCTCGTGACGAAACGGTGGGCCGACCTGCAATGCCGGGCAACACGTAGCGGCCGGACCTTGCCCACGATGGACAGTTTCTTCGCGGCCACTGCGCTGGCGCACGACCTCACGCTGGTTACGCGGAACGTGAGTGATTTCGCCGGTGCGGAGGTGAAACTCCTCGACCCGTGGCAGGCACTGCCGTGACGGGCCAACCCCTCACTCCGGCACGCGGCCCGTCAGCCGGGCGATGATTTTGATCGCGTAGAGGTAGGCGCGTTCGCGGACGACGAGGGGATCGCCGGCGGTGCCTTCGACGCCGAGGTCGGAGATGTCGTCGACGACCATGCCTTCCTCGGGGTGGAGCGCGATGTAGGTGAGAATCTTCGTCAGCTTTTCCTTGGGGTAGGTGCTGATGAGGTGCTCATAAACCACGCGGGGCAGGTAGCGCTCGACGGGCATCTGAATCGCGTCGGGCACGGCGGCGACGTAGAGCAGATTGCGGATGCAGCGCAGGTCGTCGCCCTCGGCACCGGGCGGCCATGTGGCGATCTTGTTTCGCACGCTCGTGACCTGATCCTTCATGAAATCCTCCGGCTCCTCGTCGATGGCGGCAAACGGCGAAACGATGCCTTGGTCGGGCGGCACGTGATAATCGAGGCCGGCGGTGTCCTGCGGTGTTATTTTCATCCACGCCGGATCGGGTGGCGGCGGCGTCAGCGGACGCATGGGCGGAGGCGTGACGACAGGCGCGGTTTCGGGTGGAGGCGTCGAAGCGACAACGGGTGTTGGTGTGACGGCGGCGGGAGCGGTGGCCGGCGCAACGGGTGATACTGTTTCCTTATCGACCGGAATCGCGATCCGGCCACGCCACTCAGCGAGTAGGCCGACGGCAATCCACGCGGCGAAGGCGGGGAGCAGCCAGAGTTTGCCGGTGCGGGTGGCGAAACGTTGCTGCGCGTCCCAGCGGAAAAGTTTCGCGCCCGCGAGGCAGCCGGCCACGCCGATGAGCCCGAGCGCGAGTAGACTGAAGCGCATGCCCGCGAACCCGCGCCCGGTGAAGCACGCCTGCAAGCCCTCGACCGCATAGCGCCCGGGGAAAAACGCCGAGACGTGCTGCGCCCAGAGCGGCAGGCTCGCGAGCGACACCGCCACGCCGCCGATGATCAGCATCGGGAGGAAAATGCACTGCCCGAGCGCCTGCACGGCGGGGACATTGTCGGCGAGCGTCGCAATTACTAGGCCAAGCCCGATGAAGGCGAACGCCACGAACGTGAACCCAACGAATAGGCTCACGGGATGCTCGGGAAAAGTCATGCCCAGCGCGAGCGCCGCACCGAGCTGGAGCAGTCCCGCG